>JBHHYR010000005.1:0-48888 GCA_046757585.1 Binatia bacterium | reverse complement strand
GCATTTTGCGATCTGCACGTTTCGGGCGGTGGAGAACCGTGTGGGGATTGCGCGGACGGTGAACACGGGGATCAGTGGGTTTATTCGACCTGACGGCAGCAGCCATGACAAGGTGGGTGTGGGGGAGGTGGGGTTCCGGGTGGCGGCAGCGGTTGTTCAACTCCGTGTACCGGATCGATGCGGCGGCACCGTTGCAAGCCTACGACAAACGCGCCCTGGTGCCGTTTGCAGAGTACTGGCCGGGGCCCCTGAGCGTGCGGCCGAAATGGCTCGAGGCGGCGGCGGTCACACCGGGCACGCAGCCTGCCCTGTTCAATGCTGGGGGCTGCCGGCTGGGGATGCTGATTTGCTTTGAAGCAGAGCGCCCCGATCTTGCCCGTGAGGCGGTCCGTTCGGGTGCCGATGCGCTCTTGGTCGTGAGCAACGATGCAGACCTGCCCTTGCCAGCTGTCCGACGTGAAATTGCCCAGGCCCGCCTGCGGGCGGTGGAAACCGGGGTGCCAGTCGTGCGGGCTGCTAACCGGGGAATCAGCGTCGTAATCGACCGCTACGGCCGCGTCCTGCAAGACGGCAGCGGGAAAGTTCTGCACGCCGCGATCTCGCCCGGAAGGCCAGCGCTGGCGGTGAACATCCAGCCGCTACTTCTGGCGCTTTTCTGGATCACTACAGGATCAGCGATCCTCCATCGTCTCCTCAGACTCAGACGTCTCTGCTGAGCAGCTTGCACCGAAGCTGTCACGCTGTGCGGCCCCGGCGCCAAAGTACTCAGAGCCGCGGCCGTCCGAGGGAAAGGGAATAGGATTCGCCGCGACGAGCCGTAGCCCAATTGGCCGGGACTCCCATGCTACCGAGCGGAAGGGCGAGCTCGGGCTGTGCGACCACGAGTGAGCACCGTGCACCCGTAGCACGAGGTCAATCGCGTCGTTCACGCGGCAGATGGACACACCCAGGGTGCCACCGACGTGCACGAGACCGATGCGGGCCTGCAGCAGCATGCCATAGAAGTTGTCGCCGCCAATCACCAGGTCGCCCAAATAGCACCCGACCCCGCGAATCCGCTTTAGGGGATCCCACACCGACGGCGACCCGCCTACAATCTCCGCTGCTGCGACCTGGATTGGCAGTGGCTGCATGAAGTTACCCGGACAGCTCGGCATCTCCATGGGGTCTCCGTGAAACGTCGCCGGAACCCAGACGTCGCCGTCGGCCGCCATCGCGGCGAGGACCACCTGGTCAGGGTCTTGCCCGAGAACGAGCCGTGTCACGTCGTTGGGCGGTGGCAGCCCCACGAGATCGGTCCAGCTGATGTGTGCCACCTCCTGGCCATTGGCGACGACGCGGATGCTCACGGGGCCAGCCAGCATCTGCTTCACTTCGGTCTCGCTATCCGGAAAAACGAAGTGGAGCACCCAAGGGCTCGAAGCACTGGCGACCTGCGGCGGCAACGTCACCGAGTCGCCGAAGAGCGAGTGAAAGACGATCGAGATCTGGTTGCCCAGCGGTGCAAGGCTGAAGCCGCCGCTGGCCGCGACCTCGTCGTCATTGAGGAGAACGGTTAGGTCGTGTCCAGGGTGAATGAAAGGTGCGGTAGTCGCTCCCCGAATGGACGGATACACGGGCAGTGGCGGCGCTGGGCACTCGTGCCACTTCGCGGCACGCGCAGCGCCTGTGATCAGGGTCAGGCACGTCGCGAGCGCCAAGGTGGTCCGAAGAGCCCGGCAGCTCGCCGCCGCTGCAGGATCGCGGAACGTGCGCCGGGCAGGGACGGCAGCTTGACTCCCAGTGTGCGACATTCAATTAATGATTGTGAGGTGAGCGGCGAGAGCAGTCAAGGAGCACGTGCTCGCAGCAGTGGCGCTGCCCGGTGAGGCGAGATCGCGGGCAACAGCAGAGAAATTGCTGCTCTTGCCGGCGTGGTGCTTCGGTCGGGGACCAGGGAGATTGGGGCGCCGGACGCATCGAGCCGGGCGCACCTCATCAGCGCGTACCCAAGGCGCACTGATCGTGCTTCCCGGGTGCTTGCGAGGGAATGAGATGGCTATCACGGTCTTCGTTGTCGACGATCACTTGATGGTGCGCCAAGCCATCGCGCAAGTGATCAACCTTGAGGAGGATATCGAGGTGACCGGCGAGGGTAGTGGTACACCGGAAACGGCCGACGCCATCCGGCGGGCGCAGCCCAAGGTGGTCATCGTCGATCTGGAAATGCCGGTCATCCGGGGAGCTGACTTCATCGCGATGGTGAAAGACCGGGCGTCGAAAGTCCGGACCTTGGTCTGCTCGATGCACGAGTCGTACGGATACGTGGCGGAGGCGCTACGCCGTGGCGCTGACGGCTACGTGTTGAAGAGCAGCCCCAGCACCATGCTCCTGGAAGGCATCCGCACAGTGGCCAGTGGCAAGGGGTTCATCGATCCAGCACTGCAGTCGGACGTGTTGCGCCTGGTTCAGAGTTCGGGTCAGGGGCCGGCGCTGAAGGAGCTGAACCCGCGGGAGCTCGAAACGCTGCGGCTGGTCGCCGAAGGCTTCAGCAACCAGGAGATCGCTCAACGGACGCAGCAGTCACTGGAAACAGTAAAGCTACGCATACGGCGGACGTTTCTCAAACTCGGGGCGACGGATCGCACCCACGCCGTCGCCCTAGCCCTGCGGCAAAAGCTGATTCAATAAGACGCTGGACACGATCACAGTGAGCTGTGACGAGGATACGTGCTGATCGAGCGTGTTCCTTACAGCTCCTGCCACGAGACGACCCGCATGGGACGCGGGACGTTCCCGATTGGATTCCCGCCCGCCGGGTCCGCGATATGGAGGCACGCATCGCAGTAGTCGATGATCGCGCTGCCCCCAACTTTGATTTGCAGGTGGCCGGTCCAGAGAGAGCCCAGAATCGTCGCATTGCCGAGGACAATAGTGTCATCGTCTGGACCCCCGGTGCCATTGATCATGGTATCGCCGCGGACGATGATCCAGCCGACGAAATTGAGGGTGCCGTTAATAGTGAGCGACCCGTCCGTAATGAGTACGCCAACGCCAGTGGCGTTGCCGTTGAGCCGGACGCTGCCATTCGTCATGTGGGTCACCTGAGGGGTTGCCAGCGTGCCAAACGTGTCATTGCCGTTGAAGTTGCGCCTGGCGCTGGTCACGACGGTGGAGGCGTTGGTGAGGACGCTGGTGACCAGTTGGTCGAGATCGTCCACACCCGGGCCTCCGGTCGTGCGCACGCTCGGTGTCAGCGGATCGAAGCTGAACCCCAAGCCTTGCACGTTGTCTTTTTGCTGGTTGCTCAAGCCGCTCGTGACAGCGCTCGTCACACCGTCATTGCGAGTTGCTATGCCGGGCGTGACAGGACCGGTTGGGCTGGCGGCGCCCAAGACAGTATGGTCATTTCCGTCAATGCCGAAGGCGTTGCCCGTAAATGTTACGCTGTCCACGGTGTCCGCGGCCAGATAGAGGGCGCCGGGGGCACCAACGGCGCCGGAGCGCACGAGGGACACCCGGAGCACGCGCCGCGCCTGCAGGGGGGCAGAGCCGGTCACGGTGATCGTCCCCAGGTTGACGGGGTCCGTTGCATTAGCGGCAACAGTGACCTCGTAGCTGTATTGCGGGAAATTGGGCATGGTCTTCAGCGCCGAGCCGTACAGCACATTCCATGTCTGGGCGGCCGCCACTTCCTGGAAGCTTTGCACCCCCCGTTCGTTCATCGTGCTCAAAGCGTGTAGGAGCCCGGATTCCGCTGCGAAAAAAGCCTGGTTGCCGGTGCGATAGTGGGCCGACGAACGCAGGTCCAGCGCGCTGACAAACAACGCGCTTCCTCCAAGGGTCAGTAACAGCACCAGCAGCAGGAAACTCGAAATCAGAGCAAAGCCGTTCTGGCCACGCAACGCACCTTGTCGCCGAGTTGCCATTTCACGCCCCCGAAATACGCCGTGCCGGGCTTGCATCGTTGGAGTTCATACCCTCCGGCGGGAGCGAGAACCGTGCCGGCAGCTAAGGGGGAGAGCGCGCCAGCGGCTTTCCGCCTTCCGCGCACCGAGCCATACGCCTATCGGTGCGCGATGACATTTTGCGTCACCTTTCTCGGCAATACGTGATCACCGCACGCGTGAGGTTTCTTCGCCTTCGCAGCGTGTGTCGCGGACCATTCTGAAACGCTCTCGTCACGCGAACGACGCCGCCCTGAATGAGAGCGTTCATCGATCCGCCGTGGAGATCGACAGGAGTGCCTATGGGAGCTGCCGGGTCGCCCGTAGGAGTTGGATGCGCTCGCCTTGCAGAGTTCTGAATTCTTCTGCGAGCTTCTTGGCTGCTTCCTTATCGCCGCTCAGCTGTGCAGCCGCGAGTTTGCGTTGTAGGCCGAGGACCTGCGATTCGAGTTCTTGGAGGCGCGCTTCCTGCTCTGAAGGCCAGCGTGGAATGTCGGCCCCAGCAGCTATCACTGGGATTGCGGCCACCGCACAGGCCGTAGCAAGCACCACAACGAGCGTTCTAGAATTCGCCATTACAACTCCTGCCATGAAACGACGCTCATGGGGCGTGGGACGTTCCCGATCAAGTTGCCGCTTGCAGAATCCGCCACCAGCCGCAGGCACGCGTCGCAGTAGTCGATGATCGCGCTTCCCCCGACCTGGACTTGTAGATGTCCCGTCCAGAGTGCGCCGCGGATCGTCGCATTACCAAGAACAATGGTGCCGTCATCTGCATTGCCGGTCACGTTGATGACCGTATCGCCGCGAACGATGATCCAGCCCACAAAGTTCAGATCGCCGGAGACGGTCAGCGAGCCATCGACGATGAGCACCCCGGCGCCCGTCGCGTTGCCGTTGAGCCGGACATTGGGATCTGTCAGGTGGGTCACCTGCGGTGCTGCCAGGGTCCCGAAGGTGTCGTTGCCGTTGAAGGCGCTCTGGCTACTCGTCACCGCCCCTGGAGCATTGGCGAGAATACTGGCGAGAATTTGGTCGAGGTCGTTCACCGTCGGCCCGCCAGTGGCACGTACACTCGGTGTCAGGGGATCGAGGCTGAACCCCAAGCCTTGGACGTTGTCTTTCTGTTGATTGCTCAGGCTGTTGGTAACTGTCCCGGCCACTCCGTCATTACGGGTTGCAATGCCGGGCTTGAGGGGTCCGGAGGGATTCGCGTCGCCCAGAACGGTGTGGTCGTTCCCGTCAATGCCGAACGCATTACCCTGGAAGGTGGCGCTGTCGATGGTATCGGCACTGAGGTAGAGGGCGCCGGGCAAACCACCGGCATTGGACCGCACGAGAGCGATGCGCACCACGCGCTCGGCTTGCAGCGGGGCAGAGCCGGTGACGGTGATGCTTCCGCGATTGACGGGATCTGCTGCGTCAGCCGCTACGCCGACCTTGTAGCTGAATTGGGGGTAGTTCGGTATCGTCTTCAGCGATGGGCCATACAGGCCGTTCCACGTTTGCGCCGCCGCCACCTCCTCGAAGCTCTGGACGCCCCGCTCGTTCATCGTGCTGAGCGCGTGCAGGAGCCCGGATTCCGCCGCGAACAGCGCTTGGTTGCCGGTCCGGTAGTGCGACGTGGAACGCAGATCCAGCGTGCTGAGAAGCAGCACAGCCCCTGCGAGCGTCAGCAGGAGGACCAGCAGGAGCAAGCTGGCAACCAGGGCGCAGCCATCCTGATCGCGTACGAACCGTCTTTGGGGCGTCAGTGCTCCGTTCATGGGCAGGCAGTCTGATTGACGAAGTACCGGTTGCGGAGGTCGACGTCCGTAGCAACCTGTGCCCGGAGGGGCAGCGTGTTCGTGGGGTCTACCGCAGCACCAGCCAGCGTCAACTCGACGCGGATGCGGCGGATGCTTGCGCGCTCGCCGGCGTTCAGGCCCGTCCCCCCCGGTACCAGTTCTGCCCCGTCTTGATCGAAGTACCGGATGACGCAGCCGTTCAAGTCGACCCCTGACACCAACACGTCCGTCACACCGTTGTGATCGATTCGCTCGACGGCAGTCGTTTCCTGGACGTAGTGGTAAGTAATATCCTCGTTCGGTGCAGTCAGGAGGCCATCGCCGTTCAAGTCAGCTTGGATGCGTAGCGACGACGCTGTGGCAGCAGCGATACCGCTGAACCCAGGGATGCCGCAGCCTGGGTTCATGCCGGCGCGCCGCACCTCTCTGGCGAAGAGGTCAACGATGTTGCGTGCTGTCGTCTGAAGGTCCAGCTGGTTTGCCTGATTACGCAGTGTGAAAAGTTGCCCGCGATTGAAGGAAAGGAAGCCGGCCAGCGCAACGAGACTGAGTGTGGAAGCTACCAGCACTTCCATCAGGGTGAAGCCCTGCTGGTCAAGCAGACGAGTGCGCACCCTGGCCGTTAGTTGCATGCGGTGCTCCGACAGACATAGGTGGCAGCACTGATCGACCGCGGCGCGGGATCGTCGGGGCCGTTCCATGAAATGGTGAGGACAACCTCGGACAGTCCGATTTTCGGCGTATTCGGTGTCACCACCCAGGTGCGTGTAAAGGTGCCGTTTGGCCCACCCAGCGGGGTGACGGGGTTGAGCGGATCATCATGCGACCCAGGTTGCAGATCGACGGGATCGGTAGACGGGTCAAGCGCGCGCAACTGTTCAATCTTGTCCTGGATGAGAGCGGACGCGGCAGCAACGCGCCTGCTCTGACTGTTGGCTTTCACACTCCCGATGGTGGTCACGCTCAGCCCGGCTGCCACAACCGCGAAGAGGGTGAGGGCCACGAGCACCTCGAGCAAGGTGAAGCCGCTGTCGGAGCGTCCTACCATCATGAAATCGTTACCCGGCCAAGGATGTTGGTCCGCAGCACCTTGCTGCTCTCACCGTTGGTGAGCGTGATCGTAGTCGCAAGCAGCGCCATGCCGTTGCGATTGAAGGTCGTAACGGGCGGTGTTTGCGCACTGACGCCGCTCGGCAATGCAGACGGCGCCCCATCCTGCGTGAACGCGACGCCGTCCGGGCTGCGTTCGCGCACATAGTGTTGCGCGTCCAGAAAGCGAATCCGGATGAACATGTTCTGCCCCACTGCCTGCATTCTCGCCCTGGCGATATCGAACGCTACCGTATTGGCGGCACCCACGAGCTGGTATTGCTGCACGTATTCATTCGCGACCGGCAGGGCAGTCAGGGAAACGACGCTTGCCAGCGAGATCGCGACCAGCGCTTCGAACAGAGAAAAGCCTCCTTGGCGGTGGGTACCCGTTGTCTTGTGAGGCATGCTCGAGAGCGTAGCTACCTTCATGCCCACACGCGGGCTTGACTGGCGAGCTCTATCGCCGTGCGGGAAGCTGCGAGACACCGCTCAGAAATGGATCATTGTATGGGCTTGGAATACCAGACGTTTCTGCATTGGTGGGCTGATGATGCCCTTGACGTGGAGAGCGCGGCGGCACCCTCTGGTCAGTGAACGGCAACCGTATAGTTGGGCTTAGGTAACCAGTTAGGCAGCTACAAGGTCACTGATTGGGTTGCCGGCTTTGGCAGCGCCGCCAATCGGTCGCCACAGTGTCATTCGTGCACACACCCCGGCTGCCGGCTGGGAATCCGAGGAGACGGCATGATTCAGTTGTGATCGGCTCGGGCAGTCGGCCTACGTCTTGAGGCCTTCGCCGCTGGCGTTCTTTTCGTGCAGCCGTTCGATGAGTTTCGCTGGACCCTCGTTGCTCACGATCTCCTGGAATTGTGAGCGGTAATTGGCCACCAGGCTGACGCCTTCGACGATCACGTCGATCACCCGCCACTCGCCGTGCCGCTTGCGCAACCGGTAATCGACGCGGAAGTCGGACGCCGTGGGCCGGACCACCTTGGTTTTGACCGTCCAGTCTCCGCCGGGTTCCTGGCGATCGCTGAGCACAATCGCGCGTTCGTTGTTGTAGCGCTCGACGTTCTTCCCGTAGGTCAGCGAGAGATGTTTCTTGAACTCTTCGACGAAGTCCGTTTGCTGCGGCGGCGTGAGCCGTTTCCAGTTGCGCGCCAGCACCAGGCGCGAGAGCGTGCGGAAGTCGAAGTGCGCGTACACGATCTGTTCGATCTCGTGCCGTTTCTGATCCGCCGTGAGGTTCGTATCGGCGAGCACTGCGAGCACCGCATCAGTCGTGTGCCGCACCACAGCCGTGGGACTTTCGGCGGCACCCGTCACGGCTGGCGGCAGGGCGGTCAGGCCGAGCAGAAGAAACACCAGCAGGGCGCAAGCCGAAGTCGAACGCCGAATGGCCGCGCCGTTCGCTACCAGCCCTGGACGCTGCAACCGGTTCTGCACCACGCTATTCTCCTTCTCCGCCATCGGTCTCGATGGTGTAGAGTTCCTTCTGGTCCTCCTCAGCCGGACCGCTACGATCATGCACTAGCGCTTCGCGCCGCTGCTGATACGCATTGCGCACCGCCACGTAATAGTCAAAGGATGCTTCCTTCAAGTCCCGCACTTCCTTCAGAACGAGCGCACGGGCGTTGATGACCTGGACCCCGGTGGCCGCCACCGTGTACTTGATGTCGACCAGAAAGGGATAGACCAGGGTCGCCGAGTCGACGCCTAGACCGACGGCGTCACGTGGATCTGACGGCCCGAAAAAGGGCAGCACCAGGTACGGCCCGGGTGGCAACCCCCATCTGCCCAGCGTCTGGCCGAAGTCTTCCTCATGCTGCGTCAGGCCCCAGCCCGATGCGGGATCGAAGAACCCGAGCAAACCGACCGTCGTGTTCACGGCGAAACGGCCGACATCCGAGCCGGCGTGGAGAAACTTCCCCTGCAGCAGGTTGTTGAGCGCGACGACGGGAAAGTTCAGGTTGGCGAAGAAGTTCGACACGGACTTCTTCACCCGTGCCGGGGTGATCTTGTCCCACCCCGTGGCCACAGGGACGAGGATGTAGGTGTCGACGTGATCGTTGAACCAAAAAATCTTGCGGTTCATGGCCTCGAGCGGATCGTGATCCTGTCGGTCCATGGCGGCAGCCGGTGAGCACCAGCAGCTCAGACAGCAAACCACCGCAAGGGCGACGCACGCTATGGGACTCGTCGTTCTCATGCCGAACTGCCTCACTCCTTCTTCTGTTCATTGCTCCCGTATATGAGTTTGCCGATCAGCCGCTCGAGCAGGATGGCCGATTCGGTGAACCGGATCTCGTCACCCGACTTGAGGTCCCTGTCCTCGCCGCCAAGCTGCAGGGAGATGTAGCGATCCCCGAGCAAGCCGGCGGTCACGATTGACGCCGAGGTGTCGACCGGAAGTTTGAGCGTCGGCTGCAAAACCATTTTGACTCGCGCACGATAATCCTCACCAAGGGTAATCGATTCCACCTCGCCAACCTTCACCCCGGAGATCACCACTGGCGCCCGTGATTTCAACCCACCAATTTGATCGAAGGGCGCGTACAGGATCAACCCACCCTGGCCGCTCAGCAGGGACAGTCCGCCGACGGTCACTGACAGGTACGCGACGGCACTCAAACCAGCCAGGACAAAAAGGCCAACCACAAAATCCCGCACGGGTGATCGGTTCATCCCTTACCTTCCCCCTACACGCCCCACAACGCGGTGATGAAGTAGTCACAAATCAAGATTGACACGGAGCCCACGACAACCGTCGAGGTCGTCGCGGCGCTGACACCCGCCGACGTCGGTGCGCTCGTATAGCCGCGGTACGTCGCGACCAAGCCGACGAGCGCGCCAAAGATCAGGGCCTTCAATAGGCTGCCGACCACGTCTTCGGAAAACACCACCGCCGATTCCAGGCTCGAAATGTAGTTTCCCCCATCGACCCCCATGATGTCGACCCCTGCGAGGTATCCCCCCGCCCGCCCGGACACGATGAACAGGGCCGACAGCAGCGGCATCACGAAGATCATGGCAAGCGCCTTCGGTGTCACGACGAGGTGGATGGGATTGACCGACATCATCCGCAGCCCGTCCAGCTGCTCGGTAGCGACCATGGTACCGATCTCGGCGGTCGTGGCCGAGCCCGCGCGGCCCGTTGTGAGGAGCGCCGTCAACACAGGCCCCAACTCACGGATGAGACTCAGACCGACCACGGCTCCCAGTGACTGCTCCGCCCCGAACCGCACCAGGGTGTTGTACCCTTGCAGGCCGATGACCATGCCGACCGCTAGACCGGAGACACAGATGATCACCAGCGACAAAACGCCGAGGTTGAAAATCTCTTGTACGAACGCCCGCATCCGCACGGGTGGTGTCAGGACGGCCCGCAGGATCTGCCCAGCAAAGACGGCGAGGCGGCCCAGATGATCGATGAACGTGATCAGCGCCCACCCGAGGTCTTGGATGAGAAGAATCATGACGCGGCCCACCGCCGCCGCCGGCGCGGCTCGGGCGCCACTTCCTCGGGTGCCTCGATCGACTCGTCCACTTCCTCGTTGAAAAAACCGGCGATCCGCGGATCGGCGCTCTGCCGCAGTTCGGTCGGTGAACCCGATACAGCGCGGTCCCGGCACAGCAAGACCACATGGTCCGCCATGCGCAACGTCGACGGAATGTGGTGCGACGAGACCAGCATGGTAACGGTGAGCTGTCGGTTGATCCGGCGCAGCAACGCTTCGATGCGTTTCACGGACACCGGATCGAGCCCCGAAAACGGCTCATCGCAAAGGAGAATTTGCGGGCGGTTGATGATGGCGCGTGCCAGCGCCGCCCGCTTGATCATACCGCCTGACAGCTGGCTTGGCAGGAGCGTATCGACACGGGAAAGACCCACCGCGACTAACTGTCGATGCACCTCGTCGGCGATGTCCCGCTCACTCAGCGAGGTGTGTTCGCGCAAAGGAAACGCCAGGTTGTCGAAAATCGTGAAGGAATCCAGCAACGCACCCCCTTGAAACATCATGCCCAGCTTCCGGCGAACCGTATCGAGCGCAGCGTCTGATAGACGGGTAACATCCTGCCCTGCGACAATGATCTGACCGTGCTGTGGGCGAATCAGACCTCCGATCAGCCGGAGAATCGTGGTCTTGCCGGACCCGCTGCCACCCAGAATCACTGAGATCTTGCCGCGGGGAAATTCGCAGGAGAGGCTCCGCAGCACTTGGCGATCCTCGAACGCCATGGACACATCACGAAACGCGACGTCGATGGCCTCTTCCATGGGTCCGGCCTGGGCAGATCCCGTGAGCGACATATCGCAACAAGCTAGCCGCGTGGCACTCTTACGGCAAGCGATTGGCGCGTGCTAGCCTCGGCCGCTGCCACCGGGACCCCTGGTTGAACGAACGTCGGACAGGGTCGGCTTGACCCGGCGCACACGACAGCGGATGGTTTGGGGCGGACAAGGATGGCAAGCACGGTCAAGCGTAATGAGGTTTGGAAGAAGGCCTCGCTGGTGCGAGCCTTTCTCGAAGGTGTGCGCGAACGGATCCCGTTCGGCGCAGAACAGATCGAAGTGATGCTGCGCGTGAGCGGATGTGTAGACGTTGACGGCTACTTCAAGGCGTTTGAACTCGCCGTCTTCGGAGGCCGCCGGCCCGCATGACTGCTCCACAGGTTGTACCGTACGGGGCGTGGAAATCGCCGATCACAGCGGCCCAGATCGCCGCTGAAACCACCGGTCTCGGGCAGATCGCGCTCGATGGGGACGACATCTATTGGACCGAGACGCGCTCCGCCGAAGGCGGGCGGTCCGTCGTCGTCCGGCGGACGCCGGATGGCCAGATCGCCGACGTGACGCCCGCACCGTTCAGTGCGCGGACGCGGGTACACGAGTACGGCGGCGGCGCGTTCGCCGTTGCCGACGGCACGGTGTACTTCTCGAACTTCAGTGACCAACGCCTGTATCGCCAGGATCGCGGTAGGCAGCCGCGCCCGATCACGCCGGCCGGGGATCTCCGCTACGCGGATGGGGTGATCGATCGGCGCCGCGAACGCATGATCTGGGTACGCGAAGATCATACGGGTGTCGCCAACGAGCCCGTCAATACGCTGGTGAGCGTCCCGCTCGACGGGTGCGCTCCACCGGTCGTCCTCGTCGGGGGCAACGATTTCTACTCCTCGCCCCGCTTGAGTCCCGACGGGGCACGGCTCGCGTGGCTAGCGTGGAATCATCCCAACATGCCGTGGGATGGCAGCGAGCTGTGGGTCGCCGAGCTCACCGCACAGGGCGTGACCCGCCAGGCACGACGCATTGCAGGTGGCGCTGGCGAATCCATCTTCCAGCCGGAGTGGTCGCCGGGCAGCGTGCTCCACTTCGTGTCCGACCGGACTGGTTGGTGGAACCTGTCCCGGTGGCGTGGTGAGCGGTGCGAGCCGCTGTGCGAACGCGCAGCCGAGTTTGGACGGCCACAATGGGTATTCGGTCAATCGACGTACGCCTTCGAGTCCGCCGCTCGTCTGATCTGTAGCTACACGCAGCAAGGAACATGGCACCTGGCCGTGATCGCGGGGGACCCGCCGGCGCTGGAGCCCCTCGATGTGCCCTATCCCGAGATCACAGCCGTCCGCGCCGCGCCGGGGCGCGTCGTGTTGTGTGCCGGCTCACCGGCGGAGCCGTTGTCCATCACCAAGCGTGACCTCAGAACGCAAGGTCTGGCGGTGCTCCGCCGTTCGAGTACGATCCGCATTGACCCGGGCTATATCTCGAAACCCGAAGCAATCGCATTTCCCACCGCGAACGGCCAGACCGCCTACGGCTGGTTCTATCCGCCAGCGAATCGCGATTACGTCGGGCCCACGGGCACGCAGCCGCCGCTCCTCGTCATGAGTCATGGCGGCCCGACGGCCGCAGCGTCCGTCGCCCTGAATGTGACGATCCAATACTGGACGAGCCGTGGCATTGCCGTGCTTGACGTGAACTACGGCGGCAGCAGCGGCTACGGGCGCGCGTATCGGCAGCGGCTCGACGGGCAATGGGGGGTGGTCGACGTCGAGGACTGCGTGAACGGGGCGCGCGAGCTGGTCCGCCGCGGCCTGGTCGACAGCCATCGGCTCGGCATTCGCGGCAGCAGCGCCGGCGGCTACACGACCCTGTGCGCCCTCACTTTTCGCGACGTCTTCAAAGCCGGGGCCAGCTACTACGGCATCGGCGATCTGGAAACGTTGGCAAAGGAGACGCACAAGTTCGAGTCGCACTATGACGAGCGCCTGGTCGGGCACTACCCGAAGCGGCGTGATCTCTACCGGTCTCGTTCGCCGATCCATTTCACCGACCGCTTGCGCTGCCCGGTCATTTTCTTCCAAGGTTTGGAGGATAAGGTCGTGCCGCCGAGTCAGGCTGAGGCGATGGTGGCCGCCCTCCGAGCGCGGAAGTTGCCCGTCGCCTACGTCGCGTTCGCCGGTGAGCAACATGGTTTCCGGCGTGCTCAAACCATCAAGCGCGCTCTCGAGGCGGAGCTGTACTTCTACGCCCGCGTCTTTGGCTTTGCCCTCGCTGATCCTGTGGAACCCGTGCCCATCGAGAACCTGTAGCCTCCCCTGAGGAAAAATCCCGCAGTCTTCCCTGTTCCGAAGCTGCTACTCAGCCACCGATGCGTTCTTCGATCAGCGTGTCCATATCCTTCTGGTACTTTTCAAAGTCGGCATCGGCGAGCAGGCTGTACAAGGTATCGATGGGAAGACGGCTCGTGAGCGGCGCCTGGAGGTCCGGGAGCTTTCCCTTGCGCAGTTCCCGCCATTCGGCACCGGACGGCGCATAGAACAGATCGCCAAACCCCGCCTGATCGCACTGCTTGAACAGCTGGTCGCCGTCACGCAGGTTTCGGTACTCTGCGGTCGCTCGCAGCTCGCGCAGGAACTCGATCAGCTCCGGCTCCACGGTGTACAGCCGCGCGAGTCGTTCCGTGCCGAGCGCGTGCAGCACGTCTTCGGCGACCCCGAGCGTATCGGCGTAAGACGTTTCGAGGCGGCTTGTGATGTCCTCGGGTGCGAACTGCGTTTGCTGCAGAAAACCGCGGATGGCATTCAACGGCGCTGTGAAAACATCGCAGCCGGCAACGTGAACGAAGGTCTGCCACTCACGCACGCTGGCCACGATGAGCAGCGTCTTGATACCCGCCTCCCGGCGCAGGCGG
Source organism: Binatia bacterium (assembly GCA_046757585.1). Classification (GTDB taxonomy): domain Bacteria; phylum Desulfobacterota; class Binatia; order HRBIN30; family HRBIN30; genus JBHHYR01. The sequence goes on along the minus strand of JBHHYR010000005.1, from coordinate 34,890 downwards.
CGCAGCGCGCGCTGGGCCTCGAGATCCACGTGCTCCCCGAGCAGGGCAGCCTTGAGCCCCTGATTCAGACGACCCATGAAAATGTTGGTCAGCGTGACATTCGACAACAGCCCGGCGGCCACTGCCTGGCGGGCAGAAAACGTCGAGGTGAAGTTGACCGGAATCCCTTCGCGTTCGAGGTCCCGCGCGATCAGGAAGCAGTGCGGTGCCTGCGGCGTGAAGGGCACCTTGACGACCCCGGAGGGAACCATCCGTCGCAGGTAGCGACCGACGCGCTTCGAGGTTTCGGGATCGGCACCGAGGCCCATGTGCAACTGCAAGCTCACCTCCCAGGCCCGACCGGCACCGAACGCACGCGCGGCATCGTTCCCGATGCGACCGCAGACGATGGCGTACAGCAGCGGATGGAGTTGCTCCTTCGACAGGTCAGGCCGCAGCGCGCGCAGCTGCCGCGCCCAGGTCGCCGGTTCGCTGCCTTCCAGGTACCGCTTGATGACTTTGTGTACCAGCGGCTGGTTTGCGGTATTGCCGTCGACCTCCCGGACGATCGCCCCGGTCTCCGTCGTGATCAGGCGGCCGAGTTCCTGCGCGTCGGCAGTATCGCCATAGATATGCGTGGTCCCTGCCCGACACACGGCCGCGAGCAACGGCGCTGACGTCAGCTGGGGCCGGGCCGCTGTGCCTGGCGGCGTGCCAAACGCGATGACAGTGTCATCGAACTCTCGATTCTCCACGCCTGCCGGGTGATCGTGCTGAGCTTCCATTGCAGTGCTCCTTTCTCGACTCTGCAGTACAACACAGTGCACTCTACCGCCTCCAGCTGCGCACCGGAAGGGCGAAACGGTGCGGTATAGGCCGGCCGACGTTCGAGCCCTTCAGCGCCGCAGCGCGGACCCGCGCGGGGGATAGTCGAGCGTGTGCTGCAGCTCAGCCATGCGCTCCGGAGGAAAGTTCGGTAGACAGAGCGCGTTCTGCGAGCGCCACTGCTGCACCTGCGCCTCGGCGGCGCGGCTCTTGGCGGCGTCCAGACCGCCATCCTTGCCGGTGTAAATTGTCTGCGATGGGAAGGCGAAGCCGGTACCGCTGGCGTCGACGATATCCATGATGCGCAGCAGGATATCCTCCTGGATAGCGAGGAACTCGTTGATGTCAGCTGTCAGGATGTACGCGAAGATTTCCAAGTCAAGCGAGAAGGCGCCGAAGCCAGTGAAGCGCACCCGTGCCGGATCCTGACGAACCTTGGGATGCGCCAGCAGCATCTTCTTCAGCTCCACTAACACGAAGCGCAGCTGATCCGGTGTCGTTTCGTAGCGCAAGCCGATGGTGGGGTGCAGCCAGATCCAATCGCGCTGGCCGAAGTTCTCGATCTGCAGCGAAGAGAACTCGGCGTTGGGGACGGAGACCACCGTGCGATCGAGGGTGCGTACCCGCGTCGAGCGCATGCCAATGTCCTCGACCGTCCCGATCTTGTCACCGAAGCGGCAGAAGTCGCCGACTCGGACCGGCTGGTCCGCAATCAAGGTGACGCCGCCGAAGAGGTTCTCCACTGTCTTCTGCGCAGCCAAGGCGACGGCGAGACCGCCGAGGCCGAGGCCGGCAAGGAGGCTGCTCACGTTCAACCCCAGATTCTGCAGCACCGCCACGAACGCCAGTGTAGTGACGAACACCTTCACCGTCCGCCGCCCGAGGGGCACCAGGGTCAACGCCACGTGCCGTTGCGCTACAAAGCGCTGCTCAACGACCTGGGCGAAGACATCGATGAGCCGCAGGAGCACCCAGGTCACGGCAACAACCGACAGGACTCTGACAACGCCGGCGATGAAGGCGGCCGCAGGTACGGACAGTGCCAGCACATAGCTACCGATGTAGAAGACCACCACACCGACCACGAGTCGCAAAGGGCCGATGACTGCCGCGACAACCTTGTCATCCAACGTCGTCTGCGAGCGCTTGGCTAAGCGAATGGCGATGCGGGCAATCCACATGGTGGCCAGCCACGAGACCAGGTAGGCCACGAATACCAGGAGCAGCAGCCCGACCCATTGCCACAGCTGCACCTCGAGAAAGCGGATCTCGAACAGAGGAGCGGGGAGCAGCTCGCCCAATGGCCCGTAGCTGAACTCCTTGTAGAGGATCGGAATCTTGGCCACCGTTGCCGCAGAGATTTTCCAGATGCGGACCCCATCGGGCCGCCGCACGCGCTCGATCATGATATCCACAGGACCGCGTGCGGTTTGGATCGTCCCGACGAGGTCGCGCCGCTTCGGCAGGCCATCGTCGGTCTTGCCCTCCGGCGCATTACTCAGGGCGTTCAGGTCGACCCAGAGGGTCCGGTCCAGCGCGACCTTGAGGTGCTTTGCCAGCACGGGACCCTTGGTGGCACGGTCCTTCGGCTTGAGGTGCCTGAGGTTGAGGTATTGCGCAGCGCGAGTGAAATCACCCTGGCGGCAGGCGTGCAGATAACCGCGCATCGCCGTGCGGGGTACCCCGCGCTCGAACTTGTCCGTGGGCCCTGTCGGCTGGCGGCTCTCCGGTTCGGTGGCCGGTGTGCCGCCCTGCGCAAGGGCCCGAGGGGGACCGCCGTTGCACACGAGAACGCTGAGCAGGAGGGCCGCGAACAACCCACCACGCTGCCTGCCAGCTCGGTAGGCTTTCAACCAGCGGTTGACTGACTGCTGAATCATCCGTTTCTCCTTTCTGACTTCGTCTGCAGACGGAAGCCGGGGCAAGCGGTCGCATCGCTTGGCCATGCCCCTTCGGCTCTGTTCGCGTACCGACTTGGTTGCGGCAGGTCAATCCGGATCCCGGCTGGCGTGGCTCGCGAACGAACGGGGAGCCTCCAGCCGCCGGGCACGGGAAACGGCGCCCGTCTTCTATGCCTCAGCGGACCGTCACGACCACGCGGCGGGTACGCGGCCCATCGAGGTCGGCGAGCATGATGGCCTGCCAGGTGCCCAGAACCAACTTGCCGTCGCGCACCGGAATCGTCTCACCCGGTCCGAGAATGGCCGACTTGATGTGAGCCGCCGCGTTGTTGTCGACGCGGTCGTGCCGCCAGACCCCTTCGGGGATCAGCTTCTGGAGGGCATCGAGGACGTCCTCGCACACGTTGGGATCGTCGTTCTCGTTGATGACGACCGCGGCGGTTGCATGCGTGACGTACACTGAGCAGATACCCGTCGCGAGCTTGGTCTTGCGGACGATCTCGGCCACCCGGCGGGTGATGTCGATCATCTGGTACTTGCGTTCACTGCGTACGTGAAACTCGGCCTGCATCGTCTGTCGCTTGGAAGCCGCGCGCTCGAGCCTGAGCCCTCGTTGCTTGCACCCCTCACATCCACGCGCCACCGTCGACGCGCAGGATCTTCCCGGTCACGAAGCTGGCATCGTCGCTGGCCAGATACACGGCCGCCTTGCCGATGTCCTCCGGCTGTCCCGGGCGCCCGAGTGGAATGCTTTGCACGAGCGCGTCGCCGTAGAACTTCATCATGCGGTCGCCCATGTCGGTGGCCACGAGGCCCGGCGCGATGCAGTTGACGCGGACGCCGGCGGCAGCACATTCCTTGGCGAGCGACTTGGCCAGCGCATTGACGCCCGCCTTGGCAACGTAATACGGCGCACCCATCGGCCCACACATGTCCGCACCGACCGACGAGATCAGTAGGACGTTTCCACTGCGGCGCTCGACCAGATGGCCGACTGTGGCGCGGCAGGTGTAGAACACCCCGTGCAGATTGATGTTGATGACCTTGTGCCAGTGATCGGGGCTGAGGTCCCACAGCGGCGCCACCCGCGAAGCGATGCCGGAGTTGGCGACAACGATGTCGATGTGGCCGAAGTGCTGCACCGCCGTGTCGGCCATGCTGCGCACCGCCGGCCACTCGCTGACGTCGGCTTGCACCGCGAGGGCACTCTGTCCCAGTTCTTCGATCGCCTGCACCGTGGCCGCAGCGGCAGTGGCATCACGGCGGTAATTGACCGCAATGTGTGCGCCCTGGCGCGCAAACTCCAGCGCGATGGCGCGGCCAATGCCGCGCGACGATCCGGTAATGAGTGCGATTTTCCCGTCGAGCTTACCCATCGTCCCGTTTGACGCGCGGATGCTCGATCAGCTGCAGCAGGACCCCGTGCGTGTGCTTGGGGCTGATGAATCCTAGCTTGATTCCACTGTCAATGCTTTGCGTGGACACCTTGACGCCTCTTTCCGCAAGCGCACCGGTCGCTGCCGCTAGATCGTCCACTTCGAGGGAGAGCAGATACATGCCTTCGCCGCGATCCGCGAGAAACTTGGCGCCTGGATGCTGATCACTCGTGGGCTGAAACAGCTCGAGCGAGGCGTCACCGACACTGAGAAACGCCCGGCGCATATTCAATGGGGGTACGGTTCCGCTGCTTCCGACGGGGAAACCAAAGTTGTCCGTAAACGTCTTCACCGCAGCGTCCAGGTCCTTCACGGCGATCGCTATGTGATCGATCTTCTTTGCCAGACCCATGGTTTCAATCATCAGCGGCTCATCGCTCAGAGCTTGGCCCGATCAGTCAAGCGGCTGTGCGTACTCGACCAGCACGCCGTGGTTCGCACGCGGGTGCAGAAAGCAGATCATGCCCGCCAGCCCCCTGCGCGGGACCTGATCGATCACCTCGATGCCCTTCGCCTTGGTCGCTGCCAATTCCGCGGCCACGTCGTCGGTTTCGAAACACACATGATGGATGCCTTCACCACGGCGTTCCAGAAACCTCGCGACGCCGCCGTTTGCATTGATCGGTTCGAGCAATTCGATTTCGCTGTCCCCGATGGTCAACAGCGCGGCCTTGACTCCCTGATCCTCAACCACGGCCATCTTGTGTACCGGCAGTCCCAGCGTATCGCGGTAGAACCCAAATGCCGCTTCGAGACTGCGCACGGCGATGCCGACATGATGGATCTTCCGCAACATAGACGTATCCTCGACGTGTCCTTCGCGTCGAACTCGACTCCGATTGCTCTTAGTCGATCGACTGCATTTCCACAAGACTGAGGTGGTCCCTCCCTCTGTGCCAATGATCGTGAGACATTTCCCCTCGGCTGAAATAGTGTAGAGGGCGGGGTCGAAGACATGCGTGTGCGGACACTTGTCCAGGCACCACTACACTGGGCACCGGCCAACCTGCTTTGTTGCCGGATGCGGGTGTAAGGAGTTTCGGGAGGTTCGATCTTCGCCCTAAAGTGGTGCCCATCCATGCCTAACGAGGGGCCGGAAAGAACTCTTGTGCGACGGGACGACCACGCGGACGCTTGGGCCGTGTCGATTGCCCGGAGGAGCTCTCGCGTTTCCTCCGCGGTGAGCACGGGCGTCTTGCCATGCTTGAGACGCACTTCGGCCCGTGCACTGAGTGCGCTCGGCCCACGAGCATCACCTGCCCGATCACCAGCCAGTCGAAGAGCGTACGCACGGCGGCGAGATGCTGCTTTACCGTCGGCTTCGCATGCGTGTGCTGCTCTTGCGCGCCTCGGACCTGTGGGGTACTCAGCAGGTCCAGCGAAGATACCGTGCCGAGGACGCAGGTCGTTTTCTACCGCGAGGAGGATGGAACCGTGCCCCTCCTCGTGTGGCTCGACACACTGCCGCGAAAGGCGCAGGATAAATGCCGAGTGAGAATCGAACGCCTGAAGGAGCTCGGCCACGAGTTGCGACGCCCCGAAGCCGACTACCTTCGTGACGGGATACACGAGTTGCGCGTGAACCTACAGGGAATCAACTACCGAATACTGTATTTTTTCCACAGGACTGTGGTGGCGATCCTCTCGCATGGTCTTGTAAAGGAGAAGGCAGTGCCGCCGCTCGATATCAACCGCGCACTCGTCCGGAAGCGGAAGTTCGAACACAACCCGGATCGGTTCACGCATAGGGAGACGTGATACATGCCGACGAAGCGGAAGGTAACCAGCGATGCACTGGAGATTCTCCATCGACGCTTCTATGAAGGTCAGCCCGAGCGGCTGGCGGCGCTCGAAGCAGCACGCGCGAGTGCGGCGGTCGCGCGCGCGGCATACGAGCTGCGCACGAAGGCGAAGCTGTCTCAGCGGCAGTTGGCGCGGCGCGTCGGGGTGACACCCACCATGATCGCTCGGCTCGAAGACGACGATTTGGCCGACGATATGCTTGCGCTGCTCCAGAGAATTGCCACGGCGCTGAACAAGCGCGTGGAAATTCGAGTCGTCTCACGCAAGGCCAAGCGCCAGGCCGCGTAACCCAAAGCCCATTCACGGCCTGCTCAGGACCCTGATAAAGAGCGGGCGACCGGGGTCGAACCGGCGACGTCCAGCTTGGGAAGCTGGCATTCTACCGCTGAATTACGCCCGCAAGAACTCGGATGGCCAGACCATAAACTCTTAAGCGAATCACACTGCGATGTCAATGTAGCGTAGTGCGGTTTGCCCACATTGCACCCTCAGGCGCCAGCGTCCGGGCCGATCTTGACCAGCATCTTGCCGAGGTTTGCTCCGGTGAAGAGACCGATGAACGCCTTGGGCGCGTTTTCAATGCCCTCGACGACCGTTTCCTTCCACTGGATCTTCCGGGCGCTGATCCACTTGCCCATGTCGGCGTAGAATGCAGGCACCATGTCCAGGTAGTTGGTGACGATAAAGCCTTCCATCTTGAGGCTCTTGGCGACCACCAGGATCAGATTGGACGGACCCGGCCCCAGCTGTGTGTTGTTGTACTGGCTGATCATGCCACACATGACGAGACGGCCGCCGGTGTTCATGAAATTCAGCGCCACCTCGAGGTGCTCTCCGCCAACGTTGTCGAAGTACACATCGACCCCACGCGGGCACTCCCTCCCCACTGCGGCCTGCAGGTTGCCGCATGTCTTGTAATTGATCGCCGCATCGACACCGGCGTCGTGCAGCAGCCACTTTACTTTGGCATCAGACCCGGCGGTGCCAACGACGCGGCATCCCTTGACCTTGGCGATCTGGCAAGCGATCGCCCCGACCGCGCCTGCCGCTGCCGAGACGAGGACCGTTTCGCCGGCTTTCGGTGCGCCGATGCGCAGCAGGCCGGCGTAAGCGGTCAAGCCTGGCATGCCGACAGCGCCTAAGTAAGCCGACAGCGGAGCCAGCTGCGGGTCCACCTTCTGCAGCCCGCCACCGCCAGACACGTAGTACTCGCGCCAGCCCCCAGAACCGAAGCCGCACACGTACTCGCCGACCTCGAACGGGCCACGGTTTGATTCGATTACTCGACCGACGGATCCGCCGTCGAGAACCTGCCCGATCTGGAAAGGCGGCACATAGCTCTCGCGATCCATCATCCGCCCGCGCATGTATGGATCGACGGACATCCAGATGTTGCGGACCAGGACCTCACCCGGATTCGGATGTGGAATGGGCGTTTCGACCAGCTCGAAGCTCTCCTCTGTTGGCAGGCCTACCGGACGGCTCTTGAGGTGAATCTCGTGGTTCTTCGTCTCTGTCATGTGGCTCCTCCCCGGGGCAGGCCTCCAGGCTGCCGGCCTTTGTGTGTTCCTTCCCCTGTCGACCCGAATGTGTTCACGCACTCTATGGCGCCGCGCCGCTACGGGCAAGCGGCCCGGCATCTCCCCGCTCGTTCTGGTCAAGGAGGACCAGGACCGCCCAGGTACAGAAGCGCCCAACGTGTGCGGTTTCGTTGACGGGCGAGCTGCTGCTGGCAAATGGATGCCTACCGCAGATACGCTACCAGCAGCGATACCGCTACGACTGCTGTGCCATGCGTGTTGGCATGTTCCTTGGTGGCTCTCTGCCCAGCGTGGAGAACGTCGAAGCAGGTCTCGTAGGACTGAAGCGATTGCTACAGCTGCGGTCGCGGCTGGACAGCGATTTCGTTGCCGACAAGAAGCGAGCGGTGATCACCCTGCGGTGGGTGCTCATCATTGCCGCAGGGTATCTCATGCTCTTCAGCGGCGACGAGTGGCCGGGGCTCGCGGTGTCCGTGGTCGTCGTCGTGCTGATGGCATCCAACGTTGCCATTGGCCGCCTACCCGACCGACTGGTGGCCCATGCGGGATTTGATGCGTTGATGCTGCTCGTCGATACGATCCTCCTCACGACGGGCTTCTATCTGACCAAGGCGATCAGCTCCGATTTTTACGTCATCTACTTCTTCATCATCTTTCTTGCCGGCGCCAGCGAGAACCTGTTTTCCGTCCTTGCGGGGTCACTGCTGGCGTCTGCGGCGTATCTGGCGTTGGCCCGCGGCAGCTTCGGCATCGCCCCGGTGAGGCTGGCGCAAGAGAACGCAGCCCTGCATGCTTTTTTCATTCTCGCCGTCGCGCTCTTCTATGGTTTTCTCGTCGAACGAATTCGCTTGGATCGCGAGCGCCGGCAAGTCGAGTACGTGGCACGACTGGAGAGCGTCAACGCCCAGCTGCGTGAGCTGGACGAGCTCAAACAGGCATTCCTAAATGCCGTATCCCACGAGCTGCGCACGCCGCTCAACGCGGTGCTGGGCTACATTGATATCGTGCGCGATGGAACCGTGGGCGAGTTGGAAAGTCCCGCTCGGGAGTACATCGAGAGGGCGTACCACCGCGGGCGGCATTTGATGCGGCTGATCGAAGAACTCTTGAACTTTGCGAGCTTGTCGCGCGGGGAAGCCTCCACGCGGCGGACCAGAACCGACCTCCGCGAGTTGGTGGAGAAGGTTCGTGCGACGGCGGACCCGTCCGCACGGGCGAAGGGACTCGCGCTGCGCTTCGAGGTCGGGCCGGATGTGAGCACAGTGACGACCGACAACATCAAAATCATCCAGATCCTGCTGCACCTGGTAACCAACGCCATCAAGTTCACCAACGCGGGCGAGGTTCGCGTCTCCGTGGCATGCCGCCAGGTGCCGCGCGGTGGCACCGGGCACGCAACTGTTCTCGAACTCACCGTGGCGGATACCGGTCCGGGGATCTCACGCGAACAGCAGCCGGGGATCTTCGACGCGTTTCGCCAGGTGGACAGGTCGCTCGCCCGCAAGCACGGCGGCTTGGGCCTGGGCCTCGCCACGTGCCGCGGTTTGGTGGACCTTTTGCACGGTGAAATTCGTGTGGACAGCACCCCGGGCCGCGGCAGCACGTTCGTCGTGCGCATCCCCGCCGGTGCACCGGGGACAGAGCCCACGCCTACCGGCCGGCGCGATAAGGCTCGGGCGTCCCAGGACCAAGACTCGACGCCACTACGGGCTCCGGCGAACTAGCCCGCGCCTGCATACCGCTTCGCGTTTTAGAAGCGGACCTGTCACGCGTCGTCGCGCTGCCGCTCGGCAGCGCTTACGGGGTGCCGGGGCACCTCGGTGGCAGCTCGTTGGTGTGGCGGAAGGTTGCATCCCGACCGACAAGCTTGCGCTGGGGGATCCACACCTTCCGCTCCGGGTCAGGCACCGTGTAGCCAATGACTGCGGCTCTGCGGTCGTGCGCGTTGGCAATGGCAACGGCGCGCGCCGCATCTTTCGGATCCACGACCACACAGAGGCCGGTTCCCATATTGTACACCCGGAACATCTCCGCGTCGTCCACGTTGCCGCGTTCTTGGATTGCCGCGAAAATTGCCGACCGCGGTTCCAAGAGCTGCTCGATCACACAGCCGCTTTCCGCACGCACGCGGTTCAGGTTCAAGAATCCGCCACCGGTCACATGGATGAGTGCTTTGACCGCGACGTCGCCAGCGATCATTTCGAGAACTTCGGGGACGTAAATGTGGGTCGGCTCGAGCAGCTCCTCACCCGTCGGCCTGCCGAGCTCCGGCAGCGCATCCGTCACCCGCAGTTTGCAGTGCTCGAACAGAACACGGCGCGCCAAGGTCAAGCCGTTGCTGTGAATCCCGCTGCTCTCCAAGCCCACTACCAGATCACCGGGTCGGATGTCTTGTCCGACAATCAGGCGATCCGGGCGGAGTGTCCCCACGCAGGTTCCCACGAGGTCGAATCCGTACTCCGGCCGGGCGCCCCGGATCATCTCTCGAACTTCCGCAATCTCCCCGCCGGGAATATTGATTGCCGCCGCCTGCGCCCCGGCGTAAAGACCCTTGGCAATCTCGCCCAGAAAATCGGGGTCGGCTCGTTCCACGGCGATGTAATCGACCATCGAAACCGGCTGCGCGCCGACGCAGAGGATATCGTTGGCGTTCATGGCGACACAGTCGATACCCACGGTATCGTACCGGCCCAGTTCCTGGGCAACGAGGATCTTCGTCCCCACACCGTCAGTTGAGATGGCCAGGTCGAGATCCGCCAACAGCGGCACCACGTTCGCAAAGTATCCCAGCGGAAGCCGGGGTGCGGAGGCGTTGAGCGTGAAGGTCTTCTGGATCCACTTGCCCACCTCGCGCAGGCTCCCTGCTTTTCGGTGCGCGTCGACCCCCACGGCGTCATATGTGAGGGAACCGCGACGGGTTCCCGGCTGCTGCGTGCCGCTCATTCGCCTGACATTTACCTTGGCCTGAGATACTCCGCACACTTCGGATGTCAACCGGCCCCGACGACGCGGATACGGGCGTCACCGCTGGGCCGATCGCCCAGGGTGGCGGGCTGTAGTCGGCGCGGAAGTGGATTGACACCAGCAGCGACTTGCACAAGGTATGAATCACGGAGGTCAGTGCCATGGCGACATTCAGCATTGAGCCGGTCAGAGACGAGCTCGGCGTAAAGCCGGGCCAGCTGTTAGTCGGAGGGCGCTGGTTGGAGGCGGCGAGCGCACGACGTCTGGAAGCGGTGCATCCTGCCACGGGCGAGGCGACCACCACGATCGCCGCCGGCGCGCCAGCCGATGTCGACGCCGCGGTCAGGGCGGCCCGGCGTGCTTTTGAAGAAGGACCGTGGCCGGCGCTCGATGCCCGCGAGCGGCGCCAGCTCTGCCTGCGCATCGCCGCTGCGATCGACAGCCGGCGCGAGGAGCTGAACCGCCTCCAGACACTCGACAACGGCATGCCGATTGTCTTTTCCGCCATCTACCAGGTGTCGGCTGAGATTCTCGTTGACCTCTTCGAGTACTACGCTGGATGGGTCGATAAATGCACTGGCGAAACCATTCCTGCCTATCCGGGACAGATCTTTGACTTCACCCTGCGGGAACCGGTTGGAGTCGTGGGTGCGATCATACCGTGGAACGCTCCGCTGATCCTGTGCGGCCTGAAGCTCGCGCCTGCCCTCGCCATGGGCAACACGGTGGTGCTCAAGCCCTCGGAGCTGGCGTCGCTATGCGCGTTACGGATCGGTGCGATCCTGACGGAGGCCGGGCTGCCCGACGGCGTCGTCAACGTGGTGACCGGCACCGGATCCGACGCTGGACGCGCCCTGGTGGCGCATCCGGGTGTGGACAAGATCACGTTTACCGGCGGGACGGAGACCGGTAAGGAAATCATGCGCGTTGCCGCTGACAGCCTGAAGCGGGTCTCGCTCGAGCTCGGGGGCAAGTCCGCGAACGTGATCTTCGCCGACGCGCCGAACCTGGATCTCGCCGTCGGACACGCCGTCGGGGCCATCGCCATGGGACTCTCCGGGCAGGGCTGCGCCTGTGTGACCCGCGCACTCGTCGAAGAATCCATCTACGACGCTTTCGTCGAAAAGGCCTTCGGCGTGATGGACCTCGTCCGCCCCGGAAACCCGTTCGACATGACGACCACCGCCGGACCGATCATCTCCCCACGCCAACTCGAGCGCGTGCTCGGATACATCGAAACGGGCAAGAGCGAAGGCGCCCGCCTTCTGCGTGGGGGGCAACGACTCGACGGCGAGCTGGCCGGTGGAAACTTCGTCGCCGCGACGCTCTTCGGCGACGTGCGCAACGACATGACGATCGCCCGCGAGGAGATTTTCGGTCCTGTGCTCTCGGTGATCCGCTTCCGAGACGTGGACGAAGCCATCAGGATCGCCAATGACAGCCACTACGGTCTCGCTGGCCAGGTGTGGACCCGTGACCTCAACAAGGCGCTCACCGTCGCCCGCCGCGTGCGCACCGGCACGATGGGCGTCAACGGCTACGGCGTCATCCCGACCGCCCCGTTCGGTGGCTACAAGCGCAGCGGCTTCGGACGTGAGGGCGGCCGTGAGTCTCTCGACCTTTTTACCGAGGTGAAGAACGTGTGGGTCGATCTCGGAGTGGGCAGTTGAGATTGTTCATCAAGCGGTTGGCCAGTGCGGATCGACCGGTGGGCCCAGCGGGCGCCGCGGGCTGCTAGAGAAATGGCCACGCCCCGGATAAGGTTGACACTGCTCCGCTTCGTCGAAACCACGACGCGGCGAGGAAAGTAATCGTGCTCGGCCGACGTAACCTGCTGCGATTAGTCGTTTCCATACTCCTCGTCGCGGCGCCCGGCTCCGTGGCCGCAGCACCACTGATTCTCAACGAATACAACGCGGTCCGGCCGGATCGGTTTCTTAACGGTGGCGACGCGATCGCCGACGACAACGGCGGCCAGCAGTCGGATGCGTTCTTCGGTCGTGTCCTGGGAAACGGGGGCGATTGGTTCGAGCTCGTGGTGATTGCGGACCATCTCGACATCCGTGGCTGGGAAGTGCGAATCAATGACGACGGCGGAGCCGCGCAAGCAACTGTGGCGTTCTCTCAGGACCCACTCTGGTCCGACCTCCGGGCCGGCACGATCATCACCGTTGCCGAGGAGGTTCCCGACGACGTGAGCTACGATCCGGCCAGCGGGGACTGGTGGATCAACGTGCAGGCCAGTGCGCACAACGGCACCGGCACGTTCGTCAGCGCCACCGATTTCCAGGTCTCCAACAACCGGACGCAATTTGAGATTCGGACCGCCGAGGGCCGGCACGTGTTCGGACCGGCCGGCGAAGGTATCCATCCGCTCAGCGGGGTCGGCAGCCGCGAGGTGTTCCGGCTCCAAGCCGATCCGTCGGCACGCATCGAACCGCAATCCGACTTCTACGCCGCAGGGACGTCCAGCACCTTCGGGGCGCCGAACCGCTTCGGCCGACTCGACCACGCGCAGGACTTCTCCCAGTTGCGCGCGGGGATGCCCGCGGGGGATCGCGACCGTGACGGCATTGCCGACTGCGCCGACAACTGCCCGGAGCAATCGAACCCGGACCAAGGCGACAGCGACGCGGATGACGTCGGCGACGTCTGCGATCCCGACCAGGGTGGAGTCCCGGGGCCCGGCCTGCCACCGGAGGGCTGTGCGGCGGCCGATCTGTTCGATCCGAACCATCTGTTCGAAGTGCAAATTGTCCTGGACCAAGCCGACTGGGATACCCTGCGGAACCAGTCCCGTCCCCTGCTCGAGGCCCTCGGCTGCAGCCGGTCCCCTGGGCCACCCCCGAAAGTGTTCGATTTCTTTTCCGCTGATGTCATTATCGACGGACACACCGTCACCAACGTCGGCGTACGCAAGAAGGGGTTCCTCGGTTCGTTGGACACCGTTCGTCCGTCTTTCAAAGTGAAGTTCTCCGAGTTTGATCCGGATCAGCGCCTATTCGGTCTCGAGAGGCTGACTCTCAACAACGCGAAGCAAGATCCGGCACGGATCAAGCAATGCCTGGGCTATGAGCTGTTCGCGGCTGCCGGGGTGCATGCGCCCCGCTGTAGTTTTGCGCACGTGCGGGTGACCACCCAGACTGGCACGCGGGACCTCGGCATTTACGCGAACGTCGAGACCATCAAAGCCGCCTTCCTCGATCGTACGTTTGGCAACAGCAACGGTCACTTGTACGAAGGCGCCGTCGGCGCCGATTTCCGTCCCCTCGGAATGGCCATCTTCGAGCTCAAGAACGCAAAAGGCACCAGCGATCGAAGCGATATCCGGGCCGTGGCGGAGGCACTGGGTAAGGTACCGGACGCCGAGCTCCTGGCAGCACTCGAGCCACTGGTCAACGTCGATCAGTTTCTGACCTTTTGGACTGCGGAAGCCCTGATCGGGCATTGGGACGGCTACTCGGGGGACACGAACAACTACTTCGTGTACCGGAACACCGACGACGATCGTTTCTATTTCATTCCCTGGGGGATCGACGACATCTTGGGGCGCGGTAACCCGCTGCGCAACGAGGGTCCCGTGGCCCCGCTCCGCTGGGCACGCGGCAGACTCGCCAGACGCCTCTATCTGCACCCGGAAACCCAAGCGCTCTACCAGGAGCGCATGCAGCGCTTGTTCGACACGATCTGGGATGAGACGGCAATCCTCGCGGAGATCGATCGCATGGAAGCACTCATCGCACCGGTCACCGGTGACCTCAGCGCCTTCATCGACCCGATTCGCACTTTTGTCAGCTCGCGCCGGGAAAAGTTCGCCAACGACTTTCGCGACGGGCCGCCGCCTTGGACCGAACCACTGCCCGAGCCTTTCTGTCTGGACCAGGTCGGGGAGCTGTCCGTTGCGTTCTCGACGACCTGGAACGCGGTGGTGCCGACGGTTCCAGTCGGCGCCGGCACGCTCCAGGTGGAAGGAACACTGTTCGGCCTCGACCTCCCGAGCAATATTTCCTTCCAGTTCCTCGTGGCGGGTGGCAGCGACATACCCGACTTTGCCGGCCGCGGGATCATCCGCTTCGTGTTTCAGTTCGCCGATCGGGGCATCTTCGTCACCCAGATCAATGCCTCACCGGACCAACTCGTGCCAGGAAACGTCGTTCCGATCGAAGGCGACCTTGGAAACGTGTTCATCCTCGTCGACGCGAACCAGCAGCCCGTTTTCCTCGGCGCGTTAGCTGAAGGAACCCTAACGCTCGATGCGAACGACGCGTCGACGGTTCCCGGCGAAAAGTTTGCCGGCCGTTTCGCTGCGACGGTCACAGCCTTCGCGCCAGCCCCCGGCAGCTGCCCGGGGGACTGTGGTGGCGATGGTGTAGTCACGGTGGATGAGCTGATCGGCGGGGTGAATATTGCGATCGGCGCTGCGCCCGTCGAGAGCTGCGTGTCGTTGGACCTCAACGAGGACTTCGCGGTGAGCGTCGACGAGTTGATCCAGGCAGTCAACGCCGCACTGAACGGCTGCGGATAGACCGCACGGCGGAGCGCACCTGACCGCCCATGGTCTAGCGGCGGGTGTGCGCCGACGGGGCGGTGGGTACGGGGAACGGCGGTCGGGTGTAACCAGGCTACGGCAGGCCGAGCCTGAGGCGGAGCTTGATTTCCTGTTTCTCCAACTCGTAGCGGGTTTCGTTCACGTGCCGTTGTCGTTCGGTCAAGTGGCGCTCGAGCCGCCAGAGCTCATCGGGCGCCGCGCCGGCTTGTTCAGCCTGTACCGCTACGGTTTGCGCGCGTGCCAAGGTGCCGGCTGCGGCATTCCACCGGGTCAGCCGGGCACGCGCGGCGTGGACTTGGGCCACGGCTGCCTCGATTTCCGCCCGTGCCCGGCGCTCGACGGCTTCCAACTGGAAGCGCAGTTTCTGGCGCCGTGCCGCAGCAGCGATCGCCTGCTTGTTAGGCAGAGGCAGCGGAACGCCCGCCTCGAGCAGCACGCCGTCATCGCCTCGTTCATGGACCAATGTCGCTTGAACGAACGACGGCCAGAGCCACCGTTTACGCACCGTGGCACGGGCTTCGGCATCGGCCGCCGCCAGCGCGGCCTTGGCCCTACGCACATCGGGACGCGCCGCCACAGCCGCGTCGACACTGAAGGCCGGGGCAGAAGCGCACGGGCCACTGCCCGCAGGCGCCGGTTGTCCGGTCCACCGTGTGACCGCCCGATCGGCCAGCTCCTCGTGCACCCGTGCGCGTGCAGCCTCTTCGCGCGCCTCCTCGGCAGCAAGCGTAGCGCTCTCCAGCGCCAGCGCCGTCGCGGTACCGGCCACGGTCAACTGCCGCACCACCTGCGCGTGCAGCCGAGCAGACGCGGCCAGTTGTTCGAGCACACCGCGCTGCGCCCGCGCGTACCGCACTGCGGCATAGTCCAACCGCACCGCTGCCGCCACCTGCGCGCGCAGCGCATCCGCCTCCGCGGAACTCCACCGTACCTGTGACTGTGCCGCCGCGGTCTTTGCGCCGGGGACACCGGGCACGGCCAGCGGCCACCGCACACCCAACCGAGTCTCGTCGCCGCGTGTACTGGCATCGGTACGCACGCGCAGCTCGGGCCGTGCCAGCCATCGCATGATATCGGCAAGCGCACGCGCTTCGAGGACACCCGACTGAGCCGCTTTGATTCCCGGGTGTTCAGCCAGCACAAACGTCACGGCCGCTTCGCAGTCCAGTGGCGCTTGTGCGTGCGGGGGCTCGACCGCCGCGCCCGGCACCGTCTCCGCCTGCACGCCTGCACACCACAGGCAGAGTCCGTACACCATCGCCCGTCCCAGCCGTCCGAGCGGCGGTGCAACAGGGGTCGCGGCCCGGCTGCATCCGCTCTCGACCCGGCCACGCCCGGATGCTCGGCAGCGCTGGAAGCCGACCTTCGGCATCCCCACCCTAGTGCTCCTGCAGCTGCGCAAACCGCGGCGTGGCCGCGCCCGTGTCAAAGACCACCAGCAGCCTACCCGCTCCGGCACGGGCGATCCCTTCCGGCTTCGCGTCGGGCCAGTCCGCCAGCTTCCGGGGTGTCCCGTGTCCGAGGGGAAGATCGATCCGCCAGGCGGAGCCGCATGGCGGGCCGCCAGGCAAAGTCGACAGAATGTACAGCTGGTCCCCTTCCGCTAGGAGGTCCGAGATGCCTCCAGCAGCCCCCGCGGCGCACGTCGGCAGGAAGACAGTCCCGAACAGCGAGAGCTGTGTGCCCGCATCTGGCTCAGCCGGTGCGCCATCCGGTGGCGCCGCACGCGAGTCCGCACCAGCCAGCGCTTTGTTCACACGAGCCAGATACCAGAGCCGCGCCCGGCCCGCCACGTCCTGCGGCGCTTTGAGCCCGAGGATGACACCGCCCTTGTACCAGGCCATGCCCTCGATATCGAGCTGGTCCGACACGCCCAGCGTAAGACGACGGCTGCCGTCGAGTCGGACAAGCAGCTGCGCGTAGACGGCGAGCTTACCCGTGACTTTGAGCCCTTGCGCCGCGAGCTCCGTGCGCAGAAGCCACTGGCGCGTGAGCGGCCGATGCCCGGTGCGGCTCACGCTCTGCGAGGCCAGGAGGTAGAGGGTTTCGTCGGGCGCACGAGTGACCGCCTCCAGATCCGAGACTGCGTCCACCCCTGCGATCGGCAGTGGGTCGACGTCGAACCGCCCATCCTCATTCGCGGTGAACACCCAAGGGCGGTGCTCGCTGCTCCCCGGAAAGCCCGTGTCATCGCTGACGATCAGGAAGCGGTTGCGTGTAGGGAGCCAGGCCAGGCCGCTAGGTTCCAAACGGGTCCGTTCACGCAGGCGCGCTGGCACCTGCATAGGAAACGACTGCTCGGGGGACAGCAGCGCGGCATGCGCTGCCCCGGCGCGTGGCCGGACGAACGCCAACTCTCCGGGGAAGAGGTGAGTTCCGGCCGCAACCCGGACATGCACGGGGCGTCCATACCGGGGCCGATTCGGCAGCAGCCACAAACGCGGCGGCATTTCCACGATTTCGGGGCCGACGCGCTCCACCATGCCACGCACCACACCCGTGCCATCGCGTGCATAGACGTCGACCGGTCCCCCCGCCTCGATTACGCGGGAATCACCTTCCGGGACATAGGCGGTGACGTCGCGCACGCGTGAACCGACGACGACGGCAACGACCGTCCCCGCCGGTACGACGTCACCACTGGCATGGAAGACGGCGGACACGTGACCATCCACTGGCGCGCGCAGGGTGCAGCGGCGCTGGCGCTCGAGCAGTTGTTGAACGCGCCGGGTTTGCGTCTCGACCCGCGCCCGGATGGGCCGCACGCGCACCGACCAATCTTCCTCGTCGAGCCGTTCGAGCGCGCCGCGGATTTCGTCCGCGGCCGTGGTCCATGCCTCTACAGCTTCGGGCGCGTGGTGCGTTTGCTTGGCGAGGCGTTTCTGCCGCGCGCGCAGCGCGGTGAGACGGTCCACCTCCGCCAAGCGGTTGCGCATCACCTTGTCGAGCCGCGCCAGCTGGCTGGTCAGCGTCGTCAGCTCTGCCTGCCGCCCCTCCTGCTGCCCCCGGGCATCCGCGAGGGCCGCACGGATCCGTGCCAGCTCCGTCTCGACATGCAGGCGTTGACGGCGGGCATCGTCTGCGAACTGGACGGCCACCGCATCCACGTCCGCCAACTGCTCCTGCAACCGGCCCCGTGCCACACTGAGTGCTGCGTCGACCTCGCTGCAGTCGAACTGCACCAGCGGTTGGCCAGCCCGCACCGCGTCACCCGGCACCACGTACACGGCAGCCACCCGGCTCGGCTCAACGGCACCAAGCCGATGCTGCGCGCTTGTGACGATCGCCGGAATGGCATTGCGGCCAGGTTCGTGGCGCCACCACAGCACCGCAGCGCACACAGCGGCGACAGCCCACACAGCCCACCCGCGCCATGATGACACGGTTCTCATAGCTCCGTGTGTGCGTCCTCCAGCAAGAACGTGATCCCCCCTGCACCCGGAACCGATCCGAGGGCTTCGAACAGCTCGTCCTGGCTGGCCGAGCGCTTGAGCTTGAACTGGTAGGCGTACTCGACCAGTTCTCCCTGGGCCAGTTCCCGCATGGCGACCAGCACGAACCGGTCGCAGTGGGCGCTCAGAATCCCGGGCACCCGGTCGGCTGCCGCCGCATCGCGCGAGAGCGAGAAGCGCAGCATACCGTCGAAGCGCTGCCTGGATCCCGTCGGTTCCCAGTTCAGCACGTGTGCCGCGGCGGAAAAGCCCAAGGCACCCAGGATGGCCACCGGGTAGCTGGCCGCGCCAACGGCCACACCAACGGCCAGGGCGGCAAAGACGAAAATCATGTCGCGGCTGTCCGGCACGTTGGTCCGAAAGCGCACCAGTGCCATGGTGCCAAGAATGCCCAGCCCGCGCGCCAGGTTGTCGCCGATGGCCATGATGAGAATGGACGCCACGACCGCTCCCAGCACCAGCGACTGCGCGAAGCTGCGGGAAAACGAGAGACCGAAATGCGTCCGTTCGTACGTAACGGCCACCAGCTTCCCGAGCACGAACGCCGTGAGCAGGGCGAGGACAACCTCTTCCCAGCGGACGGATGTCAGGCCGGTGCTGAAGAGAGTCTCGAAACTCACCATCGTCTCCCGAGCACCCACCGCGCCGGCTCGCGCCGGTACGTCAAGCCGCGCGGGAAATGCGTCACCGTATCCAGCGCCGCTGCGTACTTACTGAAGCCGAGGGGCTGCAAGTTAAAGCGTCCCACGAGGTCCGTCATCCAGAGCGGCACGGCTCGGGCGCATTTCAGCTCCAGGATGGTTCCCGAAACTGCCAGCCCCAGCTGCGCCGGATCATCGAACGGTATCCATGCCGCGCGGTCGGTAATTGGAACCTCATACCCAGTGGCCCGGAGGGCTTCGAGGTGATGGTCGAACGTGACACGTGCGTAGTAGTCGACGCGGCTGACATAGGCCTCTCGAAGGTAGCGGACGACAGCGGCGGGCTCGGCCTGCAAGCGGAGGCTCCAGTCCAAGAAAGCCTGCAGCTTCTGCGTCGCTGCCACGGACAACCGGCAGTCACCGACCCGGCGTGCGTCGAACAGGAGATCCGGCCAGTAACGCGGTTCGATGGCAACCCGATTCTTGACGATTATGGCCTTGTCGCGGCGTTTCGTTTCGATGAAAAGCGGGCCGCTCCGGTACCGCCGCACCCGCAGCTTCAGCCGTTGCGCGCGCCGCTGCCTGCTCTGCTGGTACAGAACTCGGTGCGGGGAATCGAAGTACAGCGAGGACACCAGGTAGGGCCCGTCGGCACTGGCCGGGTCGCTGGCGCAGTACTTCGCCACGCTCGCTCGTATGCTCGGTTCCAGCGCTGGCGGAATACGGTACTTGTATTCGCACCGTTCGGCGGGTGTCTGGCTTTCCTGCATCACACTTGGCACGGCACGTTTCCCCGTCAACGAGGCCTACTTCCCGCTCGGCGGCGGCAGGGCATAGAATCGCAAACGGAGCCTATGTAGTAAACCCACCTGTAAGCCTCGCCTCGACCAATCCGTCCGGGGCGCACAGAGGGTACCGCCTGCGAACACGAGGGGCGACGGTTTTCCCCCCGAACGACAAGAATCTCACCTGTAATGAATGGAGGGATGTGCCAAGTGTCTGCCCCTGCTGTGCGGGGCAACCCGGAACCTCTTTCCTCGCCGGCCGGCGCGAGCGGCAGTCGGTGCAACCATTGAGGCACCTGCCCGAGATCTTTATGCTTGGTTCGGATGCATCGGGATGCCGATCGGTGAGCCCCACCGCGCGTGGGCCAGACGCGCCGGCCGGCGCAAGGTTGAGACTAGGGCGGCCAGGCTTTCGCGCGCATGGTAACAGCATCGAACACACCTTCGCCGCCTGCGCCGGTGCCAAGGAGGCACGGGAATTGCCCCAAGCAGTTCTCGGGAAGCGGCGCGGCGGCGTGTGCCAACGCCGCGCCTGCCGGCCGGGAAGCTAGCGCCGAGAAAGTGTGTGACCGCGGATCGCCGATGCATGTTGCGGTCGAGAGAGCGGCAACGTGAGGATTCGTGTCGTCACACTCAATCTCCTGCACGGCGCCCCGATCCCCGGCTTTCGCCAGGCGCGAGGTTCACTGGAGACGCGTCTTGCGTGGACGAGTGACCGGCTGGCGGAGGAATCGCCGGACGTCGTGCTGCTCCAGGAGGCATCGGTGAGCGCCAAGCACGGGAATACGGCTGCGACCATCGCCTGCAAGCTCGGGATGGATTTCGTGTATGCCCGCGCCAACCCGCGGGGAGTCTTTCGGCCTCTCGGCCGGCTCGTTCGAGAGCTGTCCTTTGAAGAGGGACCTGCGGTGTTGTCGCGTCTGCCGATCGTGACTCATCGCATCCACCGCCTGTCTTCTCGTCTGAGCCTCTTCGAGCAGCGGCTCGCCCTTGAAGCCGTCTTGCAAGGGCCCGAGGCACGTTTCAGCGTGTTCTCCGTTCACCTCTCTGCACGCTCACGCACGGACCGGACGCACCAGATCGCGCAGTTGCTCCGCGCGGTCGAACAGACGCCCCACGCCCACCCCGTGATCGTGGGAGGTGACTTCAACGCCGACGAGGACTCACGCGAGATCCGGCTGCTGACGGACATCGCAGGCTGGATCGATTCCTTCCGGCACGTCCACCGCCAAGCCGCTGGCCACACGTGGGGCCAGGCGTTGTCCGAGGCTTCGGCAACGGCGAGTAGCCGGATCGATTTTCTGTTCTCGGTACCCGCTGGCGCTGAGCACTGGGATCCATCGCACAGTCGCTTGGTCTTGGACCGTTCCTTTCCCGCCGGGCGGGCAGGTGTCCTCTGGGCAAGCGACCATTACGGCGTACTGACGGATTTCGAGGCGCCGAGCACCCGGCGAAACTGTACGAAATAGTCGGAGATGGCCCACGTGGTCGCGAGCGCGATGGCAGCAAAGGTTACTGCGAAGAACGGAAGGCCGAGCACAAGGTGCACCACGCACCAGAATTGCAACGAGGTAACGACCTTGCCCGCCAGCTGTGGGTGCAAGGAGCTCAGCCGGTCCGGGCGCAGCATCCACACCACAGCCGCGCCGGCGCTGTTGAGAACGTCGCGGGCGATCAGCACGGCGAGCTGCCAGAGGGGCAGGCCGTGCACGACAACCAGCGTGGCGAGCACGGGCACGATGAACAGGCGGTCGCACAGCGGATCGAGCAAGGCCCCCACCCGGGTCGGCCGCCCGGACTTCCGGGCCACCCAACCGTCCAGCCAGTCGGAAATGCCAGCCGCGCAGAGGATTGCGACGGCGATCACTGGTTGCGTTGCGTAGCGGACGAACGCGGCCGCGAGCACGAGGCGGGACAGTGAGATCAGGTTCGCAATCATCGATGGTCAGCCCGGCACCTCACCGCCCCGGGTCGTTCGTCTGGAAGGCAACGACAGCGCACCTCCATCGGCTGCGCGAGTTGCTGGCAGCTGCCATCACGCGACCCGGAGCCCGCGACTGGTACGACATTCCGGCCGCCGTGCGCAAGCTCGATCCCGGCGGTGCCC
Source organism: Binatia bacterium (assembly GCA_046757585.1). GTDB lineage: Bacteria > Desulfobacterota > Binatia > HRBIN30 > HRBIN30 > JBHHYR01. The sequence goes on along the minus strand of JBHHYR010000005.1, from coordinate 12,907 downwards.
GCGCCGTCGTCGGCTACGGCTCGTGGTACGCGGGCGAGCTGCGCAAGTCCACCAGCTTCGCGGACGTGTACCTGGTGCTGGACGACTACTCCCGCTTCTACGGCAATGCATTCCACGCGTGGATGAACCGCGTGCTCCCTCCCAACGTCTACTTCATCTGGGCGGATCACGACGGCAAGCGTACAATCCGCGGCAAGTACAACGTCATCAGCGCCGCCGACCTCGAGCGCGAGTGTAGTCCGGCCCTGCGTGATGTGTACACGGCCGGCCGCCTGACAAAGCTGGTATGGATCGCCTGGGTCCGGGACGAGCCGACGCGGGACTGGCTCCTCACGCGGCTCGTCGAGGCCCACTGTACGCTCACACCCATCGTGCTGAGTCTGCTGCCGGACTGCTTCAGCTACGACCAGTTTTCCCTCGAGCTGCTTGCGTTCAGCTATCGGGCGGAAGCACGGCTGGAGGGCTGGGAACATGTACGAGCCTTGCATGCGGCGCACGGGGCGCATTACCGCGAGCTGCATGGCGTCTTGCTCGAGAGCTTCGCCAGCGCCACCGGCTTGCTCGACCTGGGCGCCACCGGCGTCCGGAAGCGGGCCAGTCCACAGTGGCGCACGCTTACCCGCGTGCAGCGCGGGCTGTTGCGCCGCAGTCGCCGCCGCGGCTACCTGCGCTGGCCGCGCATCATTCTGACCGAGCCCAATCTGGCCGATCTCGCCGCCAACGAAGCCGAACGCAAGGCAGGGGTACACGTCCGAGTCACGCCCCGGCTGCGACGTCATCCCCTCATTTTCGGCCTGCCCGAGTTCCTGCGCGTGCTGCACGAACGCAACACGCAGGAACGGATCCGGAAATCCCAGCGTTCGCGGCCGGCCCGGCAACCCAATGATGCTCCCAACCGATCGCACGTGCACAGCCGGCCGGACCCTGAAGACTAACCTGGCACGGCGGGAACCAAACAGGCCGGGGATGCTGGTGGGGTCCGAAGAGGGGGAGAACGGAATCACCACCAAGTTACCATGTACGTAACGAACCTCGTGCTGGCCGCCGGTGAGATGGTTGCAGGCGAGGCTTGGCGGAAAGGGATGGGAGCCGTACCCTGAGCACATCGGGATTTCGGCAGACGGCGCTGCGGCTGCATTCCGGAGTGCGGCCCTCCCCCCCTTTCAGGGTGGACTGCTTCGTGCCCCTCCATGCCGTAAACAACGCACTCTACGGCTGTCCGCGCTGATCGGCGCCGTCGGCCCCCCCAACACGGACGTTTACCTCAATTGGGCCAAGGAGGGGCGTAACAAGTTCAACAGAATCAAGGGGCGGAGCCGGCGTCGTGATTTCATGCATGAACCGCCTTGACCCAAGCAACCCCGGGGGGAAAATGGAAACAGATGGAGGTACGGGCACGGCCTTGATACAGACAAGGAAGGGATTCGCAGTCGCAAGAGCGGTCACGCATACGGGTCTCGTACACAGGATGCTCATCCTGACGGCGCCGGTGGCACTCTGCCTGTTCCTGATGGCATCAACGGCCGGCAACGGTATGCTGCGCGCATCCGGCTCAACGTGTACCTGGCAGCACAATGGAACCCTCACCCTGACCCTCTCCCGCTGATGTGCGGGAGAGGGCACACCGTTGGTTGCGCCTGTTCAACGGCTTTTCAACGGGCAGCCAAGGTCCGACCGCTCCACCTGCTGGAGAACACTTGACCTCGCTTCGAAAATCCCCTGGGTAACTGATGCGAGGTGGCTCGTTCGGTCTACAGCACCGCCGCATTCAGCTCCCCCCTCGCTACATCATGTCACTTGTCATTTCCACCACTCTTCGGACGAGACCACCGGTCTCATGACGGCTCAATCCGAAGATACCAGCGGGCCTCCCTCGCGGCTTTCCCCTTTGACAAAGGGAGATTGAGGGGGATTTGCTTCGCTCCGTCCCTGGCCGGCACCCCCTCGCGCAGCGAGCGGTGAACCGCTGTGGCGGGAGAAAATCCCCCCTGGCCCCCCTTTTTTCAAAGGGGGGAACTTCACTCCGCAGCGTCCAGAGCCACGAAATGTGGGACATGAGCAGCTTGACAAAGGGGGACTGAAGACGATTTTGCGAGGCGCCAGCAAATCCTCCTTGACACTGCTTTGCGAAAGGAGGGAGCCCGTGGTTGCAGCGCCAGCGTTTCCTGAGCGCAGTTCCTGTTTGATCTCCCATTCATTTTCCAAGCAAGGTTGACGATCGTGCGCCATGGCGGCTGTCCAAGCGCTAGGCGCCTGCCTTTCGGGGCCGTACCGGCCGCTGCAAGGAGGAAGGACGATGCCCCGTAGCCGCTATGCCGGCGAAACCGCTTTCTCCGGCGAGGGGCGGAGTATGACTACGGGAATCTCGCGGTCCGTGATCTGCTCGTAGTGCCCGTAGAACGGGTTGATCGCCTTGAGCTGTGGCCAGAGCCGCGCCCGCTCCGGTGCACCGGCCCTGGCAGCCACGACGGCAATCCTTCGGTCGCCGACCTGAATCTCAGCCTGCGGACTCTTCCGGAGATTCAGCCACCAGGATGGATGCCTGTCTGATCCACCGTTGGAGGCTACGAGCACGTAGTGTTCGCCGTCGCGCATGTAGGTGAGCGGGACCGTGCGCGGCTGCCCCGAGGTCCGGCCCCTGGTGGTCAGTAGCAGGTTGGTGAGGTTGCCGGCCTTGTGACCGATCTTGCCGCCCGTGCGGCGGTAGAGCCAGGCGTGCAAGCGCCCCGTTCGCTTCCAGAAGCTTGTTTCTCCAATGAACTTCAGGAGCCGGAGCTGGACAGACGCCATCCTGACCTCCTTGCAGGCCCGCCGGCGCGATTCAAGCGGTGACTGGCACCCGCTGGCGCAATGCAGCCGCCAGTGCCGGCCGCAGGCGTTCGCACGCGGCCGTCGCGATGGCGAGTTGCTCGGTGACTTGAGCGATCGTTTCGCGGGTTTCGTCACTGACCCGGGGCCGGAGGAATTCTCGCACCTCAGTCGCCGCCGGAGCCGGCGTGAGCTGCGCCAGGGCGCGAATCAGATTCTGCAACAGCATCGGGTCCGTCAACGCCACCAGCTGATCCCAATGGTCGCGCACGAAACCCCACGCTGTCAGGCGCGCCTGACGGCAGCTCAGTAATCCAGCGAACAGGAAGGTCCGGTCCTGGGAGCGGACTTCGGTACCCAGCGCGAGATCGAGGGTCCGCTGAACCAGCTCGGGGCGCTCGAACGCCGCGAGCGCGAGCAGAAAGCGCTGCTCTTCTTCGGGGTCGCTGCTCGCCGCACGCTTGCGCTCGAGGTAGCGATCGTACAGCGCGGCATCACCGTCACGGGCGGCGATACCGGCGACCACCGAAGCCAGGTTCGGGTCGAGTGATGCCCGATCCTCGAAATACTGCTCCAGCCGGCGACAGGCTTCCGTACACACCGGCTGCAAGCGTGCGATGCTTCCCAAAGCACCGATGACAGTGGCTCTTCGGAGCCGTTCGTCCACAGGCTCGCCTGGAGGCGGCTCCCAGCCGAGCGCATCGAACTGCGGCTGGTAGTAGTCGGCAACCAGGCGCTCGAACTGCGGCCGCACCTCTTCAGCGACCACGTGCGAGCTGAGCCATCCAAGCTGACCGGCCAGCGCAGAGACGACGGCGCGGTCCGTCTCAGTACGATACCCCTCGAGGAGATCCAGAAACTGATCGATCGATACCGTACCGGCCTTGAGCAATGCCCACTGATTGTCAGCCAGCAGCAGGCGTTCGTGCGGCACTAGCGCGTCCTGCACCACGCCCACCAACGCTTGCAGTGACGCGTCGTCCATGGTGAAGCGGTAGAAGCCCGTGGCGCCGCCGTTGGGGAAATACCAGCGCGCCTGCGGCAACGTGAGCGCAGTTTCCTCGCCGCTCGACAGCACCCGCTGCTCCCGCATGCCGCCGGCGGTACCGAACTTGATCACCAAGGGCACGGGCCAGAGCTGCGTGGGGGCGTCCTGGCGGGCAGTCGGATCGGCGTAGAAACGCTGCTGGCGGACGGTCAGCTGAAGGTCGCCGGCCGCCGGCGTGGCGGCCACGTGGACGACCGGGTGCCCCGCCTCTTTGATCCATGCGTTGGCAATCGTTGCCACGTCGCGGCCCGACGCGGTGCCCAACGCTCGCCAGAAATCGTCCGCGGTGGCGTTGCCCTCGCGATAGCGTTCCAGGTACCCGCGGACACCGGAGCGAAACGCATCCGCGCCGAGAAACCCTTCGATCATTCGCACGACCGCGGCGCCTTTCCAGTAGGTGATGACGTCGAAGCGTTCGGTTGCCTGTTTGGCGTTTTTCACCTCGAAGGAAATGGGATGCGTGGACACGAGCGCATCCAAGGCGAACGGCCGCGCCAACGTCGCCACGAAGTCACGCCACATGCCCCACTCCGGCATGAGATCGGCGGTGGCCTTGTAGCCGACGAATGTGGCGAACGACTCGTTCAACCAGAGATCGTTCCACCAGGCCATGGTCACCAGATCGCCCCACCACATGTGGGTGAGCTCGTGGGCGGCGGTGTAGAAGATGCCCTTTAGCGCGCGTGTCGACGTGCGCTCGGGATCGGCAGCGATTGCCGTGAGGCGGTAGGTGATCGCCCCAGGGTTCTCCATGGCGCCGGCCTCAAAGTCGGGGAGCCCGATCGCATCGACCTTACTGTAGGCGTACGGGATCGCGGTGTACTCCTCCAGGTATGTCAGCGCCCGAACGTGCGCGTCGCGCGCGTACAACCCCTTGTCCGCCAAGCCGCGTGGCAGCACGACGCGCACGGGCACACCAGTAGGCGTCGTCGCCACCGGCGTGGCCTCGAACGGCCCGATGCAATAGGCGACCAGGTACGAGGAAATCGGTGGCGTCGGCGCGAAGCGGATCTCGGTACGCCCGTCCGGCAGCGCGTGCACGGCCTCGTGCGCCCCATTGGAAACAGCTGTGACGCCCGCAGGCACCACTAAGGTCAGGGCGAAACGCGCTTTGAACTCCGGCTCGTCGAAGCACGGAAAGGCCCGCCGGGCGTCCGCCGCTTCGAACTGGGTCGCCGCGTAGCGCGCACCGTCCTTTTCGGAACGGTAGAAGCCTCGCAGTCGCTCGAGGATCTCGCCGGAGAACGCAACCTCCAGGCGGGCCGGGCCGGCCGGCAGTGGCGCAGCAAAGCACAGGCTGACCGTCTCGGCTGCCGCGTTGTACGTCACGGTCGCCCGCTGGGTCTTCCCCGCTGCCACCGCCTCAGCCGAGCGGATATCAAGACCCACCGCATGCAGCACCACCTCTGCCGTGTGGCGGTGGATGGATAGGTCAATGCGTTCGAACGCTTGGACGCGCCAGCGGTCCAGATCCGCCTCGATTCGCAGGTCGTAGCGGTCCGGTCGGACATCCTTCGAGAGACGAAAGTCGCGATCACTCATAGCAGCACCGTTTACTCGATTCTGAGAGCGAGCGGAAGCGGGACCGCGAGCGATCGACCAGCAACTTCAGTCAGGCAACGCTGGCGCCGTAACCGCGGGTCCCCTCCTTTTGCAAAGGAGGGAGGATTCGATGGCGCGTCGCAAAATCCCCCTCGATCCCCCTTTGTCAAAGGGGAAAGCAGCAATACAGGCCCGCTGGTATCCTCGGAGCGAGGCTACCCCCTTTCCCTGGGGGCGAGGGGAAAGAACCCCTCCCCGGCTCCCCTTGGTAAGGGGAGAAGCATTTCGGATTTCCTCCTCTCTTCTCCCTCGCCCTGCGGGAGAGGGTGGGGGTGAGGGGATCTGATGATGATGCTCTGCGGTGCTGCGCCGACATCTCATCCCCTCACCCTGACCCTCTCCCTGGGGGCGAGGGGAAAGAACCCCTCCCCGGCTCCCCTTGGCAAGGGGAGAAGAGAAGAGGGGTCGAGTGCGGATGTTGGAGTTCGCAGTCACCGAAAGGAGGAAGGAGCGATACAGGCGCGCTGGTATCTTCGACGCGAGGCTAGCCGACCATGGTCAGGCCCCCGCTCACGCTCAGCACCTGACCGGTGATGAAGTCGGCGTCCGGCGATGCGAAAAAGGCAACCGCGGCCGCCACTTCCTCAGGTGTGCCGAGACGACGAAACGGGATCGAGCGGGTCATGGCATCGATGATCTTTGCACCCTGCTCGCCTGTGGTGATTTCCTGTAGCAGGGGTGTGTCAGTCGGGCCGGGGCAGACGACGTTCACGTTGATCTTGTGTCGCGCCAGCTCGCGGGCGAGCGTCTTGGAAAAAGCGATGACGCCGCCCTCGCACGCAGCGTAGACGGCCTCGCCGCTGCTGCCCACGCGCGCCGCGTCCGAGCTGATACTGATGATCTTGCCGCTCCCGGCTGCAATCATGTCGTCGAGCACGGCGCGGCAGCAGTGAACCGGGCCCTTCAAGTTGATGTTGATGACCTTGTCCCATAGTGCTGGGGCGTTTTGTCTGAATGGTTCGACGCGATCCCAACCCGCGTTGTTGACGAGAATTTCCACCCGCCCGAGAGCGGCGCGTGCCTGTTGCACCGCGGCCTGGACGCCTTCGAGCTGCGTGACATCGACCTGCACGGCGACCGCCTGGCCGCCGGCGGAGGACATCCGCCGCACCGTCTCGCGCGCACCATCGACGTTGATATCCGCTGCCGCGACGCGCGCGCCGTCAGCCGCGAGGCGCAGCGCGATCGCGCGGCCGATCCCGCTGCCGGCGCCAGTGACGAAGGCCGTCTTGTGACTCAGCACGCCCATGCGCCGGACCATAGCCGCGCGCCGAGCGGCAATCAAATCGTGCCGGCACATTGACACCCGACCGCCGCACTCCAACAATGCGTCGATGCGACGTACGGCTTGTCTGTCCCTTCTAACGGCCCTGGCTGTGCTGTTCTGCGGGTGCGGGCTGGTGGGGCTGCCGGGATCCAACGTGCGTGGCTGCTATCCGTACCCCGTAGCCGGCGGCTCGGCGGGTCCCGGCTCGGAGCCCTTGACCCGCTTCATTGCCATGGGAGATTTCGGCACCGCCCAGGGCGGGCGGAATCGGCAGGTGGCCGCGGCCCTGGAGCAGTATCTCGCTTCCACGAACATCCACACCGATCGCGTCTTCGAGCTTGGCGACAACTTCTATTACCACGGGCTCATCGGCACCGGCACCAGCTGCGGCGATCTCCCGGCGCCGCCGCAAGCAGTCACCGACCAGGCACTGAGCGTGCTGCAACCATTCGAGTTTCTGCGTGATCGTGGCATCACGCTCACCGCCATCGCCGGCAACCACGATTACGGCTGTGGCGGGCAAGGTCTCGTGAATCAGATACACGTCGACCGCTGGTTGCCACCCGCACATCGTTGGGGACGGCACTGGGAAGTCGTTGCGGGGTTGCCGCGGGCGATCCTTCTCGGGAACGGTGCGGTACAGGTGATTGTACTCGACAGCGAGCGAATGATCACCGACCGGGCCTTCCGCGCGCGCTCCGCCCGGGTCCTGAAGGAGCTCTTGGCACAAGGGCGAAGGCGCTACCGATGGCGGATACTCGCCGCACACCATCCCCTGCGGACGAACGGTGTGCATGACGGAGCATGGTGGAAGGGCGCCCTGCCGAAGGTATCGTCGCTCTTGGTGCTGCCGAGTCACGCGCTTGCCTGGCTGGAGCTCCCACCGTTTAGCCTATTGAATCAGGAAGTGTATTCCATCCGTTACGCGGGGTACCGGCGCGCTGTGGAGGCAGCAGTGCGGCAAAGCGGCGCAGCGGTGGCCCTGTTTTTGGCTGGGCACGATCATCAACTCCAGCTGCTCGCCCCGGACGCCGTGGGCGAGCCTTTCGTGCTCGTATCGGGCTCGGCCGCGAAGTGCAGCCCCGTACGCACTCACCAAGACACCCTTTTCGCCGCCGCGAAAAACGGCTTCGCCGTCATCACCGCGTATCCGCAGCACCTCGATCTCGACTTCGTCGGAACGACCGGCTGCTGTGACCGTACGGCCTGCGCGCCCAGTAGTGACGGCCGGCCGCACCGGCTCTTCACCTATCGGGTCCCTGCACCCGGTACACCAGGCCCGGGAGCGGCAGCGAGCAGCTGAACACTCAGGTCACGGGCAGGACACAGCACAGCATGAACATGAAATGCGCGGCGCTGCCCCCGAGGACAAAGACGTGGAAGATGTCGTGAAAGCCGAACACGTTGGGAAGCGGATCCGGGCGCTGCAGGCCGTAGATCACGGCGCCAGCAGTGTACAGCACGCCACCTACGACCAGCCAGGTCAGCCCATCGAGAGGCAGCACCCGTACCAGCGGCACCACCGCCACGACCGCCAACCAACCCATCCCGAGGTACAGCGCAGCAGTCAGCCAGCGAGGGAGGTGCCGAAAGAAGAGCTTCAGCAGAGCGCCAGCGAACGCCAGCCCCCACACGACGCCGAACAGGCCCCAGCCCCAGCCGCCATGCAACGTCACCAGGCACACCGGGGTATAGGTCCCTGCAATCAATACATAGATGGCTGCGTGGTCGCAGCGGCGGAGCAAGTCTTCCCCGCGTGGTCCAAGCGGCAGCCAATGATACAACGCGCTGGCAGAGTACAGCAGAATGAGGCTCAACCCGTAGATCGAGAAGCCGACCGTGCGCCACGGCTCTCCGTGCGACTGCACGACCAACCACACCAGACCAGGAACGGCGAGCACCACGCCGAGCAGGTGCGAGTAACAGCTGAAGGGCTCCTTTACACGCAAACGCATCTCTCAGCTTCGCCTCATCGGCCCAGCCGGAACCACGGGCCTGCCCCGCGCCAAGTCAGTCCGAGTAGCCAAAGCGCACCCGAACGCGGGCCGCCTGGCGGCGCCGGCGGCGGATTGCCTCCCGGGTCTTGCGGCGCCGGCGGTCCCCGGGCTTTTCATAATGCTCATGCCGTTTGATGTCTTTGAGGAGACCTTCCTTGAGAACCAGCTTCTTGAACACGCGCATCGCTGCCTCAACGCCGCGTTCGTCGACCACCACGGTCAGCGCCCGGCCACGGCGCCCATAACTGCCACCCTGGTGCCGGCGGGAGTCGCTGCCCGGCCTATCGCTATGCGCCGCGTGTCTATTGTCTGGTTCTGTCGTCACAGTGCTCCTCCCATCTCTCGGCGCCGCATCACCGGCTGCAGCGCAGTTTCGCTCCCTCTGCCCCTTCGGCAACGCAAGATATTTCGGCTGCCAGCCAGACCACCGGTACCCAGCACGGCTCGGTCAACGGCTGCTGGCGGCGTCACTCCGCTCCTCCGGCAGGTTCCCGAGGCTGAGTGAATCACCAGGCTGTGGGTCTTGTGGAGAACGACCAAGACACTAATCATTAGCAGCTGTCCTGCGTTATGTCTAGCGGCCGGGCGTCTCCTCTGGCCCGCCACGACGGCACCTGACACAGCGACGGCGGAGCGTGACCACCGCGAGACTCACGGCAGGTTTCCGCGGCACGGGAGCCTCACTCCTCGTCCTCGATCTCCGGTTCCTCACCCCACTCAATCTTGCACCGCTCCGAACAGAAGTAATGGATCCAGTCTTCCACAACGACGCGATGGACGGTGTCCGTGGTAATCACTGTGCCGCACTGCTCGCAGGTAGTCGTCTCGGCCATAGCTGTTCTCCTCGCGCGCCGGTGACGTATCGACTAGCATGCAGCGGCGGTGAGGCATAGTCCGCCGTCGCGTGCGCCGGCGCTCAGGTGTCACGAAACCGGCGTGATTCCAACAAAGGGTCAACCACGTGCTTCGCCGTCAAGCATCAGGGCCGCGGCATCAGCCGCGTCAGCTCGTCGCGCTGCGACCACTCGAAACGGGTACGCTTGCCGTTCAGGTGTACCGTCACCCCGGCACCGGAGGCGACCTTGCCGATGCACGTGGCGGCGATACGGCGACGGCGCAAGGCCCGCAGAAGCGCCGCGGCCCTGCGCTCGGGTACAGTCGCCAACAAGGCACCGGACCCGATCAGACCGAGCGGACGCAGCCCGAAGTGCGCGCAGAGGCGGGTGGTGTGCGGGTGCACCGGAATCCGATCGAGGTCCACGACCAATCGCGTCCCGGAAGCCGTTGCCAGCTCAAACAGACCGGCGGCCACACCCCCCTCGGTAGGATCGTGCATCGCGGTGGCGCCGGCACGGGCGGCGCACAGTGCCTCGGCGACCACCGAGATGCCCGGCCGGTGATGGAAGTGCGCCGCTTGCAGCTGGCCGCCGGCCCCGAGAACCTTGCGCGCTTCGCGTGCAAACGCGCGGGCAATGATCGATGTCCCTTCGATCGCAGCGGTCTTCGTCAAGACAACCGTATCACCCGGCCGCGCGCCCCTCGACGTCACCAGTCCGTCGCGGCGTACCACCCCTTGCATGTCACCGGCTACCAGCGGCTGGTGGACCGCAGAGGAAACTTCGGTATGGCCGCCCGTCACCGCGATTCCCAGTGCCCGAGCGCCGCGGTCAACGTCGCGGAAGATGTTCCGCACCACCCCTGGTGCGCTCCCGGGCGGCACGACGACCGTCGCCTGGAACCAGGCGGGCCGCGCTCCCATCACTGCAACGTCGTTGGCGTTGACGTGGACAGCGTACCAGCCAATCTCGTCTGCGGTAAACGTGACCGGATCACTCTTGAGGATCAGGTACTGTGCGCCCAGGTCGATGACCGCAGCATCTTCCCCGAAAGCCGGCCCCACTAGCACCCGCCGGTCTGGCGCACCGCGAAAGCGGAGCAGCGATCGGAGGAGCACGGGTGGAAGTTTACCGGGCAACAGCGGCATCACGGGCTGTGGTCCTTCCGGGCGCAGCTGAGGCAGCACCGGTATCCTGGCGAGCTCGGGCTGCGCGCGCACACCCGACAAGCCAAGAGGGTCTTACTTTAGCAGATGCCCGCGCCCGCCAGAAGCTCATCGGGAGCCGTCCAGCCCGGCCTCCTGCCCCGCGAGTGCGCCACGTTTGCACCCAAGGCTGGCGAAACAGCCACCGGCCGGTGCCAACTTGCTCCAGTCCTTGCATCCTCACCTCTTGCGGACCACATGGCATAGTTTCTGCTCTGTAATAGGCGCAGCGCGACCTTGGAGAAAGGGGCGAAGCAAATGACCTACCCGCACGCGGAGATTGCAGTCAATGCCAAGCTACTCAAGATCGGCCAGGAAATATTCCCTGTGTACGGAGACGAGACGTCCGGGTGGAGCGTCGACCCGGGAGATCTGTATCCCCAAATGCCGTTCTGGTTCCGCTACCAATCACTCGATGAGCTCTTCTTTGCCCTCGTCAATCTCCATGTGAGCCCGGAAGGGGAGGCGTAGAGGCCAGCCGCCCGCAACTCATCGTCGGGAAACATTGTGCGCGGCGACAAGAAATGGAGCAGTAGTGTAGCTCAGCGTTTCCCCCTGGAAACCCAGCCGGGCGTCGTTCCTGCCGAGCTGGTCGCCGGGGCGCCGGCTCCTCACGTGCGGGTCGCCTTGACTCTCTGCCGTTTTTTCAGCAGCGTGGCCGGTGGAGTTGACGGTGAGCGAGATCCCCTATTACCTCCCTGTCGCCGACGAAGTCGACATCTTCACCGCGGCTTACAGCTGCCGGCTGCCCATCTTGCTCAAGGGCCCGACGGGCTGCGGGAAGACGCGGTTCGTCGAGTACATGGCGGACTCCCTGCGCGGACCGCCCGGTAATGGTGCTCCCGCCGGGCAAGAGGTCATTGCGGGCAATCTCATTACCGTCGCCTGCCACGAGGATCTGACCGGCAGCGACTTGGTTGGCCGTTACCTCATCAAGGGCGACGAGACGGTCTGGATCGATGGGCCGTTGACACAAGCGGTGAAGGGAGGGGCCATCTGCTACCTCGACGAGATCGTCGAAGCCCGCAAGGACACGATCGTGCTGATTCACCCGCTGACCGACCATCGCAGGATCCTGCCGATCGACAAGCGGGGCGAAATCCTCGAAGCGCATCCGGATTTCCTGCTCGTCATCTCGTATAATCCCGGCTACCAGAGCGTGCTGAAGGACCTCAAGCACTCCACGCGGCAGCGTTTCGTGACGATCGATTTCGATTATCCGCCGCGCGACAAGGAGGCGCAGATCATCGCGCACGAGAGCGGCACTGACATGGACACGGCGCTGGCGTTGGCCAAGCTGGGCGAAAAGGTGCGCCATCTCAAGGCCAGCGGGTTGGAAGAAGGCGTCAGCACGCGCCTGCTGATTTACGCCGGCCAACTCATTCAGCACCGGGTAGCGCCACGCCGTGCTTGCCGGGTCGCCGTGAGCACTTCACTGACCGACGACGCCGAATCGCAGCGTGCAATCGATGCGTTGGCTGGGGCGATCTTTGCGTAGCAGCGCCGTCACCGATCCGTGCGGAGCGCTCGGTATACGGCATGGCGCAGCCAGTAACGGTTTGCCGATTCACGTGTATGAATCGCCGGCCAGGTACCGCAGTCTGGCGGACAGCTCGCCGGCAGCGAGTCGCTGACCGCACCATGCGCGTTGTCCATGGCTGAACGCTCCTTGTGGTTCGAGTCTCACCTGTTCGCCGATCGCGCCGGACGCCGCGCGCGCCAGGCCTGTGAACAGCTCGGCCCACAGATCCACGCGCAGATTCTGGCAGCCGGCGACCGCCTGGCGGCCGCATCCCCATCCGTCGCGCAACAATTCTACCGGCACGCTCCTACGGTGCGGCGGACCCTGGGCGCAGGCTCATTCCACCGGTGGGTCGCTTTGGGTCAGGACTTGCTCACGCGTGAGCCGTCGCAACGCGAGGCGGCGTTGGCGTACTTCTCCGTTGCCCCGCAAGCGGTGGCCCGCGTGGGCGTCGAGCGCCTGCGCAGTTGGTGCGACACCGGGCAGCGGGTGGCAGCGGCTTCGCGCCGGCTCGGCGCCACATTTTTCCAAGGGACCGTGGCGCTGGTCGACAAGGTCGGTGCCGCAACACTCGCCGAGTGGGCGCGGCACGGTCTGCGGCTGTACGGCCGCGCCGGCTGGC
>JBHHYR010000004.1:0-50460 GCA_046757585.1 Binatia bacterium | reverse complement strand
ACATATCATATACCGCCGCTACTGCCGCCGCCGGGCACCGCACAGGAGCGCGCCGTGCGCGCCGGCACGCTGCCTCGTGCGCCCCTGCAGAGCTAGGCCACGCCGCCCGGAACCGGGTAGTCACGTACGTCGAAGATCTGATGCCGAATGGTGCCGTAGAACTTCGGGAAGTTCAGCCGATCACGGCCGGCTTCCTTGCGCTCCGGCGATGCCAGTGCCGCCTCGAGGTCCGCAAGCGTATCGAACGAGAACTCGGCAATCATGTAGCACTCCTCGTTCAGCTGGCGGCAACGGGTGAGCGTGATCCGCCGAATCTTGGGCCAGCGCGCAATGATCGGCAGGTGCCCGTTCCAGTAGTGTTGATCAAACTCCTCGGGGTTTTCTGGCCTTCCCTGATAGATGACGCAGAATTTTACCATGCTCGACCCCCTCTCATTTCGGCGGCAGGAAATCTTCCAGCTTGATCTTGCCCCAGTTGATGGGCCAGCCTCGCTCGAAGTCCTTGCGGTTCGGGCAATAGGGCACCGGTTTGGTCGCATCGATTCCCATCTTACCAACAACGCTGGGAAATCTGCTTTCCACGGCTGCTTGGCCTGCCGCCACCACCGGTGTCGCCGACGGATCCATCGGATTGGCCCGTGTATTCGGAACCACCACAACGTGCCGGGCCGGATCGACCCGCGTCGCCAGTGCAAAATAGACATCCGCGGGATCGTAGACGTTGATGTCCGGGTCGACGGCGACAACGAGCTTGGTATTCAGCCACGGCGCCCCCATCACGGCAAGCAGCGCGTCCGCAACCTGACCGTCGAACGCCGGCGCCACCTGGATGATGCACGAGAGCGCCGCACCCCACGGCGGAAAGAAGACTTCGCGAACATCGAGACCCATGCTGCGGAGTTGACGATAGAGCTGGGCCTCGTGAAAGAGGCGCGGTAGTGGTTGGTGGTCCGTAAAGGGAACGATCTGGTGGTTCCGGTAGATCGGGTTGCGGCGCATTGTAATCGCCGTGACCTCGAATTCCGGCGCCGGGACAGTGCGCGGCAGGAAATAGGTGGTCGGTCCCGGGTTCGGCCCGTCGGTACCCACCCGCTCGGGATGGACAAAGCCTTCGATGACGAGTTCAGCCGTCGCCGGCACCAGCAGATCGATGGTTTCGCAGCGAACGAGATCAAGCGTCTGACCTAGAATCGTTCCGGCGTACTCCACTTCCCAGAAATCATCGTGGAGCCCACTGTACGTCGCCGCCAGCTCAAAGGCTGGGTGCGCTCCGATGCACAGTGCTTGGGGCATTTTTTGTCCTGCCGCCTGGTACTTCTTGAAAATAACCTGGACGTGCCGGGTCACGAAGGAGACGAGGGTCCTACGTGGCCCGAGAATCAACGCGCGGGGATTCATCGAGTTGTACAAGCCGGTCTCGGGATCGCGCACCACATTGAAGCCGGTCATGTACGGTCCCGGGTCGACATCGGTATGGGTCACCACGGGCAGCTTCGTGAGGTCCGCGTCCCCTCCGCGCAGTTTGATCTCCTTGACGGGTCCGTCGTCGACGACGCGAAACTTCCGCGGCCCGGTGTCCAGGATTCTCGCCAGCGTCGGGACGACGTGGCCGGGGGCGCACCCGAGGACGCGGCCTTGTGCCGCACGGTTGCTGAAGAGACGGTCCACCAACCGCCAACCGCTGTACCCCCGGATGTGCTCAAATAGGATGGTGTCCCTGCTCTGCCCGGTGAGCGCCCCGATGTCCTCGAGTGCGACCTCCTTCGTGATACGCAGCAAGGTGTCGCCGTGCGCGTCCAGGAAACCGCGCAGGTCCACCGGGACGGCACCGGTGTCTGCCGGTGCACGCCTGGCCGCGGCTTTCATTTGCGGATCCCCACGGCGATCTCGGCTCCCTGCACTTGAACCGGGTAGGTCTCCGTTCCAATTTCACCCTCGACCACGTCGCCCGTTTGCACGTTGAAGGTCCAGCCGTGCAGCGGACACGACACCAGGTTCTCGCAGAGCTCCCCGTCGGCTAGCGAGCCCCCCATGTGCGGGCAAATGTTGTTAAGCGCGTAGATATCCTTACCGATCTTAAAGAGGGCGATCATTTCGTCTCCGACTTCGACACAGTGTCCGACCCCTTCCTCCAACTCGTCGACCCGGGCAACCCGAACGAACTCCACCGGCCGCTGTTCCCGCGGTGGCTCCGCCCGCGGGGCCGGAGGAGTCGGAGAGTCCTCAAAGACGCGTTCCTGGTGGAGGCCGGTCTCCTGGTAGCCTTCTCCGACGTACTCCTTCAACGAGACCGTCCCTTTCCCCATCGGCCAAATGCGATTGTACTCCCATCGTTCGGTTTCGTTGCGCGCCGGGAGGTGGGTCGCGTCGATCATCACCTTGCCTCCCAGTCGTAGGGGCGCCCCTTCGACCCGATCTGCGACCGGCATGATCGGCGAGCAGCGGGTACCGGGAATCACCGTCGCGTTCTTCGGCCAATTCGTCCGCACGGCGAGCGCCCAGATGATGTCCCGCGCATCGTAAACGTTCACGTCACGGTTCACCGCGATCGCAACCTGGCTCATGAAGAAGAGCGTGGAGTTCTCGAACTCCAAGGTCTTCAGCAGTGCATCCTGCGCCTCGCCTGGAAAATGCGGCGTCATCTGCAGCAGCGTCGTAGAGGCCGCTCCCCAGGGAGGGCAATAGACGTCATGTACATCCACGCCGATCTCGGTGAGGGCAGTGTACAGATTCGCCTCGATCGAGAGCATGCAGAGCCGCTGGTGATCGGTCCACACGGTTGCCTGCAGATGGCGAAAGATCGGGTTGCGTCTCATCGTGATGCACTTCACCACGTAGACGGGAGCCTTCGCCACTCCCGCTCGGCTCGTCGGACCTGAGGCGTAGGTACCGAGGTAATTCCCGAAGGGACCTTCATCGGCAACGATCCCGGGCTGCACCTCGCCCTCGATCACGATTTCGGCCCACGCCGGCACATCCACATCGATGGTCTCGCACTTCACGAACGTGACATCCTCCTCGAGCAGGCTGCCCACCCAGTCGAACTCTCCCCACAGTGGGTGGTGCATGCTGGAGGCCGCGGCGATTTCCCACGCGGGGTGATGGCCGATGACGACCGCCATCTGCATCGGCTGTTTCCGGCGGGCGTACTTGCCCAGGATCCGCGCAACATGCGGGGAGTACACCAAGAATGGGCAGTGTTTCCCGTCACGGACCTGCAAGCGCGGGAAGGTCGTGTTATGAAAGCCGGTTTCCGGGTCGATGATAACGCCGAGTCCCCCCCCGATGTAGGGCCCCCCGTCGAGCTCCGAATGAATCGGAATCGGGAGCCGCTTCAAGTTTGCCTCCTCGCCATGCCAGATCACTTCCTTGACCGGCCCGGTGGCGACTACTTTGTGTGGCCGGGGACCGTGGTCGAGGCGCCCAGCGACGGTCCGGACGACATTGTCGCGGGTGGTCTTGAAGGACACGGCCTCCATGGTCCGATTGCGATTGATCCCGTCGACGACGGTCCACCCCTCGTATCCGGCAATATTCTCGAACACGACCGCCCGGTCCGACTCGTCAGAGAGGGCGGCAAGGTTCTTGTGGGGGTCCACCTGCCGCCGGACGCGGTACAGTCGTCCGGCGGCTTCGGCGTCCTTGATGAAGCTGCGCAGGTCACTCGGCATGGCTGTCGTCCTCCTGCGCGGGCCCGTCCCAGAGCGTCGCCCCAGGGAAGAAGAAGGCATAGGCGCCCCAGAAGACGCGGTTCACGCCGGCAATCTGCTGCAGCTTGAGACCGCGCAGCGGACCGTCAACCGCCGTGCCACTGAGCGTCCAACCCGAGCCCGTTTCCTGGTCGCGGGCTACCGTCCCGTTCCCGATCTCCTGATTCTCAACCCGGAACGTGAGGGTGCCTTCCTTGACCCGCCGATCGAAGAAACGCACGAACGAGGCCGAGGAGGCGGCGAACACGGCGATCGGCACACCCCCAACGATATCATTGACCACAGCATGTTGCGCCAGGGCGCTGGCAGGATAGGCGCGGCGTTCCGTACCCACCTGGACCGCGCTCACCTTTTCCGAGAAGGGGCGGCGATCATCGCCGGTGCCACTCATCGCGTAAAAGGGCTTCTGCTTGCGTTCGATCGTGGTCGGCGCCCACATGGCCAGCGTGCGGACCAGGCGGCGAAACAGGGTCCCCGGCGGAGACCACCACACCGTCGTCGCCGGCTGCTCTCGCCGCCAGTTCGACCAGCTGGTCGTCACCGCCGGGATCCATTCGAGGTGTTCTCCCCGATCAGGCCCCGCTACGATCTCGCCGTTCATCTGTTGGATGAGGTTTTTCGTGCGCGGATCGTAAAACAGGACATTGTTGTTGCCGCCGCCGATGACGCGCGGCGCCAGGCGCCGGCCTTTGAAGTCACCCTTGAAGACCATGCCGCTATGGCAGAGGGGACACCAACTGGCAAGGATGCGTTCTCCTCCGAGCACGTCCGGGACGATGTGGTGGGGCTGTGTCATCTCCGCCGGATAGGCGCGTGCCTCGCCGCCGACGACGACACCGACGACCGTCGCGCTGTCCGGGACCATGTCGGCTTCGGCCGCACTCAAGGCACGACCTCCCGACTGCGGATGAAACATGTGCGATGGCGAGACGGCAAGGCTCGCCCAGATGAGCCCTGCCAGGCCGAGGGCCGCCGGCGCGACCGCGCCGGTCATCCCACCGAACAGCCACCGGCCCCCAAGCCACAGCGCAAGCGCTGCGGCCACGAGCGCGAAGACCGGGCGGTAGCGGAACGTGGCGTAGCTGAGCTCGACTGGCGGCGGCCCGATTTTCAGCACCGGCATACTCTGGGTCAGGCAGGCCACACCCGAGATGAGAATCAAGAAGACAGCAACGAGCGTTTCCATCAGTTTCCTCCGGCTGCTAGCTTGGCAGGCGTCCGCGCGGTGTCGATCAGATCTTCAACGGCGACACCCACGCCGAGCAGATACTCGTCCCGGCCCCGCGGACCGACGAACTGCCCGCCCACCGGGAGCCCCGCACACTGGAGAGGGACACTGAGCGCCGGCAGACCGAGTAGCGGAGCCAGGCGCGTGTTCCGCACGATCTGCAACACGATCTCGGGGCGGACATCCGAGATCTTCGCGGCGACGCACGGCTGTGTCGGACAGGCCAGAATGTCCACTTGCTCGAACAACCCTGCGACATCGTGGATGATCTCCTCGCGCATTTGCTGCGCCCGAAGGTACGTGACCGCCGGGTACAGCGCTCCCTGAAGCAGTCGTAGTTTCGTGTCATTCCCGTACAGCTCCCGGCACGTGCGAAGCCACGTCAGATGGCTGGCGGCTGCCTCCGCAAACATGATGACAGTTGAGGCCGCCACGATTTCCCGCGACCGCTGAAAGTCGAGGCTAACAACTCGGGCGCCGGCCCCTGCGGCCGCACGCAGGAACTGCTCCCAGTACTGACCTACGGAACCGTCCAGGTCCGAGCAGTACTGCTCCAGGACGCCGATTCTGAGCCCCTTGAGAGGCACTTTTTCCAGGGGGCCGTGCGGCGGCCGGTTCCCGACGCAGCCGAACACGTCGCAAGCATCCGCCACGTGGCGGGACAGCACGCCGACGTGGTCGAGGGTCCACGACAAGGGAATCACGCCGTCACGCGGCACACGATCATACGTCGGCTTGAAGCCAACCAGCCCAGTGAGGGCGGCGGGGATGCGCACCGAGCCACCGGTATCCGTGCCGAGAGCGGCCACGCACATGCCGGCCGCCACCGCAGCGGCGGCGCCGCTGCTCGAGCCGCCCACGATGCGGTCCGTGTCCCACGGGTTTCGGACCGTCCCGTAACGGGCATTGATGCCAGTGGCTCCGAAGGCGAACTCGTTCAGGTTCGTCTTGCCGAGGATGATCGCGCCTTCCTGCCGCAGGCGTTGCACCACCACTGCATCTTGCGGGGTCACGTGCTCTTCCAGAATGCGCGAGCCGGCAGTGGTTCGTTGCGCCCGGGTAGCGAAGAGGTCCTTCAGTGTGAGCGGCACCCCGTGAAGCGTCCCGCGATCCTGCCCCTGCGCCAGCTCCCGATCTGCCGCGTCGGCCGCCGCGCGCGCGCCCTCCGAGTCGATCAGGATGAACGCGTGCACGACCGGATTGACGGCATCGATCCGTGCCAGGTGCGCTTCGGTGATCTCCCGTACGCTGAACGCGCGCTGCCGCAACCCGCGCCCCAGCTCCGCAATGGAGCAGCTACAAAGATCTTGCTTCATTCCTCGTGTCCTCGATCGGGACCCCCACTGCGCAGGTTGCTCACCCACCGGTGCGCCACGTGCTGGATGAAATTGCTCTTCGACATCCGGATGTGCTCCGGCGGCGCGTCGGGGTTGAACTCGACCATCACGACCCGTGTGACCATCCCGTCCTCCCTGCCCTTCAGCCGCTCCTGAGGGCACGGCGAAACGGCTCCGGGCCTTCCATCTCCCACCCCTGGGTGGCCGCGTCGACCCAGCCGATCACGTCCAGGACGGGCTGTGCGAGCGCGGCGATTTCCGCGTCGGTAAGCTCGATCTGTACGGCCGCTGCCAACTGCTGGACGGTCTCACGGCGGGTGGTCATTTTGCTTGACCCGCCAGGTAGGTACGGACCTCGAACATCAGGGCTCCCGGCTCGGAGATGTAGGGGCCATGCTTCATCCCAGGCGGCCGGCAGGCGTAGCTGCCCGCGGGAAAAGTCTTGTTGAGCGTCAGATCCGTGAGTGCCCCCTCGATGATCCAGACCTCTTCCCAGAAATCATGCATCAGCACCCCGGCGAAGCTCATATCCCCACCCCGCTCGAACTTCATCAAGCGGGTGACGCTCCCGGTCTCCTCGTCCTTGCTGAGTATTTTCTGCATGATCGCCGGCTTGCGGTCATTCAACTGCTCCCAGCCGGTGTCACTGGGCACGTGGAATTCGAGTTCTGGTTTCGGCATTCTTCACCTCCGTTGGTCTGCTGCACGGCGTCCGGGCGTGGCAGCAGGCTTATGGCTCAACGTTCCAGTCGTTCACCACGACGTCATAGGCGACGCGCAGGGTACGCCGGGTCACCGGGTCCCCCATTTCGACCTCGAAATGAGAGGCGTACTGGGTCGTTCCGCTGAGGATCGGCACCGTACCGCTGAGGATGACAGCCTCCTCGAGTGGCCTCCTGCAATGCTTTGCCACACACGCGATGATATCGTCCACTGGCAGGATCGTTCCCACCGTGGTGTCCTGGTACAGGATCCTTTTGCCATTGACGTTAGCGTAACTCTTGAGCGCGATCTGATCCCAGTGGCTCTCGATCGCGTCGAAGCGCCACACCTCCCGGCTGAGGATGCGAGGAACCACCTGCTTCGCCATACCCATGTGCAGCGCTTCATTCTTCCGGTCCGTGTGGTCGCTCGCGGCGGCGATGAACTTCTTGCCTCCGGTCAACACGATCGCGAACTCGGCTTCGCCCGAGGTCTCCCCATGGAGCACCTCGATCTTCGAGTCCGTCGTTAGGCGATCAGCGGTGACCGCGAGAACGACGGGATACGACTTCGGCCCCTCCACCCCGAGCTTGGCTAGCTCCGCGATGTGCGCCTGCACGGAAGACCGATCACGACCCGTGTATCCGGCCAAGGCCACCACCGTTGGGGTCAAACTGATCGAGGACCCATCCGATTGGACTGCCAGCGTCAACATGAGTTTTCTCCTTTCATTCCATCCTGATATTTCGTTCGTACGCATAGGCGAGGCGAAGAACCGTTCGTTCGTCGAGCCACTTCCCGATCAGTTGCATGCCCACGTACCGGCCATCGACCTTCTTGCAGGGCAAGCTCAGCGCCGGCAGACCCACGAGGTTGATCGGACAGGTGTAGGGGATGGTTGAAAAGCTGCCGCCGTACGCATCGAGCTCGCCCAGCTTGAACGGCAGCATGGGAATTGTGGGCGACACGAGGACATCCAGCTCGTTGAACGCGCGCCGGCAGTCTGCGATGACCTGGAAACGTCTATTCGCGGCCATGGCGTAATGCCGGTTGCGCTGCACCTCACCCAGAAACGCACCCAGCAGGACAATCAGACGAATCGAGCGCCCGAAGTGTGGCCGCCGGCTCCGCCGCACTTTGGCGAAGGCCTCCAGCCAGTCTTCGTCATACGCGCCGCCAGACGTGACACACACGCCGTCGTTCCTGAAGTTGACCGACTGCTCCGCCGACGCGTAGGCCATCCACACGGCTGCGGCGTACTCGAACGCCGGGAGCGACACCTCGCGCACGCTGCACCCTAGCCGTTCTAGGTTGCGGATCCCGTCGCGCACCGCGTCACGAACTGCCGGCTGCAAGGCCTCATCAAAGAACTCCTTGACGATGCCAACACGGAGCGTGGGCATGCCGGCAGCCAGCGCCGAGACGTAGTCCTCCGGCCCACGTTCGATGCTCCTGGCATCACGAGGATCCGGACCCGCAATGACCCCCAGCACCCTCGCGATCGTTGCCACGTCGTTTGCCAGGATCCCAATCTCATCGACCGACGGCATCATGTCGACGGCGCCGAAGCCTGGGACGCGGCCGTGGGTCGGCTTCAATCCGACTACACCGCAAAAGGCAGCCGGTACTCTCGTACTTCCCGCTCCGTCGGTTCCCAGCGCCGCGTCCACCGCTCCCGCCGCCACGGCGGCGGCGCTACCGCCCGAGGATCCCCCCGGCACGTACCCGTCTCCCAACTTGGGGTTGCCGGTGGGTCCAAATTGACTGGTTTCCGACGTCGTATCGACGTAGAACTCGTCCAGGTTCGTCTTCCCGACGATCCGGGCGCCGGCTGCGAGCAGCCGCTCGATCACAGTCGCGTCGGTCTTCGCGACGAACCCTTCGAGCGCGCGTGACGCCATCGTCAGGGGGACGCCCGCGACGCCAATGCAGTCCTTCACCCCGATGCGCATGCCTGCCAGCGGCCCGGCCTGTGTCTCCTGAATGTCGCACTTGGTGATGAACAGGTTCAATGGGTCCTCGTCCCGGCTCGGACGCCGCCATTTCCGTTCGGATCGGGCTGGCGGCGCAACGGGAATGCGCTCCAGCGCACCATAGAAGCTGTGCAGCACCTGGTTGAGCATCTCGGTAAACTGTCCAACCTCCTCGTCGCGGAGTGGAATCCGGGCACGCCGGGCGACCCGCCGCAGCACACTCTTGGAGAGCTGAAGCTTGTCGCCGCCTGTCCTTTTCACCGTTGCACTCCCTCAGCCCTGCCTCTACTCCCAGGCCAGAATGCGTGCCGTTTCCGGGAAGCGCGGCTGAAACACCTGCACCGCCGCCGGAATCACCAGCAGCGCACCGACCATATTGATCCCCATGATCAGCGACAGCAGGAGCCCCATCTCAGCCAGGAACCGGAACGAGGAGAGGAAGTACCAGAGCACCGCACTGACGACCATGATGCTCGCCGTAAAGAAAATGGCTCGCCCCGTGGTCAGCAGCGCGGTTCTGCACGCCACGCCATAATCCGCGACGTGCTGATGCTCCTGCAAGATCCGCGTCAGCAGGTAAATGCCGTAGTCGATACCCACCCCCATCCCCACAGACACGACTGGCAGGGTGTTCACGTCCAATCCAACTCCCATGAACACCATCAGACTCATCACAATGAAGTTGGTAGCCACCAGTGGCGTCACCAGAATCAGAACGGCGATCCAGGACCGAAAGGCGTACAGGCACGCCAGCGCAATGATCACTGCCGCGATCACGAACACGAGCACCTGCTTGGCTGCGACCTCTTCGTTCACGGCGGCCAACACCCCGCCGAGACCGCCAGCCAGTCGATACTGCAGCTTGTGATCCGACCCGTGAGCTGGCGCGGCGATATAGTGCTGGATGTCGGACACGACACTGCGCAGCGTGTCACCCCGGTGGTCACGCAACGAAACGATGATGCTCGCATTCTGGTAGTCTTCACTGACGAAGCGCCCAAAATCGCCCGGGTCCGTGCCCTTCAAGAGGAGGTTGGCGTACTGCTCCGACGCCTGCAGCGAATCCGGGATTGCCGCCCACTTGACGTGATTGCCGTTGAGGCGCCGCCGCACCAAGGGAATGAAATCGGCATACGAGAACGTACTCTGCACGTACGCGCTGCGCTCGAGGTGGCGTTGGAAATCGCGCATGGCTTCCAGAACCGCCGGGTCCCGAACTCCCGGCACTGAGTGGGTTTCGACGAACACCTGGAGGTCATCGGTGCCGGAAAAGACCTGACTGATGTTCTTGACAGCAACGTTGTAGGTGGAGTCTGGCCACAGAAGCGCGGTACCGGGATGCGCATCGCCGATGACGATTCTCGACGACACCACCAGCGCAGCAACAGAGATCGCGGCGAAGCTCACCAGCACCCACGTCGCTCCCCTCCCAAGCACCAAGCCCGATAGCCACTCCAAGAACCTGGTGATCGCACTGGATTCCAAGCTGGCCTTGACCTTGGACTGTGCGGCGCCGCCAAAGATCGCGATGACGGTCGACATGAAGATGAGCACTGTCACGACAATGCTCAAGGCCCAGAAGCTTCCGAAGAATGCGAGTCTGCGCAGCAGCGGGATCGACGTCAACGCAAGGATCAGGATGCCGAGGGTATCGGTGATGATCCCGAGCACCCCAGAGCCAAAGAGGGCGCGAATCAAGACCCTCCCCTTTTCCGTCGGGTCGAGGGCTTCGTCTTCCATCTCAATGATGCGCTCCATGCGCTGCACGCCGTGACTGAGGGTCCGTGCGATGAGCAGCACCGGGATGATCAGGATGAGCGGATCCAGCGCCCAACCAAACAGTCCGGCAAACCCGAGCCCCCAGAGGGCGCTCATCAAGGTGGCAACGATGGGCAGCCCCGTCAGGGCCCAGTGCCGCAAGTACGCGAAGAGCAGAACGCAGGTGAGGACAAACGTGAGCGCCAGGATGACGAAGATCTCCCGCAGGTAGGTCCCAACCCATCCCATGAGCACGGGCTGGCCCGCCAAGAAAATTTCGCTATTCGCGTCTTCCTCCGCGGCCTTGATCTTGCGGAGGCGCTCGAACAGATCTCGCAGCTCGAAGCGGCCTTGGATGAAGTTGGCGGTGAGCAGGCTTGCGGTCCCGTCGGGAGAGACCAGCGAGCCCATCACGCCCGCGGCGGCTACGTTCTCACGGAAGTGCGCCAGCCCCTCTTTCGTGTGCGGAACGTCCCGCGGCATCAGGTTGTTCGTTTCAAAATAGTTCCCCTTGATCTTCAGCACCTTGACCTTGCGCGAGGCGATCGAAACCACCCGATCGTGATTGACGCCGGGCAACGCGTCGAGGGCAGCAGTCAAGCGGCGAATCTTCTCCAGTGTCTTCGCGTTATAAATGTTGCCATGCTTGACCCGCAGCATCATGAAGATGGTGAGCGGGCTGCCGTACTGGCTCTGGTAGTGCGTGTTGACCCGGATGAACGGGTGATCCACCGGCTGCAGATCGCGGAAGTCCATCTGCATCCCGATTCGCAATGCGTACCACCCGAAGAAGAGCGTCACCAAGACGATGGTGACAAACACCGTCTTGCGGTGCTCGATGACAAACTCGGCAAACCGACCCATCGTCCCACTCACACCTAGTCGGCACCACGCCCGTTGCCTTGCGGAACGGGCAGGGGCGCGATCCCCGACGCACCGAAGGCGAGGACCTGACGGTTGTTGCGGGGCAGCACCTTTGCCAGCCACAGAGGCGGGCTGGCGGCTCCGGGCCCATCCCGTTTCGCCTGCAAGACGCGCCATGAGCCCGGCCTGCCGCCTGCCGGCGAGAAGAAAGTCGTGCCGAGGTCACCCGTGACAACCGCGGTGCCCGCCTTGTGCAGGAAGATCACATCGTACAGGTCCTGTTCGGTCAGGCTTGCTTCGCTCCAGTGTGCACCATCATCATCGGTGTACAGGACGGTGCCTGCCTGGCCGGCCGCGACGAGTCGGCCGGCATCCATGAACGCCACCGCGAACAGATGCGAATCTTCCAGCGCCCCGCCGTGCAGCCGCGCCCACGTTGCGCCCCCGTCATCGGAGCGCAGCGCCAGGCCGTACTCACCCACGATCCAGACCGTGTTCCCGCGGAGCACCACGTCGTAGAGATGCGGCTCGACTGGCCCGGCCGCGTCCCAAATTTCCGGGATGATCGTCTCCCATGACACCTTGACGCGCCGCCACAGCTTGCCAGCCGAATCGCTTCTCCACACCGCACCGAACGCCCCCACCACGAACCCATGGCCCTGAGCGCCGAACACGACCTTGAAAAGCTCCCCTGTACCCAGGGACGCCTGCGGCTGCCACGTCCGCCCTTGGTCTGCCGTCCGCAGGTAGGTACCGCCGGATCCAACGATCACGCCAGTAGTGTCGTCGCTGAATGCCACGCTGTACAGATCGCGCGTCCTACCGGCGTCCACGTGCACCCACGTCTGGCCATTATTCTCGGAGCGGAACACTCGTCCAAACTTGCCGACCGTCACAATGACCTTGTCTGTGGGGCGAGCAGCGTCATAGAGGCCGTCCCGCCGCGTAAACGGGGTCTCCGTTTCAGCGCCCCGCTCTCGACCGTTGCTCGGTTTCGAGCACGCAGCGCTCAGCAACAAGGCGCAGAGCAGCAGCAGGGTTCCCGCTAATGTCTGTCGACGGCGCACCATATCAGCTCCTCGCTCCTCACGCGCCGCGTCGCTTGCGGGCGGCCACCTCGGTTGCCGAGTCAGTAGCCCAGTGCGTCTCGCCGGCCATGGGCTCTTCGACCGGCATTCCCAAAGCGTCATGCACGTGATTGGTGAAGTTCCACAAGCCGATGCAGCATGCAATCTCTACGATCTCACTGGGGGTGAAATGTTTTGCCAGCGCGGCCTTCGTTTGTGCAGACGGCGTGTGGTCGCCGAGCGTGGCCTCGCGGGCAAAGCGCAGGGCGGCCTTCTCCCGATCCGACAGGCTCTCATCGATCGAAAGCACGCACGCGAGCTGCTCGTCCGTGTGGGCTCCCTTCTCTTTCAGAACTGCCGCGTGATGAGAGGTACAATACGCGCAACCGTTCGCGCGTGACACGACGATGCCAATGTGCCGTTTGAATTCCTCGCTCAGCGTGTTACCGGGGTCTCGCATGATGGCATTGTTCAACGCAATGAACGCTTGCGCGATGTGCGGTCGATGCAGATACGCCTTGATCGCATTCGGCAGCACCCCGTTCATCCGTGACTTGTAGTATGCAAGAGCGGGCACCAGGTCCTCCGGAAAATCCTCTTCCCGCACATATGGAATCCAGGTCTCCGACATCGCGTTCTCCCCTGTGTCTCGCCGGTGGCGCACGCGCGCTGCCTGCTGCTCAAGCACGCACCCTCCTCCGCAGAGACTTGCGCCGGAACGGCATTGCGTCACCCCGCCGAGTCCATCCGATTGTACGCACGTTCCGGATCACCTTTGACCCGCTCTCCACCAACCACTGCGTATGATGGGAGTAACATATCATATATTGCACATTTGGTGTCAAGCGGGATGAGGGGGAATCCGGCGCAAATCCTCCTGCCCGCCCTGGCAGTTGAACCGCGACCGGCCCGCAGGTAAACACACGGGACGGCACGCCCAGACGAGCCGCAATCCCAATGTGAGGAGAAAACAGACATGGCGATCAAGGTCGGAGAAAGCTTACCACTCACCCTCAAGTTGAAAGAAATGCGCCAGGGACGACCCCAAGACGTTACGCTCGGCGACATCTTCAAGGGCAAGCGCGTGGTGGTATTCGCTGTACCCGGGGCGTTCACACCCACCTGTTCCAGCAAGCATCTTCCAGGTTTCCTCCAGCACGCCGAGGCGATCAAGGCGAAGGGAGTCGATGCGATCGTGTGCGTCGCGGTCAACGACGCCTTCGTCATGGGCGCCTGGGGCAACGCCCAAGGCGCCGGGGACCGGGTACGCATGCTGGCGGATGGCAACGCCGAATTCACGCGAGCCGTCGGCCTGAGTCTGGACGCCAGCGGCTTCGGCATGGGCACGCGATCGCAGCGTTACGCCATGATTGTCAACGACGGGATCGTGCAGGAGCTCCTAGTGGAGCCCGGCTCCGGGCTCAGTGTGTCTAGCGCAGAGTCCGTGCTTGGCAAGCTGAGTTGAGCCCCGGGCGCACGCCGCCGGCGGGGGCGGCGTGTGCTGCCCCTGCCCCACAGCGTCCGGTACAGCCGAGTGGCGCAGCGCCCCCGACCCGTTCAACGGACCGGGGGCCGGTTCCGTCGAGTCATGATGGTGCGCAGCCCGTGCGGGCGCAGCGGTGAAGCACCACGGCATGGGCAGGTTGTTTTACGGCTGGCGGATCGTCGCGGTCGCGTTCCTGACGCACTGCATCACCACCGGTATCGTCTTCTACAGCTTCGGCGTCTTCCTGAGTTCACTGAGTCACCACTTCGGCTGGAGCCGGGCGCAGATCTCAGTCGGCTTCTCGCTCGTTGCCCTGTGCGGCGCCGTGTACGCGCCCTTCGTCGGCCGTTTCATTGATCGTTTCGGCCCGCGCCCCTCGCAGCTGGTCGGGGCGACGGCCATGTCCGTGGGTTTTCTCCTGCTCCGCGACGTCACCACCTTGACGCAGTTCTACGTCCTCATGGGAGCTCTGGTTTCCTTCGGTTCGACCGCGCTCGGTCCCTTGCCCAGTAACACTGCGGTGGCCAACTGGTTCGTACGCCAGCGCGGCCGCGCTCTCGGCATCTCCACGGCAGGCATCTCCATGGGCGGCGTCATCTTCGTCCCGCTGACGCAGTTCCTGATCGACCGCTACGGCTGGCGCGACGCATTCGGCGGGCTCGGCATCTTCATTCTCGCCATTGCGATCCCCCCCGTCGCGTTATTCATGCGCCGCTCGCCGGAGTCGATGGGGCTACGTCCGGACGGTGCCGCGCCACCGCGGCGCGGCGCGGCGTTCGACTGGGATCACGAGCTTGAGCGCTCGTGGACGCCGGCACAAGCCATGGGCCATCGCACCTTCTGGCTGATCGCCGCCGCGTTCGCTCTGACGGTCATGGGGCTGTCGGCGACGCTGTTGCATCTGATAGCGTTCCTGCGTGACCGCGGCCTGAGCGGTGCGCACGCGTCGTGGGTATTGGGCGCGACCGCTGGCGTCGGTGTCGTCGGTAAGTTGGGCTTTGGGGCGTTGCTCGACCGATTCGAACAGCGGCGTGTGATCATGTGGTGCTTCGGCTTGCAGGCCCTCGGACTGGTGTTCCTAGTCGCAGCGACCAGCTGGGTGACCCTGCTGCTCTATGTGCTCGTGTATGGGTTTGCCATGGGCGGCAACGCGACCCTGCAGGCGACCATCCTCGGGGAGTGTTTCGGCCGCTTGCACTACGGCGCGATCGCGGGCCGGATGAGCCCATTCATCGTATTCGTCCAGGCCCTCGCCATCCCGCTGGCCGGCGCTGTCCGCGACGTCTCTGGGACCTACGTCCCAGCCTTCGCGGCCATCTTCCTTGCCCACCTCCTAGCGGTCGCGTGCATCGCCCGGCTGCAGCCACAGGCCGGACCACCCTGAGGCCGGGACGCCCGGCTGTGCCGCCCCAAAGGGCTCGCACCCGCCTGCGGTACACGGCACGCCGTCGCTGCCAGCCAGCTGGAGGGGAAAAGAGGCGGCGAGCGGATTCGAACCGCTGCATCGAGGTTTTGCAGACCTCTCCCTTAACCACTTGGGTACGCCGCCACACTCGGCTCACTGGCACGCGGGCCTCTCAGGGCAAGTCCGTACGACACGCCGAAACAGCCAGGCCCTCGCGCCGGTGTATGGCTGTCGAAGGGTATCGCGGTCAGCGCAGGCAATGCAAGCCGGTCGCATGGGAAAAGCAACTTTGCTCTTCGTGTCGCCGGCCAAGAGTACGCATGTCGCGCGTTGACAGCCCTACACCGGCTCGGTATGAACGCGGGGCAGCATGCTGCATCCGCGAAGCTTTCGCGTCCTGTCTGTCACTGTGCTCAGCGGCCTCGTGCTCGGCGCCGGTGGGTGCAACAACGATCAGGGCCCCGGACACACGACTGCCGCAGCCACACTGAGGACCCCCTTTTCCTTCAAGCCGCGTTCCCATCAACTTAGCGAGGCATTCAGGATTCCTGCGACGCCGAAGCGCCGGGACGCGGCAGTGCCAGGGAGCCCAGGGCACGGCCAAGACGAGTTATTGTACGTGAGCGCGGCCGCCGAGCCGGACACGGGCGGCACACCCCTCCGGGTCAGCTTCGAGGCTGAAGTCACGGGTGGCCCGCCCGGGCTGACGTACCACTGGGACTTTGGTGATCAGAGCGCCCCGGCATACGGGCTGGCGGCGCAACATACTTACCGGGTGCCGGGAGATTACGAGGCCATTTTTAGCGTGACTGGACCTGGCATCAGCGAAACGGATGAGGTCTCCATCGAGGTCACCGAGGAGGGGTTTGACCTCGCCATCGACGCTGACCCTGATATCGGACACGCACCCCTGACCGTAGGGTTCTCGGCCGTCTTGGATGAGGATGAGGCGCCTCCCTTTTACTACCAATGGGATTTTGGCGACGGGGCGCACGACGTTACGAATCCGACCACGCACACGTACCGCCTCCCGGGCGAGTACCGTGCGACGCTCACGGTCACCAACGGCCAGGGACAATCCGCGCGTCAGGACGTCGGGATTTTGGTTGACCCGCCCCAGGACAGCGCCGCGTTCGGGGAAGACACCGACTAGGAACCGGTCGAAGCCGGTTTGCCCCCTTCGCTCAGCGCAGGCCTTGTCGCAGTACGAGCAGGCCCGTCTCCCGCCGAGGCTCCTAGCCGCAAACCGGCTTGAGCAGGCGGGACGGCTCAGTCGCGACGCACGCTATGCCACTTGACGCAGTCGGCCTGCCTCATTGACCGCGTCCGCGATCACACGCCAGCGATTCAGATACCGTGCGTACTGCCCGTTGTAGCGCCGCCGCGCCGCATGCAGCGAGAAGGTCTTTCCAGCCACCGCGTCCCAGGGAATGACGAAGATCTCTTCACGGGACGGATGGCGCGGCTCCATCGCTAGGCACACGAACACGTCGGCGTAGCGTTTGCCGAACTTGCCGTGATGATGGAAATTGAAGTGCCAGGACCGGTAGCGATACGTGTACGGTCTCCCCCGTACTGTCACATGATGCTTACGGACGCGGGGAAAGCCTACACGGAGAGCGACCCGGACCCGGTCATGGACCAGCAAGTCGTACCCCTGAGCCGACGACACCGACTGCACCCTGAATCCTATGCGTCGCAAGCGCTCCGCAATGCGCCGCTTCGGCAGCAAGTGTTTTTTGATTCTGTTCATAATCTGATAGACGCGTGAGCGCCGGTGATATTCGAAGGCCGGTGGGTCGGCGGCATTCTTCGTGGGCGGAGGTGGCCACACTCAGACAGACCATGGCAACGAGCTGAAGAGAACCCAGGGCCATTCGAACAGGCAGTTTTGACTCCGCCTGGCGACTCCGCTACGCTGCGCCGGTGGGCGGGCGTAGCTCAGTTGGCTAGAGCGTATGCTTGCCAAGCATAAGGTCGCCGGTTCGACCCCGGTCGCCCGCTTGTCCGCGAGGGCCCTGCACGTGCAGGGCCCTTGCATGTCTGGCCCACGAACGGTGCGGCAGGCTGGCACTTCATCTGGTCGTGCTCAGAGACGTGTGCGGCCGCCTCGAACGCAAGACAGGGCCTCAGCTCTTGCAGCCTGCGGCAAAGTGCGCCAAGCTCCGCCGCGCAGTGGTGCAAGGAATCAACCAAGCACGTGGAGGTGGGCACAGTGTACGTCGCTGACATTCTAGAGCGCTGCAGTGAGCTGGCGGCGCGCACGGCGCGCGTGTACCGCCGCTTGGCGGAGCGCTTCCGCGGCGACCATGAGCGCGTCACCTTATGGCGGGAGCTCGCCCTCGAAGAAGAAACGCATGCCGACGTGCTGCGACGCGAGCTAAAATCCTTTCAGGAACAGGATCACGCCGGCACGTTCCTTCCCGATTATGTGCAGCGGCTCCAGCGTCTCGACCGGGAAATGCGCCAGCTGGAAAGCCAGGCCGAGACGGCACAAACCCTCGATGACGCCCTGGGTATCGCGGTCGCGCTGGAACAGGCAGACCTGGAAGACCTCTACGATGATCTGGTGCTCCAGGGCGAACCCGCGTTCAAGTTGATTTCCGAACGGGTCGAGGCAGCTCTCGGGAAAAGGCCGCGGCAGCCGCCGGCTGCAGGGCTGGCCAGACGTGCCCGCCGCGGCCACTGAGGACTGCGCCCGTGAGCGGTGGGGTCGTTCGCCATCATGATTGAAGCATGCGATGGAGTCCGTCGAAGCAGGGAGTTGGGGCGGGCCTGGTTTCATACGGACCCCTGTGCGCAGCCCAGCCACGCGGGTCCTGGAGCGCCGTGCCAGGCCTCCCCGAGGATGTGCCATGAAGGGCGAACGCAGGCCCGGCTTTGCGAAGCCGCCAGTTTTTGGGCATAATCCGCTGCGATGAAGGCTCGTTGGACGCTGCTGCTTGTGGCGACCGGGGTGCTGGCGAGCTGCGCCGCGCCGAGACGGCCTAGCGCCGACGAATATTTCCGCCAAGCTATCCAAAGCTTCCGCACCGGGGCGCTCGTGCCGGCTATCGACCAGTTCCACGAGCTACTCGACCAGTACCCGTTCAGCCAGTACAATGAAGAGGCGGAGCTGAAGATCGCCCAGGCGCACTACCTCGCCGGGAGCTACCCCGAAGCAATCGTAGCGCTCACGGACTTTCAGCGCCGGCACCCCACGAGCGTGTACTTGCCGTTTATCGGTTACTACTTGGGCATGTGCTACGCGCAGCAGATGGGTACCATCGACCGGGACCAGACCGCGGCACAAAACGGGCAGAACTACTTCGAGACCGTGGCACAGCAGTACCCCGACAGCCCGTTCTCCGAGCTGGCACGCGAGCAACTCGCCTTCTGCCGGGAAAACCTGGCGCGGCACGAGCTGTACGTTGCCAGGTTCTACATCACGTATCGCAACAAGAAGGCGGCGGAAATCCGCCTATTGACCCTGGCCTCTCGGTATGGGGACACGGACGCGGCCGCCGATGGTCTGTTGCAGCTTGCCCGCCTCTACCAGAAGCGCAAACAGGATGAGGACGCCGTGCTTGCGTACCAGGCGCTAGAGCAACTCCATCCGCACACGCCACAGGCAGTGGCGGCGCGCGACGCGCTCGGCCAACTGGCGAGCGTCGATCCGCCGCCCGCAGCCAACCCGCTTGATGTGCTCCTGGCTGCCAATGGCCGGCGCCGCACCTCTGGCAGTTTCACCACCGTGCAGGTGCCCGGGCTCGAACCGGCGCACGTGGCGCGGGGGCCAGCCACCGCTGCTGCCCCTGGCTTCGCTCCGACTTTCAGCCCCTTTGGCGGCCCCGGCGCCCGCCCGTACTGACCGGCTGGCGCGGTTCGAGGCTGCGAGGCAAGACGAGACCGTTGGAGGAGGCTCTTCCCGCCGCCGGGCGAGAGTTTCGGTCGTAGCCGGACACGTTTCGTGCACGGATCACAGAAGTTTCGGGCGCCCCACCAGACACAGAGCCCGCTGCCCGCGGCGGACCGGTTACGGCAAGGTCGTGTTCTCATCGTAGGCATGGGTGCCCTGGGCAGCGTGGGGGCGCTGCAGCTCGCCGCCGCCGGCGTCGGTACCCTCGGCCTGATCGACGGTGACACCGTCGAACTATCCAACTTGCACCGGCAGGCAATGTACCGGACGCCGGACATCGGCCGCCGGAAGGTTCGTGTGGCAGCGGAGCGGATCGCCGCCCGCCATCCCAACGTCTCCGTACGCTGTTTCGATGAGTGGCTCTCGGCCCGCAACCTCAGGAGCGTTTTCGCTGATTTCGATTTCGTCATCGATGGAACGGATCAGGTCGCATCGAAGTATCTCGTCAACGACGGGGCGGTCCTGTGCGGGACTGCCTTTTCGCACGCCGGGATCATTGGCTTCCAGGGGCAGACCATGACGGTGCTGCCGGGCCGCAGCGCGTGTGTCCGGTGCTTGTTTCCCTGCCCACCCCGGGAGGGAGAGATCCCAACGTGCGAAGAGGCTGGGGTCCTTGGAGCACTGGCGGGCAGCATCGGTTCGATACAAGCCACGGAAGCGCTCAAGTACCTCCTGGGGAGTGGAACATTGCTGGTCAATCGTTTACTGACCTGCGACGCCGAACGGGCGCGCTGGCGTACGATCGGTCTCTCGCGCAACGAGCGCTGCCCGCTCTGCGGCGAGCAACCGACGATCCGGCAGTTGGAACCCGTCGCGACCGGTGTCTAGCCTGCATCTCTCACCAGGTTTCTACTGCCAGCACCGATGGCCAGTGGAGGAGCGCGAAGCACCTCGTTTGCCCCGTGCCGCGAATCAGCGTACTTCCCACTCTGAGGGCCGACAAATGCCAGTACGGACTTTCGCACGGATAGACATCCGGCCATACTACAAGATGGGGACAAGGTCGGACAAAACAGGAGGGACACAAGTATGAGTGTGCGTGTACGCATTCCGACGCCGCTGCGGCGATTCACGGCAGGAGCGGAAGAGGTCGACGCCAGCGGCAGCAGCATCACCACTGTGATGGAGGACCTGGAACGGCGGTTTCCAGGCCTCAAGGAACGACTGTGCGACGAGGAGGGACGAGTCCGCCGTTTCGTGAATATCTACGTGAACGGCGATGACATCCGCTTCCTCAGCAGCCTCGATACCTCGGTAAAAGACGGTGATGAGGTAGCAATCGTTCCCGCCATTGCCGGGGGGTAAGACGCCCGTGGAGGCGGCATCGGGGGTACCGCCGCGCGCGGACACGCCGCTCGTCGAGCGGCCCGCGCGGGCGCGCTCGATCCTCGATCTTGTGGGCAACACGCCACTGGTCGAGATTCGGCGATTCGCGCGCGACCTCTCGCCCCGCGTGCGTATCCTCGCCAAGCTCGAAGGACTCAACCCTGGCGGGTCCGTGAAGGATCGCCCAGCCGTGTGGATGGTACGGGCCGGTCTCGACAGCGGTGCGCTCCGGCCGGGAAAAACGATCATCGATTCCACGTCCGGCAATACCGGCATCGCGCTGGCCTTGGTCGGCGCAGTGCTCGGCTATCCGGTCAAGCTGGTCATGCCCGCCAATGTCAGCGTCGAACGCAAGAAGATCATCCGTGCCTACCGGGCAGACGTCATTTTTAGCGACCCCCTAGAGGGCTCCGACGGTGCGATCCGGCGCTGCCGCCAGATCATCGAGGCCGCCCCAGAGCAGTATTTCAAGCCTGACCAGTACTTCAATCCCGTCAATCCGCGGGCGCATTATGAGAGCACGGGGCCGGAGATCTGGACGGCGACAAACGGGACGGTGACACATTTCATCGCCGGCATCGGAACGGGAGGCACCATCATGGGGACCGGCCAATACCTCAAGGAGCGCAACCCGGCCGTTCAGGTCATTGCCGTGGAACCCGACGATGCGTGGCACGGACTCGAGGGGCTCAAGCACATGGCCAGTTCGATCGTGCCGGGCATCTACCATGAGGAAAAGCTCGACCGTAAGATCAACGTGGCTACGGACACAGCGTACGAAGCCGTCTATCGCCTGGGCAGTGAAGAAGGGCTGGTCGTGGGGCAGTCCGCCGGTGCCGCGATGGTGGCAGCGTTGCAGGTGGCGCGGGAGATCGATACGGGTGTAATCGTTGTGACGTTTCCAGATTTCGGTGACCGCTACCTGAGCACCAATTTGTGGGTCGGGTGGCGCCAGCGGCAACAGCGTGCCGCGGATGGTGCAGTGCGCCCTCTCGATCGCTGAGGCGGCAGATGCTTACAGACGTGCAGATCGAGCGCTACAGTCGCCAGATCATCCTGCCACAGATTGGTGGTCGGGGACAGCAACGGATCTTGTCCGGATCGGTGGCCGTCGTGGCTAGCAGCGAAACGGGTAGCGCGGCTGCCTCCTACTTGGCGGCCGCTGGCGTCGGCCAGCTCGGTATCGTCGAGGCAACCCGCACCCATGGCTGGGCGCGGGCGTTGGCCGCGGAACTCGCGGCACTCAACCCGGATTGCCGGGTGCAGCTGGTCCGGGAAGGCCTCACAGCTGATGCCGCCGCGCAGATTGCCGGAACGCACGACGTTGTCATCGTTGGTAACGCCTCGCTGGACACCAGCAGCCTCCTCAACACAGCTTGTGTTGCACTGAAAACGCCGCTCGTCTGGGCGAGCACCACCGGTGCCATGGGGTCCGTCATGACATGTGCGGGGCATCGCAGTGACGCGCCGTGCTATCAGTGTCTGTACGTACAGGAACCGGCGGCAGCATCGGGAGCTCAGCAACCCTCAGCACTCGAGCGAGTGACCGCTGCCTTCGTTGGTGCGCTACAGGCCACCGAGACCCTCACGCTGCTCTTGCACCTAGGCGCCAGCTCCGTCGGACAGCTCCTTTCGTATGACGCTCTGAACGCCACGGTGCATCAGGCAGCCGTCGGGAAAGATCCGGCTTGTGGTACGTGCGGTCCGGGAGCACGCGGGCAGGCGGTGACTGGATGACGCTTCCTGCGCGCCCCAATTCGGGGTACCTCAAACTGGAGCTGGCGGCCAAAGGGGTCCGGCTGGACGAAACCATCCGCGCCGATGTCGCCGTGCTGCGCGCATCGCCAGCGCAAGTGGGTTCCCAATGCGGCGTCGAAATCGTCCTGCCCGAAGACGTGTGGGTGAATGCACCGGTGGATGAAGGGACCGCGGCGGACTCGCCCTTCGTGCTCTCCGGCAGCGGCGACCAGTGGACCTTGCGGCGCAACGGTGCGTCGGTCGACGTGCGCCTGGTGGCGCCGCCGCACTTCTATCGGCTCACCACCAGCAGCGGCATGCCGATGCATCGAGTCGGAACAACGTACGGCGGGTGCATCACGATCAATCCTGCTTTCGCGTGCGGGTACAGCTTGCGCGGGGCGCCGTGCCGCTTCTGCCGAAACGGGAGTGGTGTGGCCCTGAGCGAGGGGTTCCCCATGTCCGTACGGGACGTGGTCGAGGTTGTGCGGGCTGCGTTCGCCGAGGGCACTAGGGAGTTCGTCTATTTCAATCTGTCGTATGTCGGCAGCGATGACGCGGGGATCGCGTTCCTCGAGCCATACATCCGAGCCGTCAAACGCCACTTTGACACCCTGGTGGCCGTGCAGCTCCATCCGCCCAAGACCAACCGCTGGGTGGATCGCACCTATGCGATGGGCGTGGACGCTTTGAGTTACAATGTCGAAATTTACGACCCCAGTATCCTGGCGCGTCGCTGCAGGGGCCGCGCCCGCTACATTGGGCGCGCGCGCTACTACGACGCCTTGGGGTACGCTGCCACGGTCTTTCCCAGCGGGACGGTGTGGAGCGACCTCATTGTTGGAGTGGAACCTGCGGCCTCGACGATGCGCGGCATCGATGCGTTGACCGCCATCGGGGTGCTGCCGGTTCTCTCCCTGTTTCGCCCGCTGGCGGACAGCCAGGCGCGCGACCCGCGACCCCTAGCGGTCGATGATGTTGTGCCGATCTACGCGCATCTGTTTCACGCAGTGCGGGGGGCACGAATCAATATGGGTTGGCTACGAGATCTGAGTTTCGCCATCACACCCTTGGAGGCCCGCTTCTTTGCCGGCAACGAGGCCCGCGTCGCGGTAGCCGTGCAGCAGTTCTACCGCTCCAGAATAGGCACGGCAGCGGCGCGGAACCTGGCGCGCTTGCGACGCCGATTGCGGGTTCGTAAAGTGAGCGATTCCTTCGATTCGTCGCGGCTCTGAGAGCGGCCGGCCGAGAGCTGCGAGCGAGCCGTCGTCTTCCCCATGCCTGCCAAAACTGAAATCGTCGTTGACACTCGTCCCTTGTGGGTCATTCTCCTGTCACGCAGCCGTGCCCCCGGACTCCTGGTAGTGGGCGCCGCGCTGTATTGGTGGGTCATCAGCGTCGACACGCCCGCTGGCCTGACGCAGGCCGGTCAAAAGTCCCTGGCGGTATTCGCCTTGTGCGTCTTCTACTGGGTGTCCGGTGCGCTTCCGTTGATGATCACCAGCTTGTTGGCGATCATTTTGATTCCGCTATCGGGTGTTCTGAGCGCACCGGAAGCGTACGCCTTGTTTGGCAACGAGGCGGTTTTCTTCATTCTCGGTGCGTTCATCCTGGCGGCGTGTCTGATGAAATCGGGCTTGAGCACGCGCTTGGCACTCGCGGTGCTGCAGCGTTTTGGGACCACGCCGCGCACCTTGCTGATCAGCATCCTGGTACTGAACGCGGCAATGTCGTTCATGATGTCGGAGCACGCCGTGGCCGCGATGAACTTCCCGATCATCATTGAGATCGTGTCGGTGCTCGGCTTGAGCCCGAGACGGAGTCGCTACGGCAAAGCGCTCTTTCTCGCTATGGCCTGGGGATCAACGATCGGGGGCGTGGCCACACTGCTGGGTGGCGGCCGGGCACCGCTCGCCCTCGGCATCTTGAAGGAAGCAACCGGGGAGAGCTTCGGGTTTGTCGAGTGGTCGGTGGCCATTCTGCCGGTGGTGATCGTCATGTTGTTCATCTGCTACGGCGTGATCGTGCGCTTCTTCCCCATCGACGTCGAAAGTGTG
Source organism: Binatia bacterium (assembly GCA_046757585.1). Lineage (GTDB taxonomy): Bacteria > Desulfobacterota > Binatia > HRBIN30 > HRBIN30 > JBHHYR01. Next base: position 25,912 of record JBHHYR010000004.1, on the reverse strand, counting down.
CAGGCAGCTGACCATGTGTTGCGGGACAAGAGCATGGCACTGGGGCGTATGCGCTACGAGGAGCGTGCGGTGGGCACCGTGATGCTGCTGACGTTCGGCGCCTGGGTCGTGTTCGGCGAGCAGTTTGGACTGGCCAACATCGCACTCGGTGCCGTTGTCGCGCTGTTCGCGCTCCACCTGGTGAGCTGGCGTGAAATCGAAGGCTACGTGAACTGGGGGGTGATCTTGATGTACGGTGGTGCGATCTGTCTGGGGGCGGCAATCAACACCTCGGGGGCCGCCGCCTGGATTGCCCAGGTCACCATCAGCCGGTGGGCCACGGGAGGGACGGGGGTCGTACTGATCCTTTCCTCGCTCGCCATCGTCCTGACGGAAGCGATGAGCAATTCCGCTGTCGTCGCCTTACTGATGCCCGTGAGCCTCGGCATCGCCGGGGAGTTTGCCATGGATCCGAGGATCATGGCCCTCGCGGTAGCCGTGCCCGCCGGGCTGGCCTACACGCTGCCGATCGGCACACCGGCAAACGCCATCGCCTATTCCTCCGGCCATCTAGCCATGCGCGACATGGTGGTCCCCGGGGCGATTCTGGCCACCGTGTCCTGGGTCCTGTTCAACCTCGTGGCTAATTGGTACTGGCCGTTGTTGGGGCTCAACGTCGGAGGAGCGGGATGAACAACGTACTGCTCGTGACCTCGCCTGGCAGGGACGTCTCCAAGGCCATCACCTATGCCCTGCAGCGGGCCCGGGAGATCGATGGCAGCCTGGTCGCACTCGCGGTACTCGATCCGGAGCGCCCGCGGCGAATCGCCAGGACGCTGACCAACGTGGGCTTCGTGGGTGAAAAGGTCAGTGACAGCGTGGTCGACACCGTCGCCCGCGAGCAGCAAGCTCAAGCGGACACCCTGTTGAAGGAGATCGCGGCCCGCGCGCGCGACGCGGGGATCACGTGCACGTCGCTCATTGAAGAAGGGGATCCGAGTGAGGTCTGTAGTCGGATCATCCAGACCCACAACGTGCGCGCCGCGGTGTTGGTCGCCGAGAAACGCTCGTGGCTCACACGTTTCCTGTCACGCGCCGCAGCAGTGAAGCTACCAGCGTTTGCCGGCTGTGAGGTGAAGGTCATGGAGGGCTAGCGGCAAGGAGCCCACCGCTTTCCGTGCCGTGCGCCGTTTGACGGATGCCGGACACGACCGCGGCCTACTGACTCGTGTTGACGATCAAAAACACTCGAAGGAGAGACGTAGCATGCTTGATCTGGTTCCCGTCCACGGCGGTCTCGAAGCGCCTGTCTCACGTACCGTGCCCCTGTCACGCCGCAAGCAGTTTCTTGCCGAGGCTGCGCAGCTGCCACGGGTCGAGCTGAGCCGGGCGGATCTCTCGACGCTCTACCGGATCGCCGATGGAACACTGTCACCCTTGATCGGCCCCATGGACGAAGAGACGTGGCACTATGTGCTCGATCACGACGCGCTCGACTACGGCTTTCGCCGCTATGCGTGGACGGCTCCGGTGTCGTTTCCCGTTACGGACGATGAGGCGCGTCGCCTGCGGATCGGCCATTCGGCGGCTCTCCTGCACGCGGGCCAGATCGTAGCCGTCCTGCGCATCTCCAGCGTCTTCGAGTGGGACAAGGCCAAGCACGTCGAGAAGTTCTACGGCACCTCACGGACGGACCATCCCGGCGGGCATATGGTCATGGACGACCCGCGGAGCACGCTGGTGGGTGGAGAGATCTGGGCGCTGCCCCAGGAAGTGGATCCGGAATACGGTGAGTTCGTGCTTTCCCCCCGTCAGGTCCGAACCCTCATCGCCGAGCGGCGCTGGGAGCGGGCCCTGGCCTTCCAGACCCGCAACCCGCTTCACCGGGCCCACGAGTACGCGCTGGTCGCCGGCGTCGAGCGTCTCACGCGACAGGGGAACTTCGCGGGTGTCGTGCTCAATCCTCTCATCGGCGAGCTCAAAGGTGATGACGTACCAGCACGGGTACGCATGCGCTGTTATCGGGCCCTGCGCGAGCTCAAACTGCTCGGCAAGGGGGACAAGGACGATGCACTGTGGCGCTCCTGCGGATACGATCTCACGGAGGTGTTCGAGCTGGTAGGCCTGGACATCAAGATGTTGTACGGGGGGCCCAAGGAAGCGGTGATGCACGCCATCTACCGGCAAAATCTCGGCTTCACCGACATCGTGATTGGGCGCAAGCACGCCGACGCGCCCTACGATGACGGCAAACCGATCTGGGGTGACTTCGATGCCCAGGAGATCTTCGACCACCTCAAAGGTGGCCTCCGGATCCGCCCCTGCAAGATCGGCTTCGCTGCCTACTTCGAAAGTGTCGGGCGCGTCGATCTCCTCGAACTCCATCCGGACCAACAGCCACTGGCGATCTCCGGATCACACATTCGCCGGACCTTGGCTCAGGGGCAGCGTCCCGACGAGCGGGTGCTGCGCCCTGAGATCGCCGACATCCTGATCGCGTACTACCGGGAGAGAGCGCAGAGCGTGCAGGCAGCGGGCGGACAGGGAAGCAGTTAGGCTGACTGGACGTCGACGGTGACGCCGAACACTTGCGTGAGCAGGAGGTAGAGCACCATCAACGCAACAAGCAAGGTAGCAAGCGCGGCGACCGCCACGCCGGACAGCAGCGCGAGTGTGAGCACCGAGGCGACGGCAAACAAGGAGCCGAGCAAGGCCGGCATGTCCATAACCGGCCCCCAGAACGCCAGGACGCGCCGCGCGACGCCCACCCCGGCCACTGCACGGTCCAACAACTGTAAAAGCTGCGGCAGCATCACGGCAGAGCGTCGGCCCCGATCGACAAGATCAGCACGCCTCCGTGCTGGCGTGGGCCGCCCACCAGAAACGTTGCATGACTGCGCAAGGACAAGGCCGTGTCGACGATGAACCGCGATCCGTCAACCACCATCACTTTCATCGAGACACGACCGTTCTTGTACTCCTTCGGGATGACCAGGACATAGCGTCCGCCGGGGATGTCGAAGCCGACTCTTCCTCCCCAAGGAACGCGCTGGTGCTCTTCCTTGACCAGGCGGTACGACGTGTATGGGAAGAGTGTATTGAATTGACGGTGCAACGAGGCCAGGCGGGCATCAAACTCGTTCCCCGAATTGCTCGCCAGCACGGCCCCGATGTGTACCTCCACCGCATCGGCTGCCAAACTGACCGTGCTGTGCGGTGTGCTCTCTGCGGCGACTGCGAGGCCGTGCGTCCCGAGAACGGCGAGCGCGGCAAGAACGGCTCTTGTTGGCAACGCCCTCACGGCGCAACACCACCCATGGAACTGTCGTCGCTGACCCAGAGAACCGTCGTATGCGTCTCAGGATCGTTGAGCACCGCCACCGAATCGACGTCGGCGTCCAGCGAGTTGATCAAGGCAGCGTCATCGACGGCGGCCACGCGAGACGCTTCCGGGTGCGTCGTCGAGTGCGGCGCGCGCGCAAACACCAACAGGGCCAAGACTGCGAGCGCCGCGACCGCCGCAAGCGCCGGAGCCTGGATGAACCAAGCGTGTTCCTGCGCGCTCCACCAGGCGCGCAGCCGTGTTCCCCATGAAACCCGGATCGTACCGAGCCGTCGATCGATAGCAGGCCACAGCGCCGTACAGTCCACCTCCTCGACCGCCGCGTGTATCTGTGCACTGACCAGTTCCTGTACCCGTTCCAGATGCCGGAGCTCGATCTCACAGTGATCACAGCGCGTACTGTGTAGTGCGACGGCACGCATCTGGTGAGCGTCCAGTTCGCCGTCGAAGAACAACGGCAACAAGTTCAACGCGTCACGACAGGTCATGGATGACAAACTCGATCCCCGTCTGCAGGTACGAGTGGGCCGAGTGTGCGGAAAGGACCGTGCATCAGGGGGAAATCAGAGGCAGTCTCGGAGCTTTTTCTGTAGCTTCTTCCGGGCATAATGCAGGCGGCTCATCACCGTCCCTTTGGAGCACTGCATCACGCGACTAATCTCCTCATACGACAGCCCCTCAACTTCGCGAAGCAGTATGACCGCTTTGTGATCTGGGGTCAACTCGTTAATCGCTTCGCTCACACGATCGCCGATCTCATGCGCATGCACTTGCTGGTACGGATCTTCCAGCCGCTCCTTCTTCAGGGTCTCTTCGTATCCTTCTCCTGCCCCTCCGGGGCCATTTTCTTCTTCCCACCCGATCGTCGGGTGGCGCCGCTCGCGGCGTTGAAAATCAATCGCCCGGTTCACCACGATGCGGTACAGCCACGTATAAAAGCTCGACTCACCCTTGAACTTCGCCAGGTTCTCGAACGCTCTCACAAAGGTTTCTTGTGCGATGTCGATGGCATCCTCACGGTTATGCACCATCCCCAGCGCCACCGACACCACCTTGCGCTGATAACGCTCGACGAGCTCCCTGAACGCCTCCTTGTCGCCGCGTCGGCTCTCCCGCACCAATTCGCGGTCGCTACGCTCCACGGCGACACCTTATAGACGGGCGCGTTCGGGGGTTATTCACACAGTCTAATGCGCCGCCGCCCAATTGCGCCCCCAGCCCAGATCGATCCGCAGGGGCACCGTGAGTGGAAATACCCCTTCCATCTCGTCGCGTACGATTGCGATGGTACGGTCGCGGTCAGCTTCGGAAACCTCAAACACGAGTTCGTCGTGGACCTGCAGAATCAGTCCGCCTCGGACGCCTTCGGCGGCCAGCCGCCGGTCAAGGGCGACCATGGCCATCTTGATGAGATCGGCCGCGGATCCCTGGATAGGGGTGTTCGCCGCAGCCCGTGCCGCGGCCTGGGCAACGCCGCGATGCGGACTGCTGAGGTCGGGCAGCGCGCGCCGCCGGCCGAGCAATGTAGTCACGTAGCCGCACTGGCGGGCCGCGTGTTGCACCGCCGCCAGGTACACTCGTACCCCGGGATAGCGGCCAAAGTAGCTTGCGATGTAGCGCTGGGCCTCCGCCACAGGGATTCCCAGCTCGCGTGCCAGCCGTTGCGGCCCCATCCCATACAGTATACCGAAGTTGATCACCTTTGCCGCACGGCGCATCTCCGGGGAGACCGCGCCTGGCAGGACGCCGAATACTTCCGTTGCCGTACGCGTGTGCACGTCTTCACCGGCGCGAAACGCCGCCACGAGCACGGGGTCTTCTGACAGATGCGCCAGGATGCGGAGCTCGATTTGCGAGTAATCCGCAACGACCAGGACGCAGCCCTCGTCCGCCACGAACGCTGCACGGATTCGCCGGCCTTCCTCGCCGCGAATCGGGATGTTCTGCAGATTGGGCTCACTGGAGCTCAGCCGCCCCGTGGCCGTCACGGCTTGATTGAATGAAGCGTGCAACCGCCCGGTCTGCGGATTCGCCGCAGCCGGCAAGGCATCGACATACGTGGACTTCAGCTTCGCCAGGGCGCGAAAGGCGAGAATCTTGGCCGGCAAGGGATGCTCCGTAGCCAGGCGTGTGAGGACATCCACGTCGGTTGATAGGCCCGTCTTCCCGCGCCGCACCCCCTGCCGAGACAATCCCAACCGCTCGAACAAGACCTCGCGCAACTGCGGCGGCGAGGCAATGTTGAACTCCTGACCCGCCAGCTCGTAGATCTCCTGCATCAATCCGCGAAGACGGGTCTCCATTTCCTGCCCCATGGCTGCCAGCGCGGCAACGTCCACTCGCACGCCGCGTTGTTCCATCGCCGCCAACACGGCCACCAGGGGCATTTCGACCTCATAGAAGAGGCGTTCCATCCCCCACTCGTGCAGGCGGGTGGCGAACCGATCACGGAGCCGTGCAAACAGTGACACCCCGCTCGCCAGGACCGCTAGGCCGTTGGGGAAGGCCGGCATGTGGGCCCCGAGCTCGTTGGCGGCGATGTCTTCCAATCGATGCGTCGCGGAGGCCTGCAGGAGATACGACGCCAGCATGAGGTCAAACGCGGGCCGCACGGGCTGTCTCACGGCGTTCGACAGGAGCAGGAGGTCGCGCTTGAGATCGTGTGTGATCTTCTCAACCTGCGGTGCTGCCAACAGTGTCGCCACCAGTTCCCGCTGCCAGTCCCGGTCAAGCCGCAGATACACGGGCTGCCCTGGATCCGCTTGCACCACCACCCCCTTGGCGTGCACCCGGTCATGCTCCTCACCGGCGTCGCTCGCGAAAGCGAGCCGCCCCCGCCGGCGCGCTGCGGCAAGCAGCGCCTGGCCCTGCGCCTCCCGCTCGGCGCGTTGCAGCGGCACCGACACTTCGGCAGCACCAGCGGCCAGCTCTCGTACCAGGGTCTGAAAACCGAAACGGGTGAAGATGGGGCGTAAAGCGGCAGGGTCCGGGCCCTGGTAGCGAAACCGCTCCAGCGGGCAGTCAAGCGCCACGTCGCGCCGCACGACTGCCAGGTTGCGACTGAGCCGGGCGCGATCGGCGTTGGCCCGGAGTGTCGCCGCCAGCTTTCTGGCTCCGCGGATCCCACCACCGGCTTCCAGCTCATCAAGCCGAGACAGGAGGCACTCGATTGTTCCAAACCGCTGAATCAGGGCCGCAGCAGTCTTCTCGCCGATACCCTTGATTCCGGGGATGTTGTCCGTCGTATCGCCCATGAGCCCGAGCACCTCCACCACTTGCTCCGGGCGGACGCCGAAACGCCGCCGCACGGCGTCGGAATCACACCAGCGGTCACGCATCGTGTCCCACAAGCGAACGCGGGCACCCACGAGCTGCATGAGATCCTTGTCGCCGGTGATGATGACCGTCTCGACATCCTGCGCGGCCATATGCTCGGTGACGGTGGCGATGACATCGTCGGCCTCGACGCCGGAGATCGAGAGTGCCGGCAGGGCGAAGCCCTGCACCACTTCCTGGACCAAGGGGAATTGCGCTGCGAGGTCATCCGGCATGGCCGGCCGGTTCGCTTTGTAGGACTCGAACAGGTCGTCGCGAAAGGTCCGCCCGGGGGCGTCAAAGACGATCCCAATATACTGCGGCTGCGTCTGCCGCAGGAGCTTCACGAGCATGGTCGTGAAGCCGTACACGGCGTTGACGGGCAAGCCGGTCGGACTGGTCAGCGGCGGCAGGGCGAAGAACGCTCGGTAGACGTACGAGCTGGCATCCACGAGGTACAAGACAGCGTTGGTTTGAGCCATCAGGGCTCGCGTCCGGCACGGCGGGGCGGCACGCTAACAGATGCCCTGCGGGAAGTCCATCAGGGCCGCTGCATGCGCGGGCGGATCAGCCCGGGTCGCTGGGTTCGAGGCTCGGGTGATATTGACAAAGTGCGATCGCGTGTTAAATCGTGCGCTGTTTTAGTCAATGCGAATGTATGCGCTCTGCTGTCGTCTGAATCACCGATGATTGAGGTTCAGCACCTTACCAAGCGCTACGGCGATCTGCTAGCCGTCCACGATATCAGCTTCACGGCGGCCACGGGGCAGATACTCGGCTTCCTGGGACCGAACGGGGCCGGTAAGACCACGACCATGCGGATCATCACCGGCTTCATGCCGGCCACGGCGGGCACAGTCAAAGTGGCCGGCTACGATATCTTCGACGACTCGTACGAAGTGCGCCGGCGCATCGGGTACTTGCCGGAGAGCCCACCCGTCTACGCGGACATGACGGTGTCCGGCTACCTGCAGTTTGTCGGGCGGATTCGGGGCATCCCGCGGGCGGCACTGAGTGACAGCGTGGCGCGGGTCCTCCACACCTGCGGACTCGCCGAGGTCACCGAGCGGGTCGTGGGGCACCTTTCCAAGGGGTTTCGCCAGCGTGTCGGCCTGGCACAGGCATTGATCCACAACCCGAGTGTGCTCGTTCTGGATGAGCCGACGATCGGCCTGGATCCGCGGCAGATCATCGAGATTCGCGCACTCATCCGGGAACTTGCAGGCGAGCGGACGGTGATCCTCTCGACGCACATCCTGTCCGAGGTTTCGCAGCTGTGCGAGAAAGTGGTCATCATCAACGAAGGACGCATCGCCGTCGAAGATACGCTGGCGAACCTGACGCAAGGCATGACGCTCGAGCAGGTGTTCCTGCGGTACATCACCAAGGAGAACGGGGGCGCCGGCGCCGGCGAGGAGGCAACGGCGTGAGAAACGCCCTGGCAATAGCCGGGAAAGAGCTGCGCTCTTACTTCGTCTCCCCGATCGCCTACGTGGTGTTGACGGGGTTTCTCCTGCTTGGGGGCTGGTTTTTCTTCAATCTGCTCGCGCGGTTTAATTTTCTCCTGTCGATTTACTCGGCCATGCGCAATCCCCAGGCACAGGCGCACCTAAACCTCAACGAATTCGTCATTGCGCCGTTGCTGCACAATCTGTCCGTGGTGCTCGTCATCCTCGTGCCCGTCATCACAATGCGCAGCTTCGCCGAAGAAAAGCGCAGCGGCACGTACGAGCTGCTCATGACGTCACCGCTGTCCATTCCGGAAATCGTCGCCGGGAAGTTCCTCGGCAGCTTCGCCTTCTTGCTCGTCATGATCGCCTTGACCGGCATCTATCCGCTCCTGCTGCTCATGTACGGGAATCCGGAAGTCGGTATCATCACGGCCGGTTATCTGGGGCTGCTGCTGCTCGGGACGGCGTTCGTCACCGTGGGCTTACTGACCTCGTCGTTCACGGAAAACCAGATCATCGCCGCAGTAAGCTGCCTGGTGGTGCTGCTGCTCTTTTACGTCATCGCCTGGCCCGCCGACACAGCGGGTCCGGTCCTGGGTGCCGTGCTGAAGTACCTGTCATTGACCGAGCACTTCGGCGCGATGGTCAAAGGCGTGATCGACACCAAGGATCTCGTGTACTTCCTCAGCGTCATTCTGCTGGCCTTGTTTCTCACCCAACGCTCGGTCGAGTCGGTCCGCTGGAGATAAGCCCGTGCGCCGCAACACCTCGCTGCTTGGACTCGTCGGCTTGGTTCTCCTGCTGTTCGCGGGCGTGGCAGCGCTGTTCACCCGCGCGCGTTCCGGCATCGACGTGTTGTACATCTTCATCAATGGCCTTTTTGGCGTCCTCGCCCTGATCGCGTATCTCAGCGCCGGTTTCGAGCAGCTGCGTGGTGTCGTCAGTGAACGCTCGACCAAGTACAGCGCCAATGCGCTGGTCAGTTCTGTGGTGTTCCTGGCGGTCCTCGGCCTGCTCAATTACATCTCGACGCGCCATCATCATCGCTTCGATCTCACCGAACAGGGCGTGTACAGCTTGGCGCCACAATCGCGTAGCGTGGTCAAGAACCTCAAGAGCGACCTCGACATCCAAGCCTTCGTCGAAGGCGGCGTCAACCCGGGGCTGAAGGATCTGCTGCAGGAGTACGCCTATGGCTCGTCCAAGGTGAAGTTCCGGCTCATCGACCCGGACCGACAGCCCGAGCTGGCTCAGAAGTACAAGATCAGCGCTTATAACACGGTCCGTGTGGCGTACGGGACGGAATCGACCACGATCACGCAGCCGACGGAACAGAACATCACCAATGCCATCATCAAGGTGACCCGGACCACGCGGAAGACGGTCTGTTTCATCGAGGGACATGGGGAGCCGAACATCGACGCGGTGCAAGACCCCAAGGGCTTGTCCAGCCTGAAGGTAGCGTTGACCAACGAGAACTACGAATTCAAGAAGGTGCTCTTGGCAACGATGGCAGGCGTCCCGGACGATTGTAGCGTCGTGCTGGTGGCCGGCCCCCGCAAACCGTATCTTGCAAGCGAGCTCAAGGCGTTGGGGACGTATCTCAACGCTGGCGGCCGCGCGCTGTTCCTCCTGCCGCCGCGACAGGGAAGTGACTTCGAACCGCTGCTGGCGCGGTGGGGAATCAAGCTCGGCAATGATGTCGTCGTTGATCAGGTGCTGCGTCTGTTCCAGGGGCCGGCGCTGGGCCTCGCGCCGTTGGTGAACACCTACGCGCCGCACGAGATCACGCGCGGATTCCGGCAGCGCACGGTGTTCCCGATGACCCGCTCGGTCCATGCCGACGCGAGCGGGAAGAAAGGGGTCCAGGCAATCGAGCTCGTGAAGACCAGCGCGTCGAGCTGGGGGGAGACGGATCTCCAAGGCCTGTTCCAGCACAGCCAGGCACGGTATGACGTCACGAGCGATACGAAGGGGCCGGTGCCCATCGCGGTCGTGGTGAACGCGGATCTCAAGCAAATGGGCAGGGAGAAAGATGGCACCGCCCGTCTGGCCGTCTTCGGCAGCGTCAACTTCGCGGACAACCGCGAGGTTGACGGCACGTACTACAATCGTGACCTGATCCTCAACACGACCGGCTGGCTCGCGGGGCAGGCGGATCTGGTAGCCATCCGCGCGCGCGGGATCCGCGCGTCGCGCGTGCGCTTCACCGGCGGACAGGAAACGGCGGTCTTCTATCTCTCCGTGCTGGTGATCCCGGAACTGCTGCTCATCGCCGGGATCGCGGTCTGGTGGCGGCGCGAGTAGAGGCCGCTCCCATCCCCGTCGGCAGAATGCGCTTCCGCACCACCATCGTCCTGATCGTGCTCCTACTCGGCCTGGGAGCCTACGTCTACTGGGGAGAAATACCTCAGGCGCAGCAAGAGGCGAAGAAAAAGACCCTGGTCGACTTCAAGCCCGACGACGCCACCGGGGTGTCGCTGGCCTACGCGGATCGTACGATCGTGCTCAGGAAAACCGGGGACACCTGGCATATCACCAAGCCGCGCGACCTCCCGGCCGATGCAACGGCCGCCAAGAACCTGGTCAACGCCATCGCACAATGTGAGGTGAAAAAGGAGATCAAGGAACCCGTAGCCGACTTGCAGCAGTACGGGCTCGACCGCCCACTCGTCACGGTCACGGTGAAGCTCAAGGACCGAGAGCTGCCGGCGTTCGCCGTCGGCAAAAACACGCCGGTCGGGTTCTCGACGTACGTGCAGAGAAAGGGTGATAAACGGATCTTGCTGACCAGTTCCGCGTTCCGGTCGGGAATGGACAAGCAGGTGAAAGACCTGCGTGACAAGACGATCGTCACTTTCGCCGACAACGACGTCCGCACGGTCGAGCTTCGGGGTGACGGAAAGCATGTGAAGCTTGTCCACAAGGACGACAGCTGGACCATAGCGCAGCCCGGCCCGTATCGCGCCGATACCAGCACGATACGCTCGTTCCTCTCGACACTGCGGTCCATGCGCGCCGTCGACTTCCCGGACGACTCACCCGCTGATCTGAGTCCGTATGGCCTCGACAACCCGCGGCTTACGCTGACCCTCTACCTTGGCAAGAACAACGCCGAAAAGCGGCTGCTGCTGGGTAAGGAAACGGACGATAAGAAGATTTACGTGCAGACGACCGGGCAGCCAGCCGTGTACACAGTCCACGACTGGGTGTTCCGCGATCTGAACAAGGACGTGGCGGATTTTCGCGACAAGACCGTGCTCACCTTCGACCGCGACAAGGTCACCGCGGTGGCATTGCAGCGCCAGGACGGCAGCAGTGTCAAGCTCGTCCGGGACGACCACAACCACTGGCACGTGGAAGGTGCCGAGGGGAAACCCGTGGAAACGACCATCACCCAATACCTCACCGATCTACACGAGCTCAAGGGTTATGAGATCGCGGCCGACCACCCGACCGACCTCACCGCGTTTGGTTTGGACCAGCCGCTCCTCCGGCTGACCACGTACGGCGCCGGGGACAAGGTCGTTGGAACCGTACTGCTCGGCACGCGTCAGGCGGAGACGAAAAAAGAGTACACGGCGATGGCCGCGGGCGGACCAACCGTCTTCCTGGTACGGGACTATGTCTTCACCCGCCTGGACAAGCATCCGCAGGACTTCGTCGAGACGCCGACCCCGACCGCTGGGGCGTCGTAACCAGACCGGCTCTTCAAGCAGCTCATCTGCCGGCACCCAGGGGCCCCCGTCGAAATCACGGAAATCACGCATCCCCTCCCGGCACGTGCGAAGCGATGTCGTCCAAGGCCTGCAGCAACGCATCCACTTCCGCGTCCGTCCCGACACTGACGCGCATGGCGTCGTACAGCTCCGGGGTTGCAAAGTACCGTACCAGGATGCCGCGAGCTCGGAGCGCCACATGGATGCCCTCCAGAGTGCGCCCAGGGCGCCGGGCCAGGACGAAATTCGCCTGACTGGGCAGCACGCTGAACCCTCGTGCCCGCAAGCCGTCGGTCAAGCGCTGCCGGGTCAGACGGACGCGGGCCACGTTGGCCTGCATGCATGCGTAGTCTTCGAGCGCGGCGGTCCCCGCAACGATGCTGAGACGTGTCACGTTGTAGGAGTCCTTCACCTTCAGCAACGCGTCGATGATCGGCGGCGCGGCGAACGCCAGCCCGATGCGCATACCAGCTAGAGAAAACGACTTGGACAGCGTCCGCAGCACAACGACGTTGTCGCACTGCCGCACTAGCGCCAGCGCACTTGCGTCGGCAAAGTCCACGTAGGCCTCGTCAACGACGAGTAACCCTGCCACGGCGCGTCCGAGATCACGCAGGGTATCGATCGGTACCGCGGTGCCCGACGGAGAGTTCGGATGACACACGAGCGTCACACGCCCGCGCGCTGCCGCCAAGCCGGTCGGGAAGGAAAAGTCCGCTGGGTACGGCACATGGACCGCCTCGCCCTCCTGAATGGTGACCAGGGTGTCATAGAGGCTGTAGGTCGGATACGGATACACGACTCGGTCACCCGGCCCGACACAAGCACGCACGACCAGGCTCAAGAGCTCGTCCGAGCCGTTCCCCACCAGGACGTGCTCGCGGCACAGGCCATACACCGCCGCTGCTCGGTCGCGTAGCGCATCGGCCGTCGGGTGCGGATACAGGCGAAGATCGGCGTTCACTGCCGCCCGCACCGCCTCCACCACCCGCGGCGAAGGCGGATACGGGTTCTCGTTCGTGTTGAGCTTGATGTACTGCCGATCCTGCGGTTGCTCGCCGGGGGTGTAACCGGCCATCGCAGTCACAGTCGCGCGCGTGAAGTTCCGTGCCATCCCACACCCCAGGTATCTCCCTGCTATCACAACATCACCAGGGTGAGCGTGTCCAGAGCCCGAAGCCGCGGAACACACCTGGTCCTGCAACGCGAAGGCCCCGAACGGGAGGCCCACGAACAACGACGGCCGCCTGTGCCAACCACCGGCGGCCGTCGAACCCAGCAACCGAGCGGCGCTCAGAACTGATACGTGAGCTTGATTCCGGTCTCGTCCCGGCGGCTAAACCGCCCGCCGGCAAACCACGGGTCGTTACTCACGGCGCTGCTCCCGTATTGGAAGAAAAACTTCTGCTGCAAGGTGATGATGAAGTTGTTGCTGTAAAAGTAATCCACCTGCCAGAGAGTTTCGTTGTTGTCATTCACCGGATCAAACGCGTTGGCGATGAACGGCACGACGGTGCCGCCACGATAGAACGTGGTCGCCGCCAACGTCATCAGAGTTTCCCATTGCCGGATGTCGTCCCCATTGCCGGCGACATTGGCGTCCTGCTGCCGCTCGATTCGCCCCACGAGACCCGCGTTCTTTGGGTCGGTGACGCTGATCCATTTCCCCACGGCCCCGAAGTAGGGTTTCTCGCCGGCGCCGGAGTTACCCGTCAGGGCATCGATATGCGCCCCGGGGATGTAGTTCCAGAAGAACTGCCCGGTGATGAACCACGTGGTCTTGCGGTTGAGCCAGCGGATCCAGGTCGGGCGATCGAAGCCGATCATCCCCGCCCATTGGTCACGCTTCTCGAGGTTGAAGGGCGAGGTGCCAATGATCGTGTTCCCCCGCTTCACGGGTATTTGCTTGGAGGGAAGTGTTGTCTGGTAGGGTTCGCCCAACACGAAGTTGGTTTCGAACCGAAAGACCGTCTGGGTGTAATCCCCTTCGAAGTAATTCCCCGTCGCACCAAATATATGCATATAGGGATGGACCACGCGTGCCCGCACGTTGACCGGAAGGACCTTAAAGGTCTGATTGGGGTTGTTGAGATCGGGCTGGTACACACCGATTGGGGCGGCGCCAAAGGGAACGGTGATGCTATCGAACTTCACCGCGAACGGCGACGCGGCACCCGCGCCGCGGCCCCGCGCGTAGAGGTAGTTCACCGTGAACTCCAGGCCCTGCCGGGTGATGCCGTGGAACCGGAGGCCGATCTCGCTCGCATCCATCGGATTGCGGTGAAAGTCGCCCTTTCGCAGGCTGCTCCCTTCCAGGTCGAACACCGGTGACAGGTTCAACCCTGCCGCCGACACGCTTTGCACCTGCCCGGTGCGCAGCGGGTTCGGAAAGGGCAGCGCCCATGGCCGGGGCAGAAAGCCCGGCTTGATGCCGGGCTGAAAATCGAACGGATTGTACACCACCTCGAGGAAGGTGTTGGCCAACGGGCCGATGGTACCGGTGTCCCACAGCCCCTTGGCAAGCCAAAGCGGGACGCGGATGTTGTCCCATGACTCCTGCTGAAAGTGCCAGGTGATGTCGAGGGGGTTCCAGATGTCCATCAGCCGGAACATGTCGCTCTCCCCCCAGATCACCTGTTGGCGACCGAGGCGGAAGCTGAGCGGCAGATCTTTCAGCTTGAAGTCGATGTACGCCTCACGGAGGCGGTTCTCGAACTTGATCCCGGAGAGCTGGGAGTTGGAGAAATCGGTGATCCGGCCGCCGACCAGGTCGTCAAAGCGCGTCTGGCCGTGTTGCCGATCTGTCGGGCCGAGGTCGAAGAAGCCGTCGTACACGCCCCGATAGATGAGGAAGAGGCGCGAGCGGTCGATGAAGGGGATATCGATCCGGTCGATTAATTTGCCCTTTTTTAGCCAGTCCCAATCGACGCGGAGCCGGAAAGTGTTACGGTTCTGGATGAACTGGAGCCGGTCCCCGCCGGAATGACGGATCAAGTTCTGCGTTTCGAAGTTTCCGGATATTTGTAACGGGCCATACCGGATCGTGCCGACAGCTGGCGCGGACAGCACCAGTGTCAGGCAAGCAGCAAGCAATGGCACCGTCAGGGCTGCGTCCCACCAAGATACCCACCCACGTTGTGCTTGGTGCATTGCACCCCCTCCTTCCTCACAGCGGCAGCTCGACGTACCGCCGGACGAACCTGGATTTCACCCGCTCTCATACTAGAAAACCCATACGGCTGGCAAGCCGAATACGTACGGCGATTTTGGTGCCCGCGGCTGGCACAACAAGGCCGCGTTGACTTGCCCGAAGCCCCTTGTTACCCACGCGTCATGCCCAACGTCCGGGCGCGGTTCGCGCCCAGTCCGACCGGCTATCTGCACCTAGGTGGCGCACGCACGGCGCTGTTCAACTATCTGTTCGCCCGGCATCATGGGGGCACCTACATCCTTCGCATCGAAGACACCGACCGGGAGCGGTCCACACAGGAGTCGATCCAGGCGATCCTCGATGCCATGACTTGGCTGCGCCTGGAGTGGGACGAGGGGCCGTTCTTCCAGAGTCAGCGCGCCGATCTCTACCGCCAGGAGGCGGAACGGCTGCTACGTACGGCCAAGGCGTACCGCTGTTACTGCTCGCCGGGCGAGTTGGAAACCAAGCGCAAGGCAGCGATGCAGGCCGGGCACAAACCGACCTACGACCGCACCTGCCGGAGCCTCACCGCCCCGGTCGCCGGGCGGCCGCATGTCCTACGCTTCAAGGCCCCCTTGACCGGTGAAACGATCGTGCCCGACCTGGTCAAGGGTCACGTGGCGTTTCAAAACCGGGAGCTGGACGATCTCATCCTGGTCCGCTCGGACGGCACACCGACGTATAATTTCTGCGCGGTTGTCGACGACGCCGCCATGGAAATCACGCACATCATCCGCGGTGAGGATCACCTGGCGAACACCCCGAAGCAAATCCAGCTTTATCGGGCACTTGGCCATCCGGAGCCGCTCTTCGCGCACATCCCACTGATTCTCGGCCCGGATCGCGCCCGGCTGAGCAAACGTCACGGCGCTACATCGGTCCTGGCTTACCGCGACATGGGCTACCTGCCCGATGCGCTGGTGAATTACTTGGCACGCCTTGGTTGGTCGCACGGCGACCAGGAAATCTTCACCCGCGCCGAGCTGATTGCGCACTTCTCGCTGGACAATGTGGGCAAGGCCGCCGGCATCTACAACGCCGAGAAGGCAGCGTGGCTCAACGCTCAGTATCTGAAGGCGCTGCCGGTGAGCGAGCTGGCGCAAGCGGTCAAGCCGTTCATCGCCCGGCGAGGCTACGCGATCCCGGACGATCAGTGGCTCGAGCGCATGGTCGCCACCTTGCAGGAGCGGGCGAAGACATTGGTGGAGCTGGTGGATCTAGCACACTTCTATTTGAGTGCGACGATTACCATCGACGCCGCCGCAGCCGCGAAGCATCTGAAACCACAGATCGCGGAGCCACTGCGTGCCCTGCGGCACGAACTGGCGGCGCTCACCCGGTGGGATGCCGAGACGATCAAGGCAAGCTTTCACGCAGTGATGGAACGTTTCGGACTGACGTTGGGCAAGCTGGCGCAACCTGTTCGCGTAGCGGTGACCGGCGCGACGGCGAGCCCGGGGGTCTTCGAGGTACTCGAGGTGCTGGGCCCGGAGCGCTCGCTCGAGCGGCTGGATCGCGCCCTGGAACGGATCGCGGGCAGCGCCGTCCCAGCGGGCGGATTGTCCCAACCCCCACCTTGACTTCACCGGCGGCGCTCCCTAAGCTGACCGGCGTTCGTGGTATTGAGGAGTGGGCTAATTGGCAAGCCACCTGACTCTGGATCAGGCGATTGTAGGTTCGAGTCCTACCTCCTCAGCCAACACGCGGGCGCACGGTGTACGGCGCCCGGGCCCGGAGAACACCTTGTGCCCTGCACCGTGCGCCGGAAACCGAACGGTCCCATCGTCTAGTGGTTAGGACGCCGGCCTCTCACGTCGGTAGCAGGGGTTCGAATCCCCTTGGGACCATTTCAAAAATCCCCCGGCGGCGGTGCACCGTCAGGCGCCGCCGGTAGCTGGCGCTCTACTCGCCGCTCGGTTGCAATCCTCGCCAGCGTCGTTCTTGCTCTGCTCATCGGCCGCGTCGTTCGGGACGCACTGGGTGTGGACTTGTCCGTGCGCTCGATCCGCTTGTGGGTTGGCAACTTCGGCTGGGCGGGCCCGCTCATCTATATGGCCCTCATGACGTTCCGCCACGTCTTCTTGCTCCCATCGACTGTGATCCTGCTTGCTGGCGGCCTCTGCTTCGGGAGCCTGCTCGGCACCGCCTTTGGCGCGGCCGGAATCGTGGCAGCGGGCATGCTGGAGTTTGCCTTCGTCCGCAGCGTTCGCCCGCCGTGGCTACTCCACCGGCTCAGCAGACGCACGCCGCAACGGCCACGCGTCGGAGCGGCCGGTCTCCCGCTCATCACTCTAGTAACGGCACACCCGCTCGGACCGATGTCCCCGTTTCACTGGGCGGCGGGATTGTCCGCCATACCGGCGGCGGCGTTTGCGATCGCGCTGTCACTAGGCGCCTTGATGCGCGCCTTTGCGCTGACCTTCTTCGGCGCCGTGCTTCTCCAGCCCGGCACACCGCGCTTTTACGCGGCTACCGCGTTGCTCGCCGCGATCACGCTCATCCCCCTGGCACACCCCGGAGTACGCCACCGCCTCTTCCGATCGCAGGGGAGGAACGCGTCCGATTAGTAGAGGAAGCAGTGGTACCTCTGAAACCTGAGCATTCTCTGTCACCACCCCAGTTGTGGACACTGGTGTGGACACTGGCAGTGGGACGTCGCCCTCGACGGGAATTTCCTCAACCGGGGGACGCTTGTGAGAAATGGCAGGTGACCTCACACTTTTCCACCACTTGGCCCCCCTGGACCGAGCCGAGTGAGCGGGAGGCCGCTGCCGGGTGCTCGGGTGCCTGAGCGGCTATTTCAGAGTGCCGGAATGCATTCTCAAGACTAGGAGGAAACCGAGCGCCACACGACACAGGGTATACCTTTCCGCACGGCACGCGACTTGCGGGCTTGACCGACAGAAGGCCACGCCGAGCGGGATGTGTTGCCCAGCAAGGCCTGAGGAGGGAACGAACATGGTCAGGAAGAGCGTAGCGTTCCATACGGCCTGCTACGTTGGAATTTCTGCTGCGATGGTGCTCCTGCTCGCCGGTTGCGGCGACAATAACGGAAACAAGAACGCCGCCACGCCCCCACCTGCTGCTACCCCTACGCCCTCTCCGGCCACGCTGTCCACACTTGACTGTCAAGAGTGCCATGGGGAGACGCAGGCCACGTGGGCTGCAGGCAAAGCTTGCGGAAGCCCAGTTCAACTTGAACTATGCGGATTCGGACGAGAGCGGCGGTTTTCACAACCACAACTATCTCATGTCGTTGCTCAATGACGCCAACGCTAAGGCGCAAGAGATCCTGGCCGCCTTAGGGCGATAGCGTCCCAAGGTTCGCACCCTGGGCCTACTTCTCGGCTGCTTCGCGCAGGAGGGCTTGTACGTGCTCGCGCAGGGAGCCGCGGCGGGCGCCGTAGCGATTCCGGGTGGCCAGGGCGATCTCTTTGCCGACGATGTCGGCGGTGATGAGGTCGCTGATGAAGTGGCACATCGCCGCCTGTAGGCGCCGGCGGCGCAAGCGGGTGCGCGCGTCGCGCTGAGCGGGGCTGAGTCCCTTCTCGCGTGGATCGGGCAGCGGCTCCGCCAAGATACTGCGCAGCACGCGCCGTAGGCGCAGTTCCCAGCCGGGCGGCAAGATGACCGTGAGATCACCGGTTCTGTGTCCCGGCTTGGTTGTAATCGGTTGCGGCCGAGCCATTCGCCTCTGAGTAACAAGAGCCGCAGCGGATGTCCACCATGGCCCGCAGAGGGAGGCCGTGGCCAACGGGCTGCTAGCCCCCCCCGAGGGGGTCGGAACACTAGCCGTTCTCAGTGCTGTCGCGCTTATCCTTCGCTTCCCGTGGACTGATGTACTTGCCCGTGATCATGTCCTTGTAGCCCATACCAGGCCCGACCATCGGATAGACATGCGCGTGCTGGTCGATGAGGACTTCGAGAAAGGCCGGGCCGCGGTAGCGCACGAACTCTTCGAGCATCGGGCGGATCTGTGACCTGTCGCTGACCCGCCGCGCGAACCCAAAGCCGTCCGCCTCGACGGCCCTGATAAAGTCCTTCTTGTGCAATGTCTTGTCGGTACCGGAATAGCGGTTGGCGAAGAACAGGTCCTGCCACTGGCGTACCATGCCATCGCCGAAGTTGTTCAACAGGAGCACCTTGACCGGAATATCGTAGGTGGTCAGCGTTTCCAGCTCACCGAGGTTCATGCGGATGCTCCCATCGCCGTCGACGTCGATGACCAGCTTACCCGGGTTGGCGACTTGCGCCCCGACGGCGGCTGGCAGGCCAAAGCCCATGGTCCCCATGCTGCCAGAAGTGAGGAAGCTCCGCGGGTGCACGAAATCCAGATATTGCGCCGCCCACATCTGATGCTGTCCGACCCCCGTAGTCACGATCGCCTCGCCGCCCGTGATCTCGTTCAAAGTCTGCAAAACCTCTTCAGCCTGGATCAGCGTAGAGCTGCGGTTGTAATTCAGCGCGTGGCGCCGCTTGAGCTTCTTGACGTGCACCAGCCAGCGGCCGAAGTCTTTCCTGAAGCCTTTGCCAGCCTTCAGGAGCTGCGACAGCCCTCGCTTCGCGTCGGACACGTGCCACCATTCGACTCGTTTGACCTTGCCGATCTCGGAGGCATCAACGTCGAGGTGGGCGATTCTAGCGTTGGAAGCGAACTCGCTGACCTCGCCAGCCACCCGGTCGTCGAACCGGGAACCGACAGCGAACAGGAAATCACAGTCCTGGACCGCGTAGTTCGCGTAAGCGGTTCCGTGCATGCCCAGCATGTGGAGGGACAAGTCGCTAGTCGTATCCACCGCGCCGATACCCATGAGCGTGGTCACGACGGGGATCTTGAACCGTGCCGCGAACGCTCTGAGCTCCGCTGTCGCGCCGCTGTTGTGAACACCGCCGCCCGCGTAAATCAGCGGGCGCTCCGCCTGTCCGAGCAGGCGGTAGAACGCTTGGGCTTGCTCATCTGAAAGCGTCGCGCGGTTGAGACTCGCGAGCCGCTCGTCGTAACCGCGCAGTGGCAACAAACCACTCCCCTGGAAAACGCCAACTGAGTTCTGCACGTCCTTCGGAACATCCACGACAACCGGACCGGGCCGGCCGCTGCGGGCGATCTCGAAGGCCGTACGCATGGTGGCTTCGAGCTTGGCCTCGTCGGTCACGAGAAACACGTGCTTGGCGCACGACGCCATGATGTTGAAGACCGGCGCCTCCTGAAACGCGTCAGTTCCCATCGCCGCCCGGGCCACCTGACCGCTGATGAGGACCACCGGCACGGAATCCGCGTGGCAATCGCGGATCGGAGTAACCGAGTTGGTCGCGCCGGGCCCCGACGTGACGAGAAACACTCCTACTCGACCGCTGGAACGGGCATAGCCGGCCGCCATGAAGCCCGCGCCCTGCTCGTTTGCGGGGACGATTAGCCGGACTTCTTGCTCCTTCGCATGACTTTCGTTGTAACGGAAGATAGCGTCATACGTGGGCAGGATCGCGCCACCGCTGTATCCGAAGATGGCCTCCACGCCCTCATCGGCCAGCACCTGGACGATCATGTCGGCCCGGTTCATCGTTTTCCCTGCAAGCGGGTGCTGCCTGGCGATCTTCGTGTCCGCGAGCGGCGTCATCTTTCTGCTTCCTCGCCCTTCCAGAGTCCTGTGGGATGCGGGTGGCACCACGCGGCTCGTTCACGCCGGCGCGTGGAGACCCGCACGCACGGTCCACCGACTGACCCGTTGCGCAACGCTGAATGCACGATGCACATATAGCACAGAATGGCAGCGGGCAGAACGGTTGATTCCGCCACCCACAGCGACGCAACGCGGAGCGGACCCGCCGAAAGGACCCTGGGCGCAGCTCCGCTAGACTTTCGGCGTGTGACGTCGTAAGTCCTCGGTGCATGAAGGACGAGCTTGCCATCCTCGACGGCACCGCGCAGGCCGACCTTGTGCGCCGGGGCGAGCTGACGCCGGCCGAACTGGTAGACGCGGCGATCGCACGCATCGAGGAGGTGAATCCGCAGCTCAACGCGGTCGTCATCCCTCTGTTCGAGAAAGCGCGCCAGCAGGCGGCAGCAGCCGATCTGCCAGACGGGCCCTTCCGCGGCGTACCCTTCTTACTCAAGAACCTGGATGCGTTCTCCGCCGGTGACCCGTTTGACGCTGGCACGCGTTTTCTTCGCAACCTCCGATGGGTGGCTGATCACGACACCCATCTTGTCAGCAAGCTGCGGGCCGCAGGGTTCATCATCTTGGGGAAGACCAACACACCCGAGTTTGGTCTCAACGTGACGACTGAACCCGTCACGTACGGCGCGTCCCGCAACCCGTGGAACACGGCGCATTCCACCGGCGGTTCCAGCGGCGGATCGGCGGCGGCGGTAGCCGCGGGCATGGTGCCCGCAGCGCATGCCAGTGACGGCGGCGGCTCGATCCGAATCCCGGCGAGTGAGTGCGCTCTCGTGGGGCTGAAGCCCTCGCGGGGTCGCGTGTCGCTCGGACCGGACCACGGCGAGTACTGGCATGGGCTCGTCATTTCACATGCTCTCACCCGCTCGGTACGCGACAGCGCCAGCATTCTCGACGCCATTGCGGGGCCGATGCCGGGAGATCCGTACACCGCGCCGACTCCTGCCCGCCCCTTTGCGGCGGAGGTTGGGGCCGATCCCGGCCAGCTGCGCATCGGCGTCCTCGCGACTATGCCAGGCGGATCCAGCACGCTTCACCCGGACTGTGCTCGTGCGACCAAGGAAGCCGCCGCCCTGCTGGAATCCTTGGGGCACAAGATCGAGAATTCTCATCCGGCTGCGCTCGACGAGTGTGAAGAGAGTACCGCACACTTCACGATGCTCCTCATGAGCTGGGTTGACGCCACGCTGAGCATGTGGGCGGCAAAGACTGCAAAGACGCCTGGGCCGGACGATGTCGAGCCGGGCACGTGGCGGTTTGCAACCATGGGGCGGGAAATCTCCGCCGCACAGTACATCTGTGCGGTGGACTGGCTGCACGCGTACACGCGGCGCGTCGCACGTTGGTGGGCTGATGGCTTCGACCTGCTGCTGACTCCCACGCTCGGTGCACCACCGCCGAGGCTGGGGGAGCTCGTTCCGCCCCCGGACGATCCTCTTGCCGGGAGCGAACGGGCGCTGGCGCTGATTCCCTTCACGCCTCCATTCAACATCACCGGACAGCCGGCAATCTCGCTGCCGCCGTATTGGAACGACGAGGGGCTCCCCATCGGGGTCCAGCTGGTCGCCGCTTATGGCCGGGAAGACCTGCTGATTCGGGTAGCAGCACAGCTGGAACAGGCGCGGCCGTGGCATGATCGCAGGCCGCCTGTGCACGCCTGAGGGGCGCAGCGGGAAGCGGATCATCGATGCAAGCGCCGGAAGAAATCATGCGGCGGCGGCCTTACGGAACGCACGTTGTGCTACCCCTGTTGGTCGCGATCACACCCCTGCTGCTCGGTTTGGGCACGACGGGGGGCCGAGACGTCATCCACCCGACCATGGATTTCCGGGCCACCTTGGTCGACCGGGACGGCACTAAAGTCGAGGTCAGCCGCCTGAACATTGGGGGAGATGTTCAGCTCGAAGGTGACATGGGGCGCGGGAGTCTGCGTATCCCATTCGACAACATCAGGAGCGTCGAGCTGAGCACCGACTCGCATGACTACAGCCGGGCCACCGTGCATCTCAAGACGGGCGAAACGGTCGCGTTGCGAGTGCGTAACTCGCTCCTGATCTACGGCCAGACCAGCGTAGGCCTCTACCAGATCCGGGCCCGCGACCTGCGAAGCATTACCTTGAACCCCGCTGAAACAAGAAAGTGATGCCACAAGAGGGCTGAGAGCACGCCCAGAGCGTCTATGACCGGACGTGCGAAGGGCTCGGCTCGCATCAGTACTGCCACGTTCGGGTGCTCTGCGGCCATCGTTGGAATTCTTCTGCTGTGGAGCACGCCGAGCCAGGGCTTTGACCTCGGGCTCTGGCCCTTGATCAACTACCACAGCGACGCATCGGGAACGCGCCGCCTGCGCCTGCTCGGACCCCTGTTTTCGTACGAAAGCGGCCCGGAGAGGACTGAATGGGCGCTCAGGCCGCTGTTCTCGTACGTGCGCGGACCGCGTGTGTCGCAAAATCAGTTTTCCGTCCTTTATCCGATCTTCGTGTCCCGCTGGGAACCGCGCCAGACGCAGTACCGCCTGTTTGGCCTCATCAGTTACCGCCGGGAGAGCAGCCGAGCGCCGCACAAGTGGGAGCGGCGTTTCACGATCTTCCCGTTCATCTTCTACCGCTACAGTCGCACGCGGGGCACTTCGCTGGCCGTACTGCCCTTCTATGCCGACCTGCGCGACTTCTTCGGCTACAAACGCATCCGACTGCTCGGGTTCTACCTGCACTTGCAACGGGCGCTGATCGAGCACACCTGGTTGCCCTTCCCTTTCGTCTCCTGGACAGGTGGCAAGCTCGGCCGCGGCGTTCGCGTCTGGCCCTTCTACGGCTGGGAGGAGAAGGGTGCAGCGGAGCGCTTCCGGTACGTCCTGTGGCCGTTTTACATCTCCTACGAGCGTCACTTCAGGCGGCTCGAGCACGAGCGCCGTCTCATTCTGTTCCCCTTCTACGCCCGCATCGATGCGCCCGGCAAGCGGAGTCGGTCCTACTTCGGCCCGTTCCTCACCCACACGATCGACCGGAAGAAACGCACGGAGACGTGGGGTTTCCCCTGGCCGCTGTGGGTGTCGCGCCGCGATCTGGCAACGGGAAAACGGACCGGCTTGCGCCTGGCACCGTTTTATGGCGACACGCACTTCGGCGACTTGCACTCCCAGTTCGTCATGTGGCCGGCTTACCGGTGGGAGACACAGGAGACGGAGACGTACCGTCATCGCCGCCGTGATGCGTTGCTGCTGCTGTATCGCGACGTCGAGCAGGTGCAGCCGGCGTACGGCCATCGCCGCCATCTGCGCACGCTCTTTCCCCTGTACCGCGCCCTCGACGAAGATGGCGACAGTCAGTTCGGCATGCTGGGCCTGCTCGATGCGCTCTTCCCGCTGAACCCAACTATCAAGCTGCAGTACGCACCACTGTGGCAGCTCTACACACGCGAGCAGCAAGGCGCGTCACCAGCACGCTGGAGCCTGCTGTGGGATCTGATATCATCCGACGGAACGCGCCTGCGCTACCCGGTGCATCTCGACCTCTCGGAATGAGCGGGAATGGCCACGGCCAGCGATAGTGCTGAGCGTCCGGCACCGTCTGGAAAACGCCGCCCCGGTGTTCTTGGTCGGCTCGGCCGGCCCATCCTCGACATCCTGCAGGTCATGGGTGAAGCCGCGTTCATTTTCTTCGCGACGCTGCAGCGAATCCGTCCGACCGGCCGCACGTGGAAGCGCACCATACTCCAAATGGTCCGGGTGGGCACCGACACGCTCCCGCTCGCCTTCCTCGTGTCGCTCTTCGTCGGCATGGTGCTCGTCATTCAAGCCGCCGAACAGCTGCAGCAGTACACCCAAGCCATTCTGGGTTCGATCGTCGGGCTGGCCATGACCAAGGAGCTCGGGCCGGTGGTCATGGGCTTCCTGCTGGCCGGGCGTGCCGGGTCGGCTATCGCCGCCGAGATTGGCTCGATGAACGTCAATGACGAGATCAACGCTCTCAAGACAATGGACATCGATCCGGTCCAGTTTCTCTCGGTACCGCGGTTCATCGCGATGACGCTGGCGCTGCCTATGCTGATTCTCTACGCGGACGTGGTGGGCATTGCCGGTGGCGCGTTTGTCGTGTCGTTCGATCCCGCCGTGAAGATCAGCGTGCAGCAGTATCTGGACAACCTCACGCAGTGGATCAACATGCAGGACGTGGTCGTCGGGCTCGTCAAGGGTGTCGTGTTCGGCATGATCACGGCCGTCGTCTCGTGTACTTTTGGTTTCCGCACCAAGGGCGGCTCGGAAGGGGTGGCCGTGTCGACCACGGCAGCTGTGGTCTGGAGCTTCGTGCTCATCATCATCTTCGACTACTTCATCGTCCGGCTGGCGATCCTTTTCTAACCATGGTCGACACGGGCGGCGTCGGCATCGAGATCACAGGATTGCGCAAGGCCTTCAACGGCACCGAGGTGCTCGCCGGCGTTGACCTGCGCATCGAGGCGGGCGAGATCATCGTGATCGTTGGTGGCAGCGGCGAGGGCAAGTCGGTACTGCTACGGCACATCGCCGGCCTGGAGACACCCGACGCTGGGTCCGTGCGTTTCGACGGCACGGAGCTGATGGAGTACCTGCGCCTACCGGCCGCCGTGAAACCGTTCCGCATGTCGATGGTGTTCCAGGGTAGCGCGCTGCTCAATTCGCTGACGGTGGGCGAAAACGTCAGCTTGCGCCTAAAGGAGCATCGAACCCGCTCGGATGAGGAAATCAGACAGATCGTTGCACGCTGTCTCGCGCAGGTCGAGCTGGCTGGCACGGAGCAGAAGATGCCCGGCGAGCTGAGCGGCGGCATGCGCAAGCGAGTTGCCATCGCGCGGGCACTGGCGATCGAACCGCAAGTCATCCTGTACGACGAGCCGACGGCAGACTTGGATCCGATCCTCACCGCGCAAATCGGCGAGTTGATCCGGCGCATTCAGGCAACGCGCGGGACTACGCAGGTGGTGGTGGCGCACAACCTGGCCCTGGCGACCGCGATCGGTATCCACATTGCCGTCTTGCGCCGGGGACGAATAGTTGACTACCAGCCCGCCGATGCGCTTGGCCACAGTA
This sequence comes from Binatia bacterium, assembly GCA_046757585.1. GTDB lineage: Bacteria > Desulfobacterota > Binatia > HRBIN30 > HRBIN30 > JBHHYR01. Next base: position 169 of record JBHHYR010000004.1, on the reverse strand, counting down.
CCAACACCTATACGCAGGAGTTCATACGTGCCGCGAACCTGAAATTCTGACGAACTCTAGAGTCCGCCCACCTCCCCCGCTCCTCTCCGGGACCCGTCCGGCGGAGGGGCTGGCCGCGGTTCGAGTATCCTGGGTCGTTGTGGTAGTTGCATCGTCATCTCAGAGAACC
>JBHHYR010000003.1:0-52687 GCA_046757585.1 Binatia bacterium | reverse complement strand
AGAAAATCCCCCCTGGCCCCCCTTTTTCAAAGGGGGGAACTTCGCTCCGCAGTGTCCAGAGCCACGAAATGCGGGACATGACCAGTTTGCGAAAGAAGCGGACCCGTGGTTGAAGGCCCAGCGTTTCCTGACCGAAGTTGCCGTGCGATCTCCCATTCATTTGTAGTTCAAGGCTAACAACCGTCAGCTTTCGGTGTCAAGCCGACTCCCCGGGCGCAGCGTGAAGGTGACAGCGCGGCATGCTGCAACCCGTTCAGGGTTGACACTTGGCCTGCCTGTCACGGCGAACATGATGGACTGCGGGAGGACGCACGGCGTATACTTGTCGGCGTGCAGGAACTGCGCGCCAAGCTGGCCAGCATCGAGCGTAGCCTCGACGCTGGCGGCTACCGGCCTGGGACGTGGCAGACGTTTGTGCGTCGGGTGCAGAACCGGCCGCGGAGCGAGCGTGTGGCCCTGGCCGCCGGGATCAGTCGGGTCAGTCAGAAGCTGCATCGGCGTACCGGACGCCGGACGCTACCCGTGGCCGTGGCCGTGGCGCTGGAGCTGGCGGCAACGGCACTGGGGGCGGTGCTGCTCGCTGTCGGGCTGCGGAGCCGATCGAGCACCGCCGTGCTGGGGGCTGCTGCGGTGTGGGTCGTCACGTTCGAACCACTGCTCAAGCTTCTTGTGGGGACGGTGCTGGGTGTCCGCTACGACTACGCATATCTGCGCGGCATCGAGCCGCGGTTCAAGATGCGTTACGGTACCTATGTGGCGGCTGCGCGCGCGGGGCGAATCGTCCTGCATCTGTCCGGCACGATCGGGTCACCGCTCGCGGCGTGGCTCGTCAGGCGACTGGTAGGCCCAACACTGGTAGCTGCCGCTGCCGTCTGCGGCGTGACGTTCTGGGCACTGGTGGCGCTCAATGGCGCCTTGTTCGTCGCCGGGCTTGCCGGTGTGCGGCGCATCGGCGGGATCCCAGTTGGCGTGTCCAGCGGCGGTGCCGCGGCAGTGGAGATCCGCCAAGCGCTGCTCAAACGGCGCGCATGACACGTCGCGTGTAGCGCATCGCGGCCTCGTCTGACACGTGCGGTTGTTAGAGTACGAGTACGGAACGCCGGAGGTGACAGCCAGCGGCCCGGCGCAGGGCCCGGATCGCCAGCCGTGCATGACCGGTAGCCCTTGGGTAGGTGGATCTGGTACAGGATCGACGTCGAGACGAGGTGACCGATGGAGCATGACACAGTAGATCTCAACTCACGGTACCTGCACGCCACGAAGGCCAACGGCATCATTCGGGTTGTCATCGACCGGCCCGAACGGCGGAACGCGTTGACGATCGAGATGTACCATGGGCTGAAGAAGGCCGCTGTCCTCGCCGAGCGCGATCCTGCCGTTGACATGTTGGTGGTGACGAGTCGCGGTGAGTACTTCTGCGTCGGTGGCGAGATGGCGGGGCAGCACGAGGGTGGGCAGCTGCTGGATCGGGAGACCGATCGCTTCGATCTCCTGCCGTTCGTGGAGTTCGAGCGCTGCCCGAAGATCGTCCTGATGGCCATCAACGGCATGTGCCAGGGGGGTGGCCTCAACATGACCTTGATGAGCGACATCTCGATAGTTTCCGAGCGCGCGACGTTCCGGGCGCCGGAGCTGCTGCGAGGTGTCGCCGACTGCTATCTCGGTGCCCGCTTAGCGAGTCGCGTCGGCATGGCCCGGGCCAAGTACATGCTGTTCACGGCGCAATACATCGGCGCGCAGGAGGCGCTCGCGATGGGGCTGATCTCGCGGGTGGTGCCGCACGCCCAGCTCGAGGCTGCGGTGTCCGAAACCATCAACTGGGTCCGTCAGACGGGCCCGCGCGCCCGCACGGCGCTCAAGCGTGACCTCAACCGCCAGTTGCCGGCCATTGATTTCCCAATGTTTGCCGAGTCACTCGCGTCCGATGAAGTCCGCGAAGGGCTTCGCGCCTTCATCGAGAAGCGGCTTCCGCGTTGGGCGCCGCAGCCGCCATGATCCGTGCGCTTGACTTAACTAACGTTCGTTCGCTACCTAGAGGCTTGTGCACCCCAAGGCCGCGACCCTGACAACCCGCCAGCGCCGGTGGAAGGTAGCTGCGGAACCACCGCCGCCGACGCGTGAGGTGATCTTGGATACTGCTGAACAGCTGTTCGCGGCGCAGGGTGTCGACAGGGTCGCGCTGCGGGACCTGGCGCGCGCGATGCACCTTACCGCCCCAAGCCTCTACAACCATTTTTCAAGCAAGCAAGACCTGTACGACGCGGTGCTCGCGCGTGGCCTGCGGCCCATCTTGGAAGCGGTCGCCGAAGCGTGGCATCCCGGAGCACTGCGGCCGGAACAGATGCGGGTCACGGTCGACAAGCTGACCGCGCACCTCGCCGTGCATCCGCACTTGGCGCGTCTCATGCAACGGGCGTTGCTCGAGCAGAGCGGCAGTGTGCAGAAGCTGATTGCTCGCTGGCTCACTCCGCTGTACCGGCAGGGGATCGCCGTGATCCGCGAGAGCGCGCGCGAGGCGGGCTGGGCACCGGACGAGGTGCCCCACCTCGCGCTCGGTCTGTTCGGCATGGTGTTTTCCTACTTCATCAATGCCAGCGCCTTGGAAACATTGGGAGCTGGAGACGGCAAGCCGATGTCGCCACGCGCCTTGGCAGTGCAAAGGCGCTTCCTGGAAAAGGCAATCTACCGATTGCTCGGCCCAGGAGGACGGAGGACGGCGCGGAAACACAAGGGACGAAGGGTCTCGTAGTCAGATTGGGGCGCGGTGGCGAGTCTCGGGGGCCGGCGCGACACGCGCATTCGCGTCGGAGGCGCCACGCACGCATGCGCGGGCCTGCACGCATCACCTTGCATCGCAGCGTCGCTTCCCGGTAAGCAACAAGGAGCCATCATGCGCCGCTGGCTTCAGAGGCAGTTGAGTGCCTGCGCGTGGCGAGCGGCACCGTTACTCGTGCTGGTCGGCGTGTTGCGGCCGGTGCTGGCCGGTCCAGTCGACTGCGGCGATCCTCCCGTCACGGCAACGGTCACTGTGGCACTCTTTTCCGGCGGAGACGCAGGTGCGACCTGTGACGCCAACGCCGATGGAATGGTGACTGCAGCTGACGTGACAACCGTGGTCTTGTCGCTCGTCGTGCCTTCCCGGAGCCCGACCGCCGAGCCCACGGCCGACCCCTCTCCAACGCGGTCGCCACAGGTCACCCCGACTCCAACGGTCACAGCCACACCCACCGGCACCGCTACCATGACGCCGACTCCACGTGCTTGTCCGAACTTCGGCAGCGCGCTCCAGATTCAGATCGACAATCAGAGCGGCGTTTCACCGGTGTCCATTGTTGTCAGCGGAGCGCGCACCGGCCAAGAATGCCGCCCGGGCTCACTGTCCACGTCGTACGAGATGAAAATCGAGTGTACCGGCACTGGCGTTGTGACGTGCGGTCAGCTCGACGGTTTGGCGCCAGGCTGGTGGCGTCATTCGATCGACGTCAAGAAACCCCGGAAGGGACAGATGCAGCATCAAACGTCCTTGCTCGTTGCTGGCGACACACCCGATCAAGTACGTTTCACGGTATTTGCCAGCGTTAGATCCGTGCGGACCACAGCCAACGCAGGGGCCGGCTCCTTGCGCGCGGTGCTGCAGGCGGCGATGGGAGCGCCGAAGCCAGTGCTCGTCCAGTTCGGGCCGACGGCATTTCCACCCGGCGTCTCAACCACGATCCACCTCAAGTCTCAGCTGCCGGTGCTGGCAGGTGACGACGTGACCATCGATGGAACAGACGCGAGTGGGGCGGTGGGTAATCGGATCATTGACGCGGATGGATTGCCGATCGGGGCGTTGGCCATTACCGGAGGCCGCAATCACATCATCGGGTTGCGTCTGCGGAACTCCGGGGGCAACAACCGGGACATCCTCAACATCTCTGGGCCGGCCGCGGACGGCAACATCGTCGAGCGGTCCATCATCGAAGGGCCGGGGTCCGCTGACGGTATCGGTGTTGATCGGCACGCGGGCAAGGATTTCCGTGACACGGTAAACCTGATACGCGATTGCGAAGTCACTGGTGTTTCCGACAAGGGCATCAAGGTCACTACTGGCGCGTACGCGCGGATCGAACGTTGCTGGGTGCATGACAACGCCAACGGTGGGATTCAGGCCACGCTCGGCGGGCACGTGCAGGCGTGGCACAACGTTGTGGAACGCAACCGTGGCAGCGCGGCACAAAACGGCCTCTCGGCCAACGCGCGAGACGGTGCCGATCTCAGCGGCTTCTCGGAGCTAGACTCGTGGGGCAACATTGCACGTGGCAACGGTGCCAATGGGGTGTCGGTGCGGGGATTCTCGTTTGCGCGCTTGCGCGACGACTATCTCGCTACCAATGGCGCTGCCGGCCTGCGCGTCTTCAATGACGTGGGCGCGCCGGCCACCGCCATCATCGAGGGTACCAGCGCGGTGTGCAACGGCGTGGATGGTGCCGTGGTGGCCGACGCGTCCCGTGCCGATCTCGGCGGCGGCGCGTTTGGGAGTCCGGGAAACAATGCCTTCGCACAAAACAACCTGCCAGTCGGGGGCGCCAACCTCCGCAACGCCACGAGCTTGCCAGTGAGCGCGGTCAATGATCAATGGGAGCACTGCGGGCGGGAGACGACCTGCAACGACGCGGCGATCGCCGGGCTGGATCTCAGCGACCACGGGGCCCACACCACCTTCGTTCCACCGCAGGCACACCGGTCGCAGCGGCCACCGACACTCCTTGCCGTCGCACCCACCAAAGGTAGGGAAGGTGAACTGTTACGCATCTTCGGCACCGGTTTCAACGTCATCGACGGCCATTTCAGCGAAGACAAGTGCGCGGACGTGGTGGGGCGCAACCGCTGCGTACCGCTGCGTGGCAACTGCGTGCAGGTCAACGGCGTCAGCGCTCCCGTCGAAGCCGTTACACCCACCATGCTGGTGGTGCGGTGGCCGTTCACCTGCCTCGAACCGGCCGAGCTGGTGGTTAAGACCGACCAGGGGGCGACCGGCGCGACGAGTCTCCCGATCACCGTGTGTACGAACGGTGCCCCAGTGCCCCGGTAGGCTGACGGAGCGGCTCGCAGGCGACGCACGCCGGCGAGCCCGCTGGCCGCGGCTACCCCCCTTTGAGTACGGCGCGGGTGTACTCCCAATTCAGGCGGGAAATGCGGGCAACCGGAATCTCCTTCGGGCACACGGCTTGGCACTCGCCCTCATTGGAGCAGGCTCCGAAACCTTCCTTCTCCATCTGCTCGACCATACGGAGCACGCGGCGTTCCCGTTCCGGTGCCCCCTGGGGCAGCAGTGCCAGGTGGGCAACCTTTGCCCCGACGAACAGCACGGCCGAGGCATTCTTGCACGCTGCCACGCATGCACCACAGCCGATGCAGGTCGCGGCGTCCATGGCATCGTCGGCCACCTCCTTGGGGATCGGCACGTTGTTGGCCTCGGGCGCGTTGCCGGTGGCGATCGAAATGTAGCCGCCTGCCGCCATGATGCGATCGAAGGCACTGCGGTCCACGACCAGGTCCTTGATCACGGGGAAGGCCTTGGCTCGCCAGGGTTCGACGGTAATCGTTTCGCCATTCTTGAAGTGACGCATGAACAGTTGGCAGGCAGTGGTACCCCGTACGGGCCCGTGTGCCACGCCGTTGATCACCATTCCACACGAGCCGCAGATGCCTTCCCGACAGTCATAGTCGAAGGCGATGGGTTCCTCGCCCTTCATCACCAGCTCTTCATTGACCATGTCGAGCATCTCGAGAAACGACATGTCCGGCACGACGTTCCTGGCGACATATTCGACCAGCCGGCCGGGTGCGGTGCGGTTGGCTTGGCGCCACACCCGGAGCGTGAGTGTCATCCGTTCCACGGTAGTCCTCGCTACTTGTAGCTGCGTTGCGTGAGCTGCACGGACTCGAACTTGAGCGGCTCCTTGTGCAGCTCAGGATCCTTGCCGGCACCCTTGAACTCCCAGGCTGCCACGTAAGCGAAGTGCTCGTCGTCGCGCTTCGCTTCACCCTCGGCGGTTTCGCTCTCTTCGCGGAAGTGGGAGCCGCACGATTCGGTACGGTGCAGCGCATCGGCAATCACGAGCTCGGCAAACTCCATGTAGTCGGCGATCCGCAGGGACAGCTCGAGGCTCTTGTTCAAGTTGTGCGGGGCGCCGGGCACCTTCACGTCCGCCCAGAACTCCTCGCGCAGGGCACGGACCTCCTGTGCCGCCTCCTGCAAACCCCTTTCATTGCGGGCCATCCCGACCTTGTCCCACAGGACCTTGCCCAACTTGCGGTGCAGTTCAGTTGCGGGAGTCTTGCCCTTCACCGCAAAGAGTTGATCGATCCATTGCTGGACCGAGGCTTGAGAATCCTTGAAGTTGGCGTGGTCGGTCGACACCGGCTCCAGGGGAGTGCTGGCGATGTAGTTGGCCAACGTGTACGGGCTGATGAAATAGCCGTCGGCGAGACCCTGCATGAGGGCACTCGCTCCCAAGCGGTTGGCGCCATGGTCGGAAAAATTCGCTTCGCCGAGCACGAACAAACCAGGGATGTTGCTCATCAGGTTGTAGTCAACCCAGAGGCCGCCCATGACGTAATGCACCGCGGGATAAATCCGCATCGGCACCTTGTACGGATTCTCGCCGGTGATCTTGGCGTACATGTCGAACAAATTGCCGTAGCGCTCGCGAATGACGGCTTCGCCGACGCGCTGCACGGCGTCGGCGAAGTCGAGGTACACGGCCAGACCCGTGGCACCGACCCCGCGGCCTTCATCGCACACCAGCTTCGCGTTGCGGGACGCAACATCACGGGGCACGAGATTGCCAAAGCTCGGATAGCGGCGCTCGAGATAGTAGTCCCGCTCGGTCTCTGGAATCTGGTCGGGTGGCCGCGTGTCCCCAGCCCGCTTGGGTACCCAGACGCGTGCGTCGTTGCGTAAGCTCTCACTCATCAGGGTAAGCTTCGCCTGATAGTCACCGGTGACCGGAATGCAGGTCGGGTGGATCTGCACGTAGCATGGATTGGCGAAAAACGCGCCCCGTTTGGCACAACGCCAGGCGGCAGTCACGTTGCTGTTCCCGGCATTAGTGGACAAGTAGTAGAGGTTCCCGTAGCCGCCAGTACACAGGAGCACTGCGTCAGCCGCATAGCGCTCGAGCGTACCGGTGACCAGGTTCCGAGCGACAATGCCGCGGGCGTGGCCGTCGACGACCACGAGGTCCAACATCTCGCGCCGTGGAAAGATGGTCACTTGGCCGCTGTCAACCTGACGCATGAGCGCGCTGTAGGCACCGAGCAGGAGCTGCTGGCCGGTCTGTCCGCGCGCGTAGAACGTGCGGGAGACCTGGGCGCCACCAAAGGAACGGTTGGCGAGCAGGCCCCCGTATTCACGCGCAAATGGCACCCCCTGCGCCACGCACTGATCGATGATCTCGACGCTGACTTGCGCCAGCCGGTACACATTGGCCTCGCGCGAACGGAAGTCCCCACCCTTGATGGTGTCGTAGAACAGCCGAAAGACCGAGTCCCCGTCGTTCGCGTAGTTCTTCGCCGCATTGATACCACCCTGCGCCGCTATGCTGTGGGAACGCCTGGGGCTGTCCAGGATGGTGAAGCTCAGGACATTGTAGCCGAGCTCACCCAGCGACGCCGCTGCAGAGGCTCCGGCTAGGCCGGTGCCGACCACGATCACGGTGTACTTGCGCCGGTTCGCCGGGCTCACCAGCTTCATGGCGAACTTGTGCTGGTCCCATTTCGACTCAAGCGGGCCACCCGGCGTCTTGCCGTCGAGGATCACAGGGAACCTCCCATGACGTAGATCGCAACCGGGATGAGCAGAAACCCGCCGGCCAGCACAACCGCGAGGAGCTGGCCAAACCGCCGCAGCGGTTTCCGATAACTCCACCCCAGGGACTCAAACCCGCTGCCGAACCCGTGCCACAAGTGGAACCCGATCACCACCATGGCGACGACGTACCACGCAACGTACAGCGGGCTTCGAAAAACCTCGATCACCAGCCGGTACAGGTCGCGGACGTGCGGCACGGCGGACGGATAATCGGGGCCGAACTTGAACGTCAGGATGTGGATCGGCACGAAGACGAGCACGACGACGCCGCTCACAATCATGGTTGTCGACGAAAGGCTCTTGTGACTGGTGTAGTGTGCCCGCGCCTTCTTCACGTAACCCTGCGGCCGCGCTTCCCAGTTGCCCCGCGTCACGGTGATTCCAAGCGCGAGGTGCACAACGAAGAGGATGAGCAAGACCAGCTCCGCGAGGTAGATGAGCGGGTTGGAGACCAGCTTCTCACTATACTCGTTGAACGTCTGAGCTCCGGAAAAAATCAGGAGGTTGCCCGCCAGGTGCACCACCAGAAAGCCGATCAGCAACAACCCCGTCAGCCCCATCAGAACCTTCCGCCCGATGGTTGACGTGAGAAATCGCACCAGCACTGCCACGTTCAGCACCCTCCCTCAGCCCACCTTATTAGCCACCTGTGTGATCATTTCAAATTACTTGTCCCAATTTCACGTATAAGCCAATCAATTTCGAGTCCGAGGCGCGGACAAATTGGCATCCCGGTACGAGAATGACCTTCGCGGGGCCGCGAGTCGTCCACTGCCGCTTCCGTTCGCGGCGTTCTGTCGCGGGCATGGCGATTGCGTACGGTCAGCCCTGAGGCTCGGACATATGCAGCTCGGCTACGACCGCACAAACTGCGGAGACCAACTGGCGCTGGAACTAGGTACAACGCTGCGCATTCCGCTGGGGCATTTTATCACGGCCTCGCTGATCAGCCTGCTCCTCTGGAGCGTGATTGGTTGGACAGCGTGGGCAGTGGTCGGCTGACCCGGATTCGCCAGCCTGGCGACCGGGCGGGCCGACACCCCTCGTGTTAGTGGGCTCCGGCTTGCAGGCCTGCGGCTACGCGCCTCGGGCGGAGAGTGCAGTCTCGCAGCCCGCTCCGGGCAAGCCGCGTTGCCGTAGCCGGATTGCGGCGCAGCAGCTCCGACACCGTCACTGCCTTCCAGCCACGTGCATCGATGAGATGCAGAATCTCAGGCAAGGCGGCGGCAGTAATCCAATGGTTGGTGTGCAGGAGGAGGACGCCGCCGCGACGGAGGCCAGCCCTCACGGCGGCCACGACTTCGCGCGGCGTGCGCGTTTTGGAGCGAGCGTCTCGGCCCGACGCGGTCCAGCCGGCCAAGCGGTAGCCGTCTTGCTGGAGGAGGCGAACGGCAGAGGCATCGATACACCCGTAGGGTGGCCGGAACAGGGGGGCGATGGGGGATCCCGTTTCCCGCAGCACGACATCCGCGACCTGTTGAAGCTCGGTACGCAGTTCGGACACCGAGCGGTTTTCGAAGCGCTGATGAGTAAAGCTGTGGCTGGCGACCTCGTGCCCCTCTGCGATCATGCGCCGCAGCATGTTCGGATTGGCCCGTGCCCACCATCCCACAACGAAGAACGTCGAACGCACGCCAGCGTCGCGGAGCGTATCAAGCACCGTGGTGAGAGTGTGACTGGCTTCCTCCCCGTGCGGAATCTCGGTGTCGAAGGTCAAGGCCACGGCGGGAGCCTCGATGTTCCGGGGAGGCGGTGCCGCGTACGGGCGGGCTCGCGCGCGTGCATGGCCGGCGTGCCCGCGACCCCGCACGACTTTCGTTCCGTTGTTGTGCACGCGGCCGAGTGCGCCCGTACGATCGACCGTGGCCACCCGCCGGGCGGGGTAGCGGCGTTCGACCCCGAGCACAGTTGGGTACGCGCTGTCCACCTCGAGCAGTGTCGGGTAGCGGCTTTCGATCTCCAGCCGCGTCGGGTAGCGCTTTTCCACGTCCAGCCGCAGTGTCCCACGCATGACGGTGTCGGGCGAAGTGTCGGGAATGGGCCGTTGGACCGACGATGTCGGCGGAGACAGGGAAAGATCCGCGGGGCGCGCCGCGGCGCTACCGAGGCAAGCGCAGTGGATCACCAGAGAGCACAGAGCCATCGAACGCCACCGTTTTCGCTCGTCCTCCACCATCCTAACCCCTCGTCCCCCGTTTACCCATAAGACCCTACCCGAGCCCCTGTGTCGAACGCAAGGGCCACGGCGCTGGGCTGACGCGCCACGCGACTGGCGGGTGTGCTCGTGGGACGGGGGGATGCGCAGGCGGTGACGGGCTGCGCGTGGCTGGAGCCTTGGGGGGCGGAGCTACCTCGCGTCCTCAATTCCAGACGTGGTCGCCCTGCATCAGATCGCCCGCTCCCGTCCTTTCCAGTAGGGATCACGGAGCTTGCGCTTGTAGAGCTTCCCGTTGGGATCGCGCGGCATCGATTCGATGAAGTCGACCGACTTGGGACACTTGTACTTGGCTGTGTGCTGCACGCAGAAAGCGAGGATTTCCGCGGCCAGCTCCGAACTGGGGCGAACGCCGAGCGCCGGTTCGACGACGGCCTTCACCTCCTCGCCCCAATCTTCGTTGGGCACTCCGAAGACGGCGACGTCCCCGACCTTGGGATGTGTGAGGAGCACCGACTCCACCTCGCTGGGATAGATGTTGACGCCGCCGGAGATGATCATGTCGATCTTGCGATCGCACAGAAAGAGATAGCCGTCCGCGTTCAGGTAGCCGACGTCGCCGACGGTGAAGAACCCCTCGCGCCGGTTCGCGTCGGTCTTCGCCTTGTCCTTGTGATACTCGAAGTCGGCGGCGCCCAGCGCCATGTACACGGTGCCAGGTCGTCCAGCCGGGCAGTCTCTGCCCGCATCGTCGAGCACCCGAATCTTAGAACCGGGCCAGGCGCGGCCGACGGTACCCGGATACTGCAGCCATTCATCGGGCGTGACCAGCGTGCCACCCCCTTCGCTGGCGGCGTAGTATTCGTAGATCACCGGACCCCACCACTGGAGCATGCGTCGCTTCACGTCGATCGGGCACGGCGCCGCAGCGTGAATGACGTGCCGCAGGGATGAGGTATCGTAGCGCTTCTTGACCTCCGCGGGCAGTGCGAGCAGGCGATGAAACTGTGTCGGGACCATGTGGGTGGTGGTGACCCGATACTGGTCGATGAGCGCGAGAGAGCTCTCCGGAGTCCATTTATCCATCAGGACCACGGTATGCCCGTAGTGCAGCGAGGAACCGGCAAACATCAATACGGCAGTATGGTACAGCGGCGAGCCTGTCAGGTGGACTCCGTCTCCGCCTGGCGCAACGCCGAACATCGACAGGAACATGGCGATTGTGGAAAAGACGGCGTCCGGATCATAGGGGACCAGCGGGCGGCGCACGCCCTTTGGCCGGCCGGTGGTGCCCGAGGTGTAGTTCATCACCTGGCCCGCGGCCCGGTCCTCCGGGAGTGTATCGGGCTGCTGGTACGTCAGCTCCGTGTACGTTCGAAAGCCGGGAATGCGACCGACCGCGAAGCACGCACGCGTGGCCAGGCCCGCCTCCGCCGCTGCGTCACGGCAAGCCTGCGCGAAGCGTTCGCCGCCGAAGAAGGCGTGCGCCTCGCAGTCTTGCAGGATGTAGGCGATCTCAGGAGCGGTCAGGTGATGGTTGATCGGCGTGAGGTACAGCCCGGCCTGGGCCGCCGCCAGGTACAGCTCGATCATCGCTGCCCCATTGGGCAGTACAGTTGCGATGCAGTCGCCTTGTTTCAGCCCAAGGCGGCGCAAGCCGTGGACCAGACGGTTCGATGCGGCCAACAGCTCACCTGCCGTCAGCGGGTTGCCGTTCGGCTCTACGACCGCCAGACGGCCAGGGTCCTTCTGCGCAAGATGCCAGAAACCGTACTCGGGCATCGACTTCTCCTTACGCCAACGAACGCGTCACATGCTGCATCTTCCCAAACCTACGTCTGTCTGTCACGATCGGCCGTGGGAGTCTACCCCGGGGCAGCGCAGCTGCGGCGCGCGGCGTGCTCCGGGTGGTGCGCACGGAGCACACGAACGTGGAGGCAAAACGATGCGGGTAGACGTCATCATCCCCGCGCTCAATGAGGTCAGGTCGGTCGCGGACGTGGTGCACGCGGTCCGACGACCACCGGTGCGGAGCGTCTTCGTCGTTGACAACGGCAGTACGGATGGGACCGGCGAGGCAGCGCGGCGGGCCGGGGCCCAGGTGGTCGTCGAGCCGCGCCGCGGTTACGGATCCGCCTGCCTCGCTGGGATCCGACAACTCCCCGCCGATACCGACGTCGTGGTGTTCATCGATGCCGACGGCAGTGACGAACCCGCACTGCTCCCGGTGCTGCTGCGGCCCATTGCGGACGGGCAGGCAGACTTCGTCGTGGGGGCCCGGGGCGCGCGCGGGGTGGAACGGGGGGCGTTGACGCGGCCGCAGCGCGTCGGGAATGCCCTGGCGTCGCGGTGGTTGCGCGCCCGCTTCGGTCTGCCCGCAACCGACCTCGGCCCCTTTCGAGCCATCCGTCGTAGCGCGCTCGATGCGATCGGCATGTCTGACCGTGATTACGGCTGGACAGTGGAGATGCAGATCAAAGCAGCGCGTGCCCATTTGCGCTACCAGGAAGTTCCAGTGCCCTACCGCCGGCGCGTCGGCGTGTCGAAGATTTCGGGCACCATGCGGGGCACAATCGGCGCGGCGCTCAAGATCGTGACCCTGCTTGCCCGCTACGATTTCCTGCGTGTGGGCCGCGCCTGAGTGTCGGCGAGGCGCTACGACGAGCGGGCGGCAGAACGAGGCTGCGGTTCGGATGAAGCCCCAGCGGCGGCCTCGGGGGGAGCGTATGGAATGGAGCCATGCTCGTATGCACCCCGGCGTGCGGCCAAGCGGATGAGCAGAAGCGCTGTAAGCCCGCGCCACGACTCTCGCAGAGGATGGACCCTGTGTGTGCCGACGTAGTGCCAGGTGACGGGAACTTCGGCGATCTGCACCTTCATCCGTCGTGCGACAAAGAGGAGCTCAGCGTCAAAACCGGCGGTCACCGCTGCTCCACGCGCGTGTTGCCGGCCCGGTTCGAACACACGCAGCTGTGCACAGAGACCGCGCGCCACGTCGGCCTTCAAACTCTTGAAGCCACACTGCGTGTCAGCGAGGCGTCCGAGATCGAGGATGACGCGTCGCAGCAGCGCGAAGCCAGTTGCCATCAGCTGGCGCACCAGCGGTGCGCCGACCCGCCGGCCCAGCCGGGAGCCGATGACGATGTCATAGCCCTGCTGCAGGTACGCCCGGAACTTCTCGAACTCTTCGATCGGCGTCGCCTGATCCATGTCGGTGAACAACACATACGCGCCTTGGGCGGCCATGATTCCGGCAATGACAGCGCCGGCTTTCCCGCGGTGCGGCTCGGGTAGCAGGCGCAGCTTCGCGTGCTGCCGGGCAAGGGTTGTGACCAAGCGGCGGCTCGCGTCGGTCGACCCGTCATCGACGACGAGCACCTCGCGAATATCGTCAGCTCGTGCGGCGTAGGCGGCAACATGCGTGAGGCAGCCGCGCTGGAGGTTCAGCTGTTCATTGTAACATGGAATGACGATTGAAACGCTTGGTCTCGCCTCCGGCCTCACGGGCAGATCATAGCAAGGTTGCGCCGAGTCAACCATCCCGCTTTCGGAGCCGTACCGAGGCTGCGTCCGCGGGCTTACAGGGAGGTCGGCTGGCGCGCCAGGTTCCCGAACAGCTCGTCCTTGCGGGCGATCAGTTCCTGCGCCGTGAACGGAGCACCGGGCTTACTGATCTGACTAACCTGATGCCACCCCTTCACGAGTGCGACCTCCCCTCCCCAGACAACGAAGCCTTGGCCGCTGATATCGGCGGCCTGGTCGCTTGCCAGGAACACGACGACCTGCGCTGGCCACTTGGGCGCGAAGACATCGAAGCCGCTCTCCGGTTTCGCGAAGAGGTCGCGGTTGGCCATCGTCTCGGTCATGCGCGTGCGCGCGCGCGGCGCGATGAAGTTTGCCGTGACACCGTACTTGCCCATCTCGCGCGCGATGCTAATGGTGAGCGCCGCGATGGCCGCTTTTGCCATGGCGTAGTTGGCGTTGCCAGCCGAGCCCATGAGTCCCGCTTCCGACGCGGTGTTGATCACCCGTCCCGGGGTCTGCCCGCCTTGCTTGGCCCGCTGGCGCCAGCGCGCGCAGGCGTGCCGGGTCATGGCGAAGTGACCCTTGCAGTGCACGCGTAGGACGAGGTCGAACTCTTCTTCCGACATGTTGAAGCTCATCCGGTCGCGCAGCACGCCCGCGTTGTTCACCAGAATGTCGAGCCTGCCGTAGGTATCATACGCCTGCTCGATCGTGCGCTCGGCGCCGTCCCAGTTCGCGACGTCCTCGTAATTGGCCACGGCCTCGCCGCCCGCGGCTCTGATGTCCCGCACCACCGCGACCGCTGGCGTCTGGTCCACCCCTTCCCCATGCACCGAGGTGCCGATATCGTTGACAACGACGCGTGCGCCTTCCGCAGCGAGCGCCAGTGCTTCTTCCCGCCCGAGGCCACGGCCTCCGCCGGTGACCACGGCGACCTTCCCAGCAAGCAAAGGCATCAGGTTCCTCCTCGTGCTCCACCCGACTTGATGCCGGGCAGCGAGCGTCTTGAGTAGTCGCGGGCGTGGGCAGAGTCAATCGGCGGAACGCCGTAATCGAGGCTCGGTGGCCGGAGCCCGACGGTGTACAGAACCGGCTATCTGAGCGAGGACGCGGAGGCGAGCGGACTATCCGAGTCCGATTGCTCGATCCTGGACTTCGGGATCCGCGTCCTCAAACTGGATGATCTCGAGGGCCTCGAACGCCCGGCGGACGTGCGGTGTGAGCAAGCCGAGGCGCTTGATGTTCGGCACGATCCGGGCGAACAGCGCCTGCCGAAACATCTTCATGACCGGAGACGCCAGCACGATCTGCCGTACTTCGTTCACGTCGAAACCCATGTAGCGCGAGACCTCTTCCGCCAGCAAGCGATCGCGCATGAGCTGGCAGGCCTCGATCACGAAATCCTCGCGGTCACGACGTTCCCCCTCCGGCATGTCCAGGTAGTAGTCCTTGAGCGAAATCACTCCAAAGGCCACATGGCGCGACTCGTCCTTCATGACGTAGTGCACGAGATTCTTCACGAGGGGCTCTTACGCGAGCTGGTGCATGTTGGCGAACGCGGCCATGGCTAGGCCTTCGACGAGGATCTGCATGCCGAGGTACTTGAAGTCCCAGCGGTGGTCCGTAATGACCGTGTTGAGCAACTGCTTGAGGTGCCGATTGATCGGCCACTCCCATTCGAGCTTCTCGCGCAGATAGCGGCTGAACACTTCGACGTGCCGCGCCTCGTCGACGGTTTGGGTGGCGGCATAGAGCTTCGCATCCATCCAGGGAACGGCGCCTGCCAGTTGCGAAGCGACGATGAGGGCGCCTTGCTCGCCGTGCATAAACTGCGACAGCTGCCAGGAAATTGTGGCATGGCGAAACCGGGCGACCTCTTTTTCATTACACTTCTTGTACGGCCCGTAGTCTTCAAGGGGATTGTAAGATTCCGGGATGACCGGACCTTCCGGGTCTACGGGCGTGTTCCACGCGAGCTGTTCGCTCCCGTTCCACTGCTCCCGTTTGGCCTTCTCGTAGAGGTCCCGCAGGCCTGCCTTGACGCTGCCGTAGTTCCAGGCGTAATTGGTGTCGAAAGACGTGAGGATGGTCTCAAGCTCCGCCTCCACCTGCTCGGCGTGATGCCCGTTCGGGCGAACCGCTGCTGCCGCCATATCGTGCGCTCCTCTTGCTCGGGAACCGCCCCGGACAAGCTAGACTTGGTCGTAGACCTACCGTAGACGCAGGCAGCCCTGGAGTCAACAAGAACTTGACGTCGAATTCACTTTTTTGTCGTGGTGCCGCTGCGTGTGGTACGCTCGCGATCATGGAACGTCGGCCGAAAATGAAGCCGCGGGGCTGTCTGCGCAGGCCGCAGCAGGAGCGGAGCCGGCGGACGCGGCAGAAGATCTTGGACGCCGCGGTCGCCTGCTTCGAACGACGGGGATACGAGCGGACGACCACCGCGCACATTGCCCGCCGGGCACACATCGCCGTTGGGACTTTCTACGGCTATTTCAACGACAAGCGCTCCATCCTCTTGGAGCTCCTCGACGGCACGGTGAATGAGATTGCCAACTACGTGGTGCACAACCTTGATCCCGATGCATGGCGGCGGGGTGATCCTCGCGCCGGCGTGCGCCACCTCATCGGTGCACTGTTTCACACCCGCACGATCAATCCCGGCATGCAGCGCATCCTGTGGGAGCGCTACTTCACGGACACCGAGTTCCGCGCTGCCGTGCAGGCCATCGAGTACCGCGTTCGCTCGGCGATGGTGGAGCTCTTCCAGGCGCTCAAGCGAGACGGCCGGCTTCGCGTGACTGATTTACCCACGGCTGCCTTCATCGTCTACACCTCGATTGAGTGGACGGCGTCACGTCTCATGCTCGGGACCGCGGGGGCCCGAATCGAGCCGGCCGTCGAGGCGGCCTCCGACATGGTGTCGCGCTTCCTGTTCCAAGGTTGATTGACCGCGGCGGGCTCCCCCCCACGGGATCGCTCGGCCCGATTGGTATGCTGCCGCGCTTGCTGTATGTTGGCGCCTGACAGCTTCCAAGCTCTATCAGCAGAGAAAGGAGCAGCTCATGACACCTGAAAGCCTGCGCTCCCCCGCCGACCTGTGCGAGGCGTTGCGTGGCGCCATCCGGTCAGCCCTGCCGGGGGCTGGAGTGACAGTCGAGGCCGGCAGTCCCGGTCACTTTGAGATCCGTGTGAGCGCCGAATCTTTCGCGGGTAAGTCCATGGTCGAGCAGCAGCAAATGGTGTATGGCGCCATCGCGCATTTCATGCGCGGCGAGGCGGCCCCTGTCCATGCCATCGACCGGCTCCTGACGGAGATGCCCTCGTCAGGAGCCTAGCACTCTGCGGCGCGACGCGCGGGGCCATGCGAAGCGAGCACGGACGCGTACGTCCCGCAGGGGCAGTGCCACCACTCCCTACCGCGTGCTCGCATGGGGGCCAGTGCGCATGCTTTGCTCAGTGATCCAATCACGAGGCGTCTGTGCGTGTACCTTTCATCACGACCTGCCGTGTGCCGGCGGCGCTAGATTCTGTCACGTCGGGCCGGCCGGGTGGGGAGGTTCCCCCGCGCACGGTGGGTGTCGTCGCCGGCGGTGTGGAGCGGATCTGGCGCGCCGTTGAGCGGCTCTACCGGAGCGGTATTCACCCTGCCGTCCAGCTCTGCGTGCGCCGGCATGGGCAGGTGGTGCTCGACCGTGCCATTGGTCACGCAGCGGGCAACGGACCCAGCGACGCCCCCGACGCGGAGCGGGTGCCTGCGACACCCGACACACCGTTCACTATCTTTTCAGCCTCCAAGGCTGTCACAGCGATGATCGTACATCTGCTAGACCAACGGAATCTGATCCGGATGGATGACCCGGTGTGCGAGTATATTCCCGAGTTCGGTGTTCACAAGAAGCAGTGGATCACCATCCGGCACCTCCTCACGCATCGCGCCGGCATTCCCAACCCGCCGCGTGCCCTGATGGACCTCGACCGGCTGGAGGATCCCGACGGTATCGTGCGCAGCTTGTGCGCCGCGGAGCCCACGTCGCGACCCGGTCGCCAGCTGGCCTATCACGCGATCACGGGAGGGTTTGTGCTCGGAGAGCTGGTGCGGCGCGTCACCGGCAAGAACATCCGCGTGGTGCTCAATGAGGAAATTCGTCGCCCCCTGCGCTTTCGGTGGATGAGCTACGGTGTCCGGCGCCGTGACGTCACGCGAGTCGCGCGGAACTACTTCACGGGCCCACCACCCCTCCCACCCTTCTCGACAATCCTCGAGCGAGCGCTGGGCCTCGGCTTCCGTGAGGCGGCAGCCCTGTCGAACGATGCACGCTTTCTCACCGCCGTCATCCCGTCGGGCAACCTGGTGGCGACTGCAACTGAACTCAGCCGGTTTTACCAATTGCTGCTCAACGGTGGCGAACTGGACGGCACGCGGATCTTCGACCAACGAACAGTGCGCCGCGCGCTCGCCGAGCACTCGTACCTGGAGATCGACTTCACGCTGGGTGTGCCGTTTCGATACGGGATGGGGTTCATGCTGGGTGGCAAGTGGTTCAGTCCGTACGGCCCAGACACCCAGTACGCCTTCGGCCACTTGGGACTGACCAACATCATATCCTGGGCGGACCCCGAGCGTCAGGTGGCCGCGGCTCTGATGACCAGTGGAAAGCCGCTCGTCTACCCGCAGATCTATCACGTCTTCGACATCACACGGCAGATCGGCCTGGCGTGTCCGAAGGAACGGCCCCGAGCGCGCCGGCCTCCATCGCGCACACCTACCCGGTCCGTGCGGCGTGCTTGACGTGGCAGGGTGAGGGTGTACAAGCCCCAGCATTCGGGTCTGAAGCGGCACCATGGCCAAGTTTCCCACCGAGGTGGAGCGCTCGATCACCGTGCGTGTCCCGCGGGCGCGGGCGTACG
Source organism: Binatia bacterium (assembly GCA_046757585.1). Lineage (GTDB taxonomy): Bacteria > Desulfobacterota > Binatia > HRBIN30 > HRBIN30 > JBHHYR01. The sequence goes on along the minus strand of JBHHYR010000003.1, from coordinate 34,238 downwards.
AATTTCTCTGGGACGTGGTAGGGTCGTCCCGCTGCATTCCGGGGATCGAGGCCTGTGAACGGGCGGGCAAGGAGACGTACCGTTTCCTCTACAAGGAGCGATCCACCGGGCCGGCCAGCCTCGCGGTGCGCTACACCGCGCGTTACGAAGGGAACGGGGTCGATCGGATCACCTTTCAGAGCGAGGCGGCAAGGCACGACAACACGGATGTGTCAGGTACCATTCGACTCCATCCGAGCGGAGCCGGCGCGACGCGCATCGTCTTGCGACAGATGGTGGCGCCGGACACGCCGGTGCCGCGCCTCCTGCAAAGCCTGATCAGAGGGTTCGTCGAACGCGAAGCGGCGGCGGCGGTCAAGGAGTACCTTGCCAACGTCAAGCGGGCGTTGGAAGCGACCCCCTGATACGGGCTGGCCCGCCACACACGTCCGGAACGCCGAGGTTCACCTCCGCAGTCTACCACGGTTGTGGAATGAGGCGCCGCAAGCGGTTGGGCGTCGGTGCGGGAGACAGACGGCCTGCAGGAGGGCGGAAGTCGTGCACGATGATCTGCTTCGAGCGGGCGGCGAGGATCGGTTCACGGGCGTGCCCCGGTAAGACGATCAAGTTCGGCACCAGGTCCTTGAACCGCTTCAGTCGCCAGATGTGATCCCACCAGCGGCCCATGTCGTACACCGACGCGGGCTTGGCCGCGTAGCGGAGGCTTTCCGCCACCGCGGCCAGATCGTCGGCAAGCAGAAGGGGTCCCTGGCGCAGGCGAGCGAGCATGGCCATCGTTCCCGGTGTGGAGCCGCTGGCCTCAAGCAGCAGACAACTGCCGTCCCCGAACAGATCCACGTGGGCGAGAAAGGTGCCGAGTGGTTTTGCCGAGCGAAAGTCGATGAACTTCCAGTTGGCAACGCCGTCGAATGTTTGAGACGCGTACCCGTCGCGGCGCCCCTGCGCATAGTCGTACTCTGCCTTCGCTACCACTACGCGCGCGTTGGGGAACGCCTTCACTTCCCCGGTGTGGTCGAAGCGCATGTTGGACAGCACGATCCATTTCACCGCGCCGGCCTTCAAACCAGCGTGTGCCATCTGGGCCTTCAAGCCGTGGCCCGCCGACACCTCCGGTGCGATCAGGCGCAGCCAGCCGCGCCAAGGAGATGCCTGGTCGGGTTTGGGGCTGAGCCCTGTATTGAACAGAATGAGGCCGTGCCGCGGATGCTGGATGACGAAGGCAGGCACTGGCAGATCACGGTGTTCGGTCAGGCTTCCGCCGCGTAGGATCAGAGCCTCGGAGACGCGTACGTAGCCCGTGTTGAAGACGTGCACGGTCAGGCCGCTGATCCCGCGATACGGCTGCGGCCAGTTCGCCAGCTTCGGGGGAATGTAGGGCACACGCAGATCTTGCTCGCAGCCGCTCAGGCAGCACAAGGCGAGCAGTACGCACCACGAGCCTCGTCGAACCACAGCCGGCCGCATGGCGGATCCTTCACAGACTGGCATTGGCACCCGGCTCGGTCTCACAGCGTCGGCCGCTGAGCCCGCCCGTCGAGGGGCTCAGGGCAAAGGGCGCAAACGGACTTTCTCCGCCAGACTCCTCGCTAATCCGGCTCGGGCGTTTCGCGCAGCAAACCGACGATGTCGTCGTGTACGAGACCGTTCGACGCGACGGCGTTCCCGCCGTAGATCGTCGGAGTGCCATCGAAATCGGTGAACCGCCCACCGGCTTCCTCGACGAGAATCTTGATCGCTGCCAGGTCCCAGGGTTTGACATCCAGTTCGACCATCGCTTCCGCCTGCCCACGCGCGACGAACGTATGGCCGAAGTAATCTCCAAAACCGCGCTGGCGGCCCGAGGCGCGCACCAGGCGCTCGAATCCACGCCAGTGGCCGGTCCGCCGGAAGATGTCAACCCCGCCAAAGGTGACCAGGCCATCCTGCAACGTGGTAACGCGAGACACTGCCAGGCGGCCGTTGCCGTCGAACGCCCCATGGCCCCGTTGGGCGTAGAGCAAGTCATCCACTGCGGGTGCGTACACAACGCCCACAGTCACCTCCCCATCTTCCTCCAAGCCGATCAGCGTCGCGAAATAGGGAATGCCGCGGATGAAATTCTTGGTGCCGTCGATCGGATCGATGATCCACCGGCTTCCGCTGCCGCGCCGCTCACCGAGTTCTTCGCCCAAGACGCCGTACTGCGGAAAGGCATGCTGAAGCACCTCGACGATCCGCGCTTCACATTCCCGGTCTGCGGGCGTCACCGGGGACCGATCTCCTTTGTACTCTATGGGGAAATCTCCACGAAAGTAGTGCAGCGCTACCTTGCCAGCCGCGCGGGCCGCTTCAATGGCTGCCTCCAGTTTCGGGTCCATACGCCCGACCATTTAGCCTGTATTCCTCGCCGGTGCTACGCCGAGCGCTGGCACACCCACTGCCTGGCGGTCGGGCGAGGGTGGACAAGGAGGCGAGCAATCAGGTATGGGGCCGGTCAGTTCAAGTGAACTCAACGTTGCGTAGGATGAGGCTGACCTCATTGCAAAGTCTCGCGGTCGCGTTGACCGTGGCTGGGACAGTCGGGTGTGGAGGTGGCGGTGGAGGCGGAAGCGGCGGCGGCGCGGGCAGCCTCAGTTTCCGCGCGCTGTGGGAACAGCCAGCCAGGGGGCGTGATGCGTTTGGTGGTATCGCCGCAGCCCAGGGCGTGCCCATCACACGGGCGAGTTTCGGCCCCGAGTTGCCCGCCGCAGTCAAGACCATCCGCATCCGTTTCAACTCCGACAATGGCAGGTCGTGTTGTCTCGCCGTTGATCCGACTCGCCTGCCGACCGATCCAGCGTCCGGCCGCCGCTTTCTGGTGCTCGCCCAGCTGCCCGGTGGCCCAGCGACGGTGATGCTCGCCGGGTTCGCTACGGACTTCGCACCGAGCGAGGGCTTTCTAGACATGTGCGCCATAGAGCCCGCGGGAGCTGGCCAGCCATGTGATCCGTCGCCGCTGGCGACACCGAGCTTTCTCAGCGACCCCCGCCAGGTCACGATTGTTACGGGGACCGAAACGGACGCCGGGGAGATTCGAGTGTTCTCGGTCCCGTTTCTCCTGGACCCCAGCCCTGCCGTGGGCAGCTCGGTCGCCAACCCGGTCTCCTTCTCGTTCACAGTAGGTGACGCCGCCGAGGGGGTGGATTCGGGGTCGGTTGCTGCCGACGTCGCGCAAGGTGGAGGATCCGCCAGCGGCCTGCCCTTGGCGCTGAGTGCATGTGACGACGCGAGCAACACACCGTGCAGCACCGGCGGCGCGCTCGGCGTGACTGGCTTTCACGTCGCAGGTGGCACGCGGACTCTTGGCGTGGGGCGGAACCGGATGCGTGTCAGGGCGCGCAACCTTGCGCCGGCATCACGTGCGCTGGACTTTACGTACCCCTTCGAGGTCCGCGCCGCCGCGCCGGTGACCCCGAGCCCCACACCGGCGCCGGCCGTGATCACCGTGCGCCCCGGGGCGAACATCGCGGAAGTGGCCAAGCGAGCACCTGCAGGTTCGACCCTGATCCTGGCTCCCGGCGTCTACGCGCCCGTGATCTTGAACGGGGGGGACCTTGCGGGCGCGCTGACGCTGCTCGCCGACGTCACGGGATTGCTCACCAACAGCTCCGCGGCGGACGTCGTCATCAATGCCCGGGGTCGCGCGGCGGCCATCGGGTTGTCCGAGCAGACCGGCGTCACGATCGATGGCGTCACGCTCCAAGGGGGTACCGATGCGGGGTTGCTTGTCGCGCGCAGCGGCGGGATCGCAATCCGCAATTGTATCATCAGCGGTACCGCCGGTGATGGTGTGCGGTTCGACGGGTCCGATGGCGGGTTGCTTTTCAACAACCTAATTTCCGCAATCTCGGGAACGGGTATTCGCGTGGTGGGGACGAACGACCTGCGTGTGATCAATAATACCGTGTACAAGAGCGGGGACACAGGCATCTTCGTCGGCGACGTGGGAACGCCGTCGCACGCCGTGGTGGTAGAGAACAACATCCTCAATCTGAACGTTCCCACCGGCATTGTCGCCGACGCGTCGACGAGTGGGTACGAAGCTGATTTCAATCTGAACACCGACGGTTTCGGGGCGGACACGCCGATCGGCGTTCACGACATCACCCCGCCACGTGCGGACCCGCTCTTTATTGCGCCCACCATAGGCGACTTTCGTCTAGCGAAGGGCATAGCCGGTTCGACGAGCGCGGCGGTCGATGCGGGCGATCCGCAGACGGATGAGGCCCTGGTGGATGCGTTGGGGCAGCGGACAACGCAGACCGACGGGACGCTCGACATTCCGCCGGTCGATCTCGGGTACCACTTCTTGGCACCCGTACCGCCGGCAGGTGCGCCGCCGCCCGGGCCGTAACATCCACGCCGCCGCCTGAACCGCATGCTGGCATGAGGAACCGCAGATGGAATTTGCTCTTGAAGTACAAAGCGAGCTGCTTGCTCGCGCTGGCGGTCGCCATCATCTCGGTCGCGATGAGCGACGTGGCGACGGCCAGCGAACGATCCGAGCGCCTGTATTCGCGTGGCCTCGTGCGGTTCCACGCGCGGCACTTCTCGAAGGCGTTGCAGCTCTTCGAGCGGGCTGTGAAAGCCGATCCCAAGGATCCGCAGGCCCTCTATTATCGCGGCGTTACGCGCGGGCGGCTCGGTGATTTTACGGGAGCGGCCACGGACCTGCGGGCAGTTCTGGCGAAGAAGCCGGACCTCCAGCAAGCAACGCTCGAGCTTGGAGCCGTGCTGGTCGAGGCTGGGCGATATCGGCCGGCCATTCCCTGGCTCCAGCAGGCGCAGCGCGTAAGTAGGCTGGAGGCCCGCGCGTCGCAATTTCTGGGCATTGCACAGCTGCGCCTGGGGCGGTCCGACGCGGCCCGCCGCAATTTCGAGCGCGCAGCGAAACGGGATCCCGCGCTGCGCGTGCCGGCGCGGTACTACCTCGGCGTGATCGCGTTTGAGCGGGGCGAATGGGTGCAAGCCGAAGAGCATTTCTCGTACGTCGCCAGCGCCAACCCCAACTCGGCGCTGGGGCGTGAGGCAGCGCAGTTTCTGGTGAAGCTTCGCCAGGAGAAGCGCCCAAACGTTGAGCTCTACGGCGCGGTCGGATTCGCGTACGACAGCAACGTCGTGCTGGCGCCGTCGGATGACGTCGTCAAGGACGAGCTGAGCATCACCAAGCAGCAAGATGGCCGTGCGACGTTTACCCTCGGGGGTAGGTACGTACCGTGGCGCGCCGAGCAGGCGGAACTCTCGGTTGGCTACGAGTTCTATCAGAGCCTGCACTTCGAGCTCACCGGCTTCGACCTCCAGGGGCACCGGCCGAGCGCTCAAGTGGCGATGCGCACGGGCCGGGTGCAGATCGCCCTGTTGGCCCAGTACGACTATTACCTCTTGGATAACGACAGCTTTCTGCAAGCGGCCACGGGATTCCCGTGGATGTCCATCGCGGAAGGCGACGGGGGACGCACGGAACTGTTCTACCGTATGCGCTACCGCGACTTCCGGCAGCGCAGATTCAGCAAGACCCGCGACGCCTTTAATCACGCACCCGGAATACGGCAGGTCGTGTATCTGGGGTCGCAGGAGCGCTACGTATCGGTGGGCTACCGATTCGATCGCGAGGACCCGTTGAACGCTGCGGGGGACGTGTTCGCGTACGACGGCCACGAAGCTGATGCAGGTATCGGCTGGGCCTTTCCTGCAGGAGTCAATGTCGAGGCGGCCTATGCTTTCCGCGACGAGCAGTTTGACGCTCCGAGCAACGGGCGCGAGGACAGCGAGCACCTGGTGACGGTGAGCGTCTCCAAGCGAATCAGCAGCTATCTCACCCTCACCGTCGCGTACTTCGGTTCGTTCAACGACTCGAACAAACGGGAATTCGACTATGATCGCCAGATCGTGTCGTTGGCGCTGGAAGTGGAATTCTATTAGCATTCAGCCTGGGAAGGAGTTGCATGAACTCGGACGAGCGCCATTCAACGGCTCACCGCCTCGGGGCACACGGAGGTGCCGCGGTCGCGAGCCGGCCCGCGCTGGCGCTCTCGCTTCTGGCTCTGCTCGTGCTCTTCAGCCGCGTGAGCTTCGCGCTCGAGGTCGGGACGGTCGCCGCGGTGGATGGCACGGCAGAGACCCTGCACGGGGGCAGGTGGGCGGCCGCGACCAATGGCACCGCGATCTTCCAGGGCGACGAGATCCGCACAGGCCGGCCGGGACGGTTGCGCATCGTGTTTCAGGACGACACCGTACTGACGCTCAGCGACGACTCGCACATTGTGGTGAACGAGCAGGTTTTTCGCCCGACGCGAGGGAGCGCCAGATCTGTGATCGGGCTGCTTCGCGGCACGCTGAATGCGCTGGTCAGCGAGTACTACCGCCGGCCGGGCGCTGCCTACGAAGTCAGGACGGCAACCGCAGTGGCTGGCGTGCGCGGCACCGACTTCGTGGTCCAGTACTCCGCACGGGACGACGTCACCAAGGTGGTTGGTATCAGTGGGCGGGTAGAAGTCCACGGCGTGTCCGACCCCACCCAGGTCGTCTTCATCACGGCCCGGGAGGTCACGAGCATCCCGCACGGACGATTGCCCGGGCCTCCGAGGCGGCTCTCCGACACGCTGTTCCGCCAGTACATCCAGGGAATGGAATTCATTGGCGCCGGGGCCGCTGAAAGCCTGACCCGCGGCAATCCGCTGTTGGCGGGCAGCGTGGTCCCGAAACCAGACCGCGCCGCGGTCGTCCACAGCGCCGGCACCGCACGCCTGCGACACAGGCCCGTGCGGAACCCCCGCGGTGCAAGCGGGCTGATCCAAGAGCCACCCGCTGTCTTCGCACCGGGCGGCAGACTGCGTATTACGCTCTAGCAGCCGGCGGGCCCCCGCTGCGGGCGCGGGCGAACGCTCGCAGCGTGCACCGCACGGCGGAGGGCCCGCAGCCCGGCCCATACGCTGCCGCGAGGTGGCCTCTTGACGGAGCGGACGGCGCTCATGCACGCCGTCGCGCCAGCACGCCGTCGACAACTTGCACGGTCAGCTCGTCGAGGTTGCGCAACACGATGCTGGCCAGAGAGAAGTCGTTGTCACGGGTAAACGCGTTCGGCACGGCAGCGACGCTGGCCCCCGCCCGATGGGCGGCGACCACTCCCTTATGCGCATCCTCCACCACCAGGCACCCTCCCGGTGGGACCCCGAGACGCGTAGCGGCAGCGACGAAAGCATCCGGAGCAGGCTTCGCGTGCTCATAGTCCTCTCGTGTCACCACCGCAGTGAAGAAACGCCTTACGGCCAAATGATCCAGCACAAACGACACATCCCGCTGATTCGAGTTGGTGGCTATGGCAAGAGGAAACCGGGCGGACAACCGGGTCAGCGCGTCCATCACACCGGGCATGAGGTGTACGTGCCGGCGCAGGAGGTCGTGGTAGACGGGATCCTTCAGCGCCCGTAGCTCGTCAGGGTCGAGCGAAAGCGTATACCTCTCGACCGCATACTCGGGGCCATGTCCGGCCGCAATCCAGTGTGCGGCGTATTCCTGAACCGACACCGTAACGCCGAAACGGGCCAGGACAGTGGAATACGCGCTGTACTGGAGCTGCTCGGAGTCGATGAGGACCCCGTCCAGGTCGAAGACGACCGCCGTCCCCCCGCGTGGGCGATCGTTCGCCGCGTTCACTGCACCACGGTCACCGACGAGATGATCACCGGTCTGATGGGCACGTTGTGGTGTGCTCCGTTCGTGGTCGTCGGTACGTGTTCGATGTTGTGCACGACATCGAGCCCATCGACCACCCTGCCGAACACGGCGTACCCGAACCCTTGCGGGGTGTCATTGCGATGATCGAGGGAGGTGTTGTCCTTCACGTTGATGAAGAACTGCGCCGTGGCGCTATCCACGACACCGGTGCGCGCCATCGCAATGGTCCCAACGGTGTTCTTCAAGCCATTGCCGGCCTCGTTCTTGATCGATGCTCTCGTCCGCCTCGGCTTCATGTCCTTGTCGAACCCGCCGCCTTGGATCATGAAGCCCGGAATGACGCGGTGGAAGATGGTTCCATCGTAGAACTTCGCGTTGACGTAGTCGAGAAAATTCTTCACCGTGATCGGCGCCTTCTCTTCGTTCAGTTCGATCTTGATGTCGCCCAGTGATGTGGACATCAGTACCATCGGGTGCTTCCCTTCTGCCTGCGCAGTCGTCCCGGTGAGCAGAACGGCCAGCGTTACGGCTCCAACGATCCTTGCCATCAGCATAGCCTCCAACGACTTGAAGTGGCGCCCTTCATAGCAGTTCACCCCGGCGGCGCAAAGACAAGCCGGTCGTTGCGGCCGGCCACGCGACCGAGCTATGAGAAACGCGGGTCCGGATGACGGCCGACTGCGCTAGCCGCAGGCGGCACAAGAAAACTGGAGGGGCGTATGGCAACTGAAGCTCCTGCGATGGAGGGGCTCTATTACTGGCAGGACCGACCCGAACGCATCGCCGAGGGCGTTCACCTGATCTCGGCCTTTGGCAATTCCACCGTGATCGAGACCGATGACGGGCTGGTGGTCGTTGATACCTGCGTGCGTCCGATGGGGCCACGGCTGTTGGAACAGATCCGCGCCGTGTCCGGTCAGCCAATTCGGTACGTGATCTACACACACGGCCACTTCGACCACGCCTTCGGTGTCTGGGCGCTGCTTGATGACGCAGCGCGGCGTGGCGATCCGCGACCGCGAATCGTCGCGCATGAGCGGGTCCCAGCGCGCTTCGATCGTTATCTCGAACTGAACGGGCAGCATGACCACATCAATCGCATTCAATTTGCCCTGCCATCTGGGGCCAAGGTCGTGGTCCGCGAGCAGTTCTTCTATCCCGACGTGCTCTATCGCGACACGATGGTGCTGCGTGTGGGCCAGCTCACGTTCCATCTGCAGCACGCGCTGGGCGAGACCGATGACGCCACCTGGGTATGGGTTCCTGAACGTCGCACAGCTTGCAGCGGTGACCTGTTCATCTGGTCGTGTCCCAACATCGGCAACCCCTTCAAGGTCCAGCGCTACGAAGTGGAGTGGGCTGCCGCACTCGAAGCGATCGCGGCGCGAGAGCCCGTGGCGCTGGCGCCTGGGCATGGGCCAGCGATTGTTGGCGCCGCCGCGGTCCGGGACGCCTGCCTCGACACGGCACGTGCGCTGCGGTGGCTGCACGACGAGGTGGTCCGCCGTCTCAACGCGGGTATGTGGGCCGAGCAGATTCTGGCGGAAGTGCATGCGCTCCCCCCCGCTCTGGCCAGCAAGCCGTACCTGAGACCGATTTACGGTTGCCCCACCTTCGTGGTGCACGGCATCTTGCGGCGGTATGCGGGCTGGTTCGACGGCAATCCGGCGCACCTGTTTCCTGCGCCCACGCGAGCCATCGCTCGCGAGGTGACCTCCCTGGCGGGTGCCGCCGCGCTCCTCGGCCGCGCCCGCGCACTCCAGGAAGCGGGCGATCTTCAGCTTGCCTTACACCTCGTCGATTTCGTCATCGCCGCCAGCGACGACGACGCGCTCGCTAGCGAAGCGTTGAGCCTGAAGAGCGCGCTCCTCGCGGCACAAGCAGCGGTCGAGCCGAGCTTTATTGCCCGCAACATCCTGCGCAACGGTGCGACGGCGGCTGCGGCCCGTGCCGGGCGTACGGAACGTTAGCGCGCACAGTGGCGCGGCGGCGAGATGGTGCGGTTAGGGGGCCAGAACCGACATCCTCGGGAAACGGCCTGGACAACCGTTGAGAACCTGGTTGACACCCCGCACCAGCTCGTCGACGGTCACCTTCGTCTCACCCTCCGCGTCGCCCACGCACAGACCCTCTGGTGCCGTTGTCAGCACCACGCTCGCAGGGCCGTCTCCCATGGTCGGAATGCCACCAACGACTCGATTCGTCGCCGCGTCGATCACCCAGAATCCGACATCCGTGGCGGCAGACGTAAAGTCCGTCACATACACGAGCGCTCCATCCCCTGAAACGGCAACGCCCCCCGTATCGACCCCGACCGGAATCCTGGTAATTTCCCGACTCGACTCCGTGTCGATGACGGCGAGCTTGCTTTCGTCAGGTAACGAGGCGTACGCGCGGCCGCCGCTCGGGCTGAAGGCGATACCGAACGGCTCGTCGTCGAGCGTGATCATGTCGAAGATCGTGTTCGTCGCCGTTTCAATCACGGCGATTCCGTCCAGGACACCGGCATACGCAAAAGCACCGTCGGGACTGATGGCGAACGCATCAAAGAAGCCGAGGTCAAGGTCGCTGAAGCTGGTTATCTCGTTCGTCGCGGTGTCGATCCCCGCAAGCCCCCCCAGGTCATCGGACACAACGAAAGCCGTAGCGCCATCCGTGGCGAACTGGATCGTTTCGGAGAACCCGACGTCAGGGGCGATGATACCAGTCACCCTATTCGTCTTGTTGTCGATGACCGATATACCCCCCAGATCGTTGGAGATGACGTACGTCGAGGCGCCGTCGGGCGTGAAGGCAACGCCGGCAGCATCCAATCCGACCGGAACCGATGCCGCGATCAGGTTGGTCGTGGTGTTGATGAGTACGGCGGTGCTGGAGGTGCCGTACGTCGCGTATGCAAACCCGCCGTTCGGACTGATGTCGAGGCCCACGGGGGCGGCGACCATGGCCTGTGCGGGGGGCACAAGCGGGATAACCGCCCTGGTCGCCAGCGCGGTCAGGTCGATCAGGCTCACGGTGCCCGCGTCGGAGTTCGCCACGTACGCGAGCTGCCCCTGCGCGGCTTCCCCTGGGCAGCTGGACGGCTGCCAGGTGATCGTGTACGGCCCTGTTCGGGGTTCCACGCATGCACTCACCAGGGCAGTGTACGTACCTGTTCTCGTCAACTGCTCGTCGAAAGGCTGATTGAACAGATCCTCCACTAGGGACCCGCCCGGGTCGAAGACTCGCAAACGCACGCAACCAATCGTGCCTGCCACGTCGGTCGCCGTCAGCCTCACTCGGTCCGCCTCGATACCCGGAAACGTATACGAATCCACCTCCCCGAGGGTGTCCAGACGCTCACCCTGCAGCGTCGACCCACACGGGAGCGGCACCCCGCAGTTGTCCGGTCCCGGCGACACGACGGACAGCGCAATCGTGTAGTCTCCCGCGTCCTGGCCGACGCAATCGGACACCTCGACGGAGGCCATCTCGCCTGGGCTCCTGATTTCGAGATCGCCGAGACACGTTTCTTGCGAAGGGGAGAAACTGATCTTGAGCAAATCAATGGTTCGGGACGTGTCGACGGCCTCGAGTGAAAGAGCCGTGCCGGGCGACAGGGAGAATTGAAATGAATCGGTTGCTCCCGACTTGAGCTGCCGTGCGAGCGGGACGCCACAGACCAGTGGTTCCGCGGCAGCCACGGGGAGCCAGACCGCTGCCGCGAACAGGAGCGCGGCAGCGCAGACTACGGCGGCGCGACCGGACAAGAGCCGCGGCGTGGCCGGGCCGCGTTCCTCCCCAGTCGTCCGGTGCAACATTCGTGAGCGACCGCGGGAGAACTACTCGAACGCGCGGCGTTCGACCCAGCCCTCTGTGCCATCGGGCAAGGTCACACGATACCAGTCTCTTTCCTGACCAGCGATTTCGATCGTCGTCCCGTGCTGCAGTGTGCCTACGATCTGCGTACGTGTGCTTGGCTGGTTGCGCACGATCGCCTCCTGCGCGGTGACGCGGAGCGTCTGATGCATCGGCACCGCCCGAGTCAGTTCTCGCTGCGGCGCCGGTGTCACCCACGTTTGCTCCGTCGCGACAACGAGCAGCGCGGCAGCGGCGACGGCCGCAGGTACCAGCACCGGCAGCTTGATGTGCGCCGAGAGTCGGCGGCCGACCGACGAGAGGGCCGCCCACGCCTCGCCCAGGCCCACCGCAGGCCGGGCATGACCAACGTCCCGTGTGGATGCGGCCCTGGCCCGTTCGACAACGGCTGCCGGAACCGGAGCCGCCATTTCCGGGGCGCTCAGTAGCCTGCGCTGGAGCAAGGTCAACGTTCGGATGCACTGGTCGCAGCCGCGGACGTGACGGTCGATGTCACGGCGTTCGCTGGCCGTGAGGCCTGTCGTCAAGTATCCGACTAGCAGCTCCGTCGTGGTGCAGCGTGCGTCGCCACGTTCCTCGGCGCTGGCAGCGGCTGCGGCGTCGAACCATGCACTAATCATTTTGGTAAGCCCCGAGCACCACGCGCAACGCTTCAGGTGCACTTCGACATCGGCGCTCTCGCGTGGGCTCAGCTCGCCATCCACGAAGCGGGAGAGGTCCTCAAATTCGGGGCAGGAACCCACCTCAGCGGATTTGGACTCAGAGATCAGATACCGAGCATCAGCCATGCCTGTTCTCCTCTTTCCGGTCTTCGACCGCGTTTCGCGTTCCACTCCCCGGCTTGCGCAGCGCCTGCCACGTTCTCCCTCACCTCAGCGCCCCGAGGGGTGAGCTTAACTCAGATCTCCTCACTTGACCCTACACCTCTTACCTTTCGTTTTTCAAGCCCGGTTTCCTGTCCCCGGGTTCCGGCCTTTGCCAGCAACTCCTTGCGAAGCCGAGCGATCTGGGAACAGACGTTCCCGACACTGGTGTTCAGGAGCGCGGCGATATGTTTGTATGGTGCCGTCACCTTGCGTCGCTGCGCCTGCGCCAAGAGGCGAGCGCGTTGCTGGTGTCGCCGGCGGATCTTGTGTTCCAGCAGCGCTGCCTCCTCGCGTAGCCGGGCGGCCGCCACGGTCTCCGCGGGCACGGCGGCCAGATCTTCGCTGACGCGCCGGAGCTGCCGCTCGTACAGGTGGATCCACGCCTGCACGGCTTCGAGGGCATCTTCGAGGCGTTTCAGCCCAGCTTCGCGCTCTCGGACGGTGGTCCGCATGCCAGCCACCGCGGCCAGCACCTCGGGCACACTCCGGCCGGAGACGTCCGCGAGGTACTCGATGTCCCGCGCCTTCAAGTCGGCATCCTCGACATAGAGCAATTTCATCACCACCGCCTTGGACGGTGGGACAGTCGCCAGCATGTCGTTCAACGATGGTGCGCCGCCAGGCCGGGGCGGAGCTTCGGGAGCCGTCTGGCTGGCCGGCCCGGCAGGGTCGGGGACATCACCGAACCGTTCGATGGAGACCGTTTCGACCCGGCGCTCGCCACGTTTCCACTCGAGCACGAGATCGTCGAGGACGGAACCCAGCAGATATGCGCGTAAGGGGGCCCGGCCTTCGAACGTTCGGAGGCGGCGGAAAATGCGGCCCTGCTGGAAGGCGAAGACATAGAAGTCACCGGCGTCCTCCGGCGGCGTACGGTAGACGCGGATCGGATAGCCGTAGATCAGCTCCCCGTACGCCTGCTGAAAGTGCTGCACGGCTTGCGCGTCTCCGGCGAGGCAGCGGCCAATCAGCTCCCGAGCCTCTCGCGCTTGGCTGCGTGGGTCCTCCATCCGCTACGGCATAGACTCCCGCCGCCCGCTCCTCTCTCCGTGCCATGTGCTTCTGCAACCAGAGATGCAAAAAGTAGGCGGTTTATTGCACTCCGGCCTCTGATGAGGCAGACAATCACTCAGGTTGCGAACAGGTTGACCCAACCCCATGGATTCCCTTGACTGATCCCCTCCCGTCTTTCTGCGCAGATGCCAGTTGCAACCCGCAGTCGCAATGGGCGAGGATTTGTCCACGGTGATTTTATGACGCTCCGCGGGCTATTGATAGTCGTCAGTGGGGGGGCCGTGGCCGGTCTGCTCATGACGTGGGCGGTCTACCGGCCTGGGCAGACCGATTCGCGGGCCCAACGGTTCGCCCCGGCGGTCGCTGTACCAGACACGTCCGGCCCGGCCAGATCCACGCTCTGGCTGCTCGCGATCGGCGTGAGTCGGTACAAGGACGCCGATCTCAACCTCCAGTTCGCGGCTTCGGATGCCCGGGCCATTGACGCGACCTTGTTGTGGCAGGGGAAGCGGCGGCTGTACGACCGCGTCAGGACTTTGGTTTTGACTGACGAGAAGGTAACCCGCGAGAGCATCCTCGACAGCATGGAGCGGTTCCTCGGCCGAGCCGGGCCGAACGACGTCGTAGTGATCTTCTTCGCGGGGCATGGCGTTCAGGACCTCAACACGAACAGCTATTACTTTTTGCCGTACCCGGCGACGCCCGATAATCTGCTAACCGCTGGGCTGCGCATGTCGGACTTCGACGAGATGGTTCGGGTGCTGCGGCGCGACGTGCGCGGCGTCGTGGTTATGCTCGACACCTGCCACGCCGGTGCGCTACAGTTGGCAGCGCACGGGTTGGTTTCAGCGGATTACCTCGGCATGTCGGTTGGTGAGGGCTTTTTTTTGCTCGCCGCTACGAAACCGGGTGAGGACTCGAAGGAGGAACCGCAGCTGGCGCACGGCGTCTTTACGTACGCTGTGCTCGAAGGCCTGCAGGGCCGGGCCGACGCCGACGGCGATGGTCTGGTGTCGTTGTCCGAGCTCTTCGGGTACGTTGCCCGAGTCGTGCCCCGCCTGACCGGCGCGCAGCAGCATCCGTACCACAAAATGGAGGGAACGGACTTGATGTTCGCGGCGGTACCGCGTGGCCCGAAACCGACCGGATCTCCTCCCACTGCAGCCTCGGTTGCCCAGGCCGCCCCAGAGCCGGCTAGCGAACCGGCAACCAATTCGATCGGGGTGATGGCATTTCGCAACCTGCGTGCCGACCCGCAACACGACTGGATAGGGAAAGCCCTGCGGGTCGCGTTCAATACCGAGCTGAGCAAAGTGCGGGCGCTGCACGTGTATTCGCCGGAGCTGATCGACCGGATTGCCCGAGCCCGCGGCCTGGACAATCTATACGTCGCGCGGCAACTCGGTATCGGCAGGTTGGTCACGGGCTCGTTCAACGTCGTGGGAAACACCATCCGCATCGACGCGTGGATCATCAACGCGACAACTGGCGTGCAGGAGGGTTCCGATAGCGTTGAGGGGCGCCAAGACGATTTCTTCGCTCTGCAGAAGAAGCTGGTGATAAGCATGCTGCGGCGGCTGCCCGTCGAGTTGTCGCCGGAAGAACGGAAACTGATTCGGACGGAAACGAACACCGACGTTGACGCCTATCGGCTTCTGCTCGAGACCGAAGGCGTCGTTGAGCGCCAAACCCCGCCACGTGCTCGCGCGACCCCGCCGCTGGTCCCAGGGCCGACCGCCGAGCCACAGTCGCGTCGGGAACAGAGCATCTGGAGATTTGCGTTCCGGTGGGGAGCGGCTGCGTACGCAGCCGAGCCAACGCGCGGGACCGTGGAAGCAGACGTACGCGATGTGCTCGAGCAATACCGGGGTGCCCTCGAAGACAAGGACGTCGACCGCCTGGCTGCACTGTACGTGTCATTCTCCGCGCGGCGACGCGACGCCCTGCGGGCTTACCTGCAGAATGCCTCAGGGTTGACCGTGCAGCTCAGTGACGTGACGATCGCCCCACATGCCGAGGGTGTGGCGGTATCGTACACGCGTCGGGATCGCTTCATCGACCAGCAAAGTGGAAAATCGGTCCGCTTGGAGGTCCGCCTGACCAAGATCCTGGTCCGCGACGCCGGACAGTGGAAGATTGCGGGCGGTGTCCGATGACCCCTGCGCGGGCGCCGTCAGCCGAAGGCGGCTCACACCGTTCCAGCTCGCAGGATCCATGAGTGGCCCGCTGCACGATAGGGTGGACGTTGGTGGGTGGTGGTGTCGTTCGTGGCGGTGGATACTTGGAACGGTGCTCGCCAGCTGCCTCGTGTTGGGTGCGGGTGGAGAACCCGCAGGCGCGAGGCCGTTGGATCGCCGGATTCCAGGGCTTTTTGGCGGCACACTATCGACGGCGGCGGCCATAACCGACCAACGTGCCTCGAGGGCCCGGCTGCGCTTCGCTGACCAGTTCCGGTCGCTGTCGGCGGCGCTGGCTGCGGCGCGCTCGCAGGCCCCGATTCCCTCGGCCAGCGGCGCGTTCCGCTTCGCATGGGACCCTGAGCTCGACACGTTCGTGCGGCTCCCGCAGAGCCTTGGCGCACCGCTGGCGGAGCGTGCCGAGACGCTGGGACGGCATACGGGCACGCTGAGCTTTTCCTACACGCGCATCGACTTCGACACCTTGGAGGGGGATTCGATCAACCGCTTGTCCTTCTCGCAGGACGCCTTTTCGGCCGCGTTCCTGGACACCCTATTGCCTTCCGACCGAGAGAAGCTCAAGGATGACCGGCTGCGCACGCGGCTCAACCTCAAGCTTTCGTTTGATCTCCTGTTCTTTGGCGCCGCCTTCGGGCTCACCGACTCCGTTGACGTGAGCATGGCACTGGCGGTCAACCACGCACGGATGCGCGGTCGCGCCGTGACGATGATCCAGAGGCCTGACGGCCGGCCCGGCAATGGGACCTTCTTGGTGGATCCCCGCACCCGGGAACTAAGCGCCGGTTCCGGCCGGCTGTGTGAAGCAGGCAACTTTCGCTGCGCCACGGATCGATTCGAAGCCTCCGCTTTCGGCACCGGCGACCTTTTTCTGCGTACCAAGTGGCATTTCTACGATACGCCTTTCGCAAACCTTGCGGCCATCGGTGTCCTGACCCTGCCCACCGGGAATGCCGGTGACTTCCTAGGTTTCAGCGACCCGACGTTTACCCCCTGGTTGATTGCGTCCAAGCGATTTGGCCGCGTCTCCCCCCACCTGAACCTTGGCTACTCCTTTCGGAGTGGTGCAGATGTGAGTCAGGCGCGATGGATTGCCGGCGCCGATGTGCGTGCCACGAACTGGCTCACGCTGGCCGCCGACTTCCTTGGCTTCCACGACGACAAGCGGGATGGCATCAACGACGACGTGATCCAGTCAGCAGTGGGCTTCAAGTTCAACCCCTTCGGCCAGTTCGTGATCGCTGGCAACTTTCAGTTCCCGGTGAACCGTGACGGCATCCGGGCGGATGTGATCTACACGACACAGATCGAGTACACGTACTGACGTGCAGGCGCCGCCCGCTACCGCAGCGCGTAGCCTGCAGGTCCCGACCAAGCGGGCCATGGCTTCTTGCCTGGTGGTCTCAGCTCGGTGCGTCTGCTACCGTGTGCCGGAGTTTCGCTCCCTGGAGGCCATGGCATGTTGTATTCTTTGAACCCCGTGAAGGCGCGGTTTCTCGTGCGCGCGGGCATCGGGTGGTGCACCGTAGCGGGGATCCTGCTGGCCACGCCCCAGGGTGTCAACGCGATGGTGGTCGTGAAGCGGGACTTTCCGGAGCTCGTGGCGCGGGCCGAGCAAATCGTGGTGGGCACGGTGAGCAAGATCACGCACGAAACGGACGAAGTGGGAGCGCCATGGACTGCGGTGACCTTGTCTGACCTCTACGTCCTCAAGGGGGATGCCGGGGCGGTCCTGACGCTGCGGTTCTATGGTGGTGCGACCGGCGATGTGGCGGTGCACATTCCGGACATGCCGTCCTTCACGGTCGGCGAGCGCGACGTGTTGTTCGTTGCGGGTACCGGCCGTGATATCTGCCCGTTGGTTGGGATCTTCCAGGGCCGGTTTCACGTGCGCTTCGATCGTGAGCGACGCAGAGATATCGTGGAGGCCAGCGATGGAGCGCCGGTGCTCGGCAGGGCCGGTCGTGAGCTGCGCCGCGGATCGGTCGGGCAGGATGGCGCCGCAACGCCGTTGACACTCGATGGCTTTCTGGAGCTCGTCGCCAGCGAGCTGGCGCATCCGAGCGGGGGCGCCGGCGTGGCGAGGTGACGGATGAGCCGAGCCTGCCTCACACGGAACCTGGCCTGCGTTGCCATCGTGTTGGTCGTCGTGCTACGTGCCACCGCTGCGCAGGCGTTTGCCTGTTTGCAGATCAACGGTCGTTGCGTCCGCTGGGTTCAGCATGGTGCCACGTTGCGAGCGTTTTTGGGGAGCCCAGCGCCCGGCACGGTGCTACTCAACGGGACCCTCAATTGGGATCAGAACGCGATCAATGCGGCCAACGACTGGAACAGCGTCGGGGCCGCCTTCCGCTTTACGGTCACCGTGGGGGGCCAGTTCTTCGACCCCTGCGGGCCCCGCGGGCCGAATCATGCGTGCCCCAACACGGGACCAGTGGGCGACAACCCGATCTTCTTCGCGGGCGACTTCTGCGGCAGCGGGTTCGGTGACGTGATCGAATTGACGAACAACTGCGCCGAGCGTACAAGCGGAGCACTGCTGAATGCGCCGGTCTTGGTAAACGCCAACGTGGATTGGAATGCGTACGACGGGGACATCCGTGTCGTGAACGGCCGTGTCCTCAACGACGTCCGCCGTGTGCTCTTGCACGAGTTCGGACATGTGCTCGGCCTCGATCACCCCGACGACAATGGCCAGGACGTTGTCGCGATCATGAATAGCCGCGAGGGTAATATCGATCGGCTGCAGTCCGATGATATCGGCGGGATCTTGTCAATCTATCCGAACAGTGTGGCAAACTCTGGTGACGGCAGCGGCTCGGGGTGCCAGACAAGTGTCGTGGGCGCCGCGGGGAGTGGCTGGCTCCTGCTGCTGCCTGCCGCGCTGGCATTGCTCCACGGCCGGCGGCGTCACCGGCGCAGGGGACCTTGACCCATGCCGCCCGTCTTCGCCGTCGAAAGAATATCGCGTTTCTTTGGAATAGGGAGAGGGCGTCCCGGGCAGTGCTCCGACCAAAAGAACTGGTCATTCCGTCATGCATGCGCCTGTGACACCAGGCGCTTGTGAAGGCTGGCTTATCTTTATTTAAGGAGGGTCAAGCATGCGGCTGAAGGACACGGTGGCGATCGTAACAGGGGGAGCTCGGGGCATCGGGGCTGGCATCGCCCGCTGCCTCGCAACCGAAGGTGCCCGCTTGGCACTGATCGATCTCGACGGCTCCGACGCCGAGGCAACAGCCGCCGGCCTCGGCGGTGAAGCGGTCGGACTCGCGGCCGATGTCTCCGACGAGCGGCAGATCGGCGCGGCGACCGCTGATGTCGTCCGCCGTTTCGGTGGCCTGGATATTCTGGTCAACAATGCCGGCGGAGGGGGGCAGAACAGCGCAACCGCGATCGGCAATCCCTTCACGAACATCGATCAGGCTGGTTGGGACGATCAGCTTGCCACGAACCTGCGCACCACGTTTGCGGCAAGTAAGGCGGCCATCCCGCACCTCCAACAACGCGGCGGAGGGTCCATTGTCAACATTGCCTCGATTGCCGGACTCCTGCCCACGGTGGCGATTCCGGCGTACGGCGCCGCCAAAGCAGGGGTCATTTCGCTGACCCGCAGTCTGGCGCTGGAGCTTGCGGCGTCGCACATTCGGGTCAACGCCATCTGCCCTGGTTTCCTGTGGACCCGCGCCTGGGAAATGCTGGCAATGCTGCTGAAGATGAGCGTGCCTCGATATGCGGACAGCGAGCCGCGCGACATCTTCCTGGATCAGGTGCAGCGTGGCGTCCCGTTGGGCCGGGAACAGACACCGGAAGACATCGGCAAGCTCACCGTATTCCTTAGCAGCGCTGACGCGCGGAACATCACCGGCCAGGCCATCTCCGTTGACGGGGGCATCACACTGCGTGTCGGGCCGTCGTGAAGGGGCCAACCCCTACCCCTGCAGCGACACGCGGCGCTGGCTACCGGACGTTGAAGCGGGCTCCCTCGATGCCCGGCGTCACCTTGAAGGGACGTTTGGCAGCGCCTGCTGCCTCACTGAGGAGTCGATCCAAGTCGCTGTCGGTGTGGGCCGGGTCGTGATGGAACGGGACAAGACGCTTGACGCGAGCGAGCGTGGCGAACTCGAACGCGTGTGCCAGGGAACTATGACCCCAGCCGACATGGTGCAGATATTCCGCACTGCTGTACTGTGCGTCGTGGATGAGCAAGTCGGCCCCGGCCGCAATCGCGTAACCTGACGTCCACTCCGCGTTCACCGGAAAGTTCCGCGCACCCAGGGCTGGCTCGTGGTCGGGGAAGTATGCCAGTGCACCGCGGGCAGTGGCAATCCGATACCCGACAGTCGGTCCCGGGTGGCAGACGAGTGCCGAAGAGATGTGGAACTCGCCGACGTCGAAGCTGCCGCACGGCACCTCATGGAGGAAGAGCCGGCAGCGTAGATCCCGCAGCCGAACCGGGAAGAGCGGCGGCGACAGGTACCGCAGCAGGCGTGCCTTGAGACTGAGCGTGGTGCTGGCGGGTCCCCAGACGTGCGCTTCTATGTCCCGGTCGTGCAACGGCGGGAAAAACCCCAGCCCTTGGATGTGGTCCATGTGCAGATGCGTTAGCAGCACATTGACCCGACGCAGCGAGCGCGGGAGCGCCATCCCCAGGCGCCGAATACCGGTGCCGGCGTCGAGGATCAGAACGGTGCCATCGCGACCGCGCACTTCCACGCACGACGTGTTTCCGCCGTAGCGTGCCGTTTCGGCGCCCGGAGACGCCACAGAGCCGCGAGTGCCCCATAGTGTGACCCTCATGATCCCACCGTGCCCCGGAAGTTTGACAAGGACGTGCCTGCGTGCACTTCAATTGGCCCGCGACCGGATCGTCAGGTGGTGCACGCTGGCAGGTTCGGGAAGTGAGAGCTGGAAGACCACGGCGCGGGCGACATGGTGCGGCGTGATGGTGGAGCTCGCACGACTCACGAGCCCGAGCGCTTCCCAGTGCTTGACCGCGACCTGCATGAGCGCCGGGTCGAAGTGCGAGGCGAAGTCAGTGCCGGCAACGTTGTGGACCTCGATGGTCATCACCCGCACACCCTGGCCGGCCACCTCGGCGCGCAAGCCGCGTGACAGCGAGTGGATCGCTGCTTTTGACGCAGCATACACGGCCAGATACGGCCAGGCTTCGTAGGCGCTGGCCGAGGTCACGCTCAGGATGTCACCGCGATGTTGTGGGAGCATGTGTTGCAGGGCCGCGCGGCACGCCGCCAGCACACCAAGAAAATTGGTTTCCACCATGGCCCGCCACTCGTCCGTGCGTCCCTCCGCGACCGGACGCAGCGTGCCGACTGCGGCGTTGTTCACCAACGTATCGATCTGGCCGTAGCGCGTGACGGCGGTGCTAATCAGGCGTTCGACCTGTGTGTCGTCACGCATGTCCGTTGGCACTGCGGCGGCTCTTCCCCCCCGAGCCCGGATGTCGTCACGCACTTGCTCGAGCCGATCGCTGCGCCGGGCACCGAGAACGACCGCCATCCCGGCCTCCGCCAGTGCGCGCGCCACGGCAGCGCCGATCCCGCCTGATGCGCCGGTCACGACGCCCACACGACCCGCCAGGGGCTGCATGGGTGCCCTGTATCCCGGCGCTGCACAGGGCGTCAAGTCAGCGCTGTTGCCAACTGCGTCTCCCGTAGGGCTGGCGTGGGTCTCACGGCTCGGAGCGCTATGGGCACAGGTTTCCAGGATCGCCTTCCCGCTCGAGTGCCGCCGCGGTTTTCAGACGCGTTCGCACGCGGCCCCCTAGCATGAGGGGTGCTCGGCAAGCTAAGAATACGCCCATGGCACTGAGGCACTTGCCGGAGAATCCCCGCCAGGAGGCGCGGGCATGGAACCTGCAGCTCGGCATTCCCGGCTTCAAGTACGCCGACCTGAATCGGGTCCGACGACTGGCCGCGTTGGACGCGACGTTTCTGGAGGTGTTGCGCACAGCGGATGCTGCGCTGGCAACCGCCTTCGAAGACTATCGTAAACGGCATGGCGCGGGGTTTCCGCGGCGGGAGGAATCGGATCTGTTGGTCCGCGTGGCGCCGCACGTGGGCGCGTTCATCGCCCGGCTCTTTCACATTGAGAAGGACCACGTGGCGCTGTGCGAACAGGCACGGGCGGACCAGGTCGTCTTCGAATGGAAACGGCAATTCATCGAGCGCCGTGTCCTCAAAGCACCGCCGACCGCAGAAGCCTTGGCGCAGATGGACGCGGTGGCATTGGAGTTTGGCTACCGTGAAGTCGTGGACGTGCTGATGCCCGACGCCGCCCTCACCGCAGATCCCGAGCGCGAGCTGGCGCAGGTGACCATGACCTTGCTCGCTGCGGTCGAGCAGGGTGATCGGGCGGCGCGTGCCGCGGCTGCGGTGCAGCTGCAAGCTGTCGAAGCTTGGGTGTGTGCCCTTGCCTTCCACCCCGCCTTGGCTGAACGCCGGCGGCAATTCACCTGTTTTCGTGTGCCCCACAAGATGGATTACGGCAGCCTCGTCGCTCGCATTCAGCCGCGGGCCGACCTGCCCGAGTTCTTCATGGGACCCCCGGAGAGCCGCAGGCATCGAGACGGGTTCGATCTGACCGATCGCCGCTTCACGCCGCGGCAGAATCTGGGCGAGGCGTACTATTGCCTGACATGTCACGAGCGCGGCAAGGACTCCTGTACCACCGGCCTGCATACGAAGGACGGCGCCGTGCAGCGCAACCCGCTCGGTATTGCGCTCGACGGGTGTCCGCTGCACGAGAAGATCTCCGAAATGATCAAGCTCTACCGGGAGGGACAACCGATCGGCGCGCTTGCAGTGATCATGATTGATAACCCGATGCTGGCAGGCACGGGGCATCGCATCTGCAACGACTGTATGAAATCGTGCATCTTCCAGAAGCAGGATCCGGTGAACATCCCGCAGATCGAGACCGGTATTCTCACCCAGGTCTTGCAGCTCCCCTACGGCTTCGAGATCGTCTCGCTCCTGACCCGCTGGAATCCACTCAACGCGCGGCGGCCCTGCCCGCTCCGCTACAACGGTAAGAACGTGCTCGTCGTTGGCATGGGCCCGGCCGGCTACACCTTGGCGCAGCACTTGCTAAACGAAGGCTTCGGCGTGGTCGGCATTGAGGGTCTCAAGGTGGAACCTCTGGCCCCGGCGCTGCGCGGCGCCAAACGGCGCGTTCCGCGCCCGATCCGTGACGTCGACGACATCGTCGGTCCGCTCTCCGAGCGTCCCACACTCGGCTTCGGGGGAGTCGCCGAGTACGGCATTACGGTCCGCTGGGACAAGAACTTCCTGGACATCAATTACGTCATCCTGATGCGGCGGAAGAAGTTCCGGCTGCTCGACGGGGTACGGTTTGGAGGAACACTCACGATCGAGGACGCGTGGAACCTTGGGTTCGATCACATCGCGATCGCGGCGGGAGCGGGGCGGCCCACGATCGTCCGGATGAAGAACAACCTCGCCCGCGGTGTGCGCAAGGCGTCGGACTTCCTGATGGGGTTGCAGGGCCAGGGCGCGTATCGCAAGAACTCGCTGACGAACTTGCAGGCGGAGCTACCAGCCGTCGTCATTGGCGGCGGACTGACGGCAATCGATGCCGCCACGGAAATCCAGGCCTATTATGTCACGCAGATCGAGAAGACCCTCGAGCGGTTCGAACGCCTGAAACGGCGCATCGGCGAAGCGGCAATCTGGGCCCGGCTTGACGAAGAAGAGACGCAAACGGTGCGCACCTGGTTGCGGCACGCCCGGATGGTGCAGGCGGAGCGGGCGGCCGCGCACGCCGCCGGCCGGCCACCCGATTTCGCTCGGCTCGTGCGCTCGTGGGGAGGCGTGACCATCGTCTATCGTAAACGGCTATTGGACGCGCCGGCCTACCGCCTCAATCATGAAGAGGTGATCAAGTCCCTCGAGGAAGGCATTGGGTTCACCGAATGCATGAGTCCCACCAAATGCCTGCTGGACGAGCACGGGCATGTGCGCGCGCTGCGCTGTACGCGCATGGTCCTCCGGGACGGGAAATGGCAGAGCAGCGCCGAAACGGTCGACTTCCCCGCCCGGACGGTGCTGGTCGCGGCCGGTACCAACCCGAACACCATCTACGAGAAAGAATACCCCGGTACGTTCAAGCTCGACGCTGCTCGGCAATTCTTCTCGATGCACCGACTGGTCGACGCGGGTGACGGCCGGTTCGAGCTCGAAGCCGTGCCCCCGGGCGGGCTCGGCTTCTTCACCTCGTATGAAAAGGCCGGCCGCTTCATCTCCTTCTACGGGGACGCACACCCGGTGTTCGCTGGGAACGTGGTTAAAGCCATGGCGTCGGCGCAGCTGGGGTACAGCCAGATCGCGCGCCTGTTCGCACGCGAGGTCGCCGCACAGGAACTTGAGGAGCAAGCCGAACGCGAGAACGCGTGGGTCCGGTTCGCCGAGGTGCTCGAGGACGGCCTGCGGGCGGAGGTCGTCGATGCGATCCGCCTGGCTGACCGGATCGTCGAGGTCATCGTCCGTGCCCCGATGGCGGCGCGCAATTTCCGGCCCGGTCAGTTCTACCGCCTGCAGAACTACGAAAGCACGGCGGAGGTCGTCGAGGGCATCCGCCTCACTATGGAAGGCCTGGCCCTGACCGGAGCGTGGACTGATCCTGAACGCGGCCTAATTTCCCTCATCGTACTGGAGATGGGCGGGTCCTCTCGCCTGTGTGCCATTCTCGAGCCGGGTGAGGAGATCGTGCTGATGGGTCCAACCGGCAGCCCAACGGAGATTCCTGCGGGTGAGACCGTCCTCCTGGCCGGTGGCGGGCTCGGCAATGCGGTCCTTTTCTCGATCGCCGCTGCCCTCAAGGCAGGCCACAATCGCGTCATCTACTTTGCGGGCTACAAGCACGCAGGCGATCTGTTCAAACGCCGCGCCATTGAAGGTGCATGCGACCTGGTGGTGTGGAGCGTGGATGACGGTCCCCCCATCGTCACGCACCGCCCGCAGGATCGCAGCGTGGTGGGAAACATCGTGCAGGCGATGGAGCAGTACGGCCGGGGCGCGTTGGGCGATCCCTCCATTGCGCTCAACACCGTCGATCGTATCATCTGTATCGGTTCGGACCGGATGATGGACGCTGTCCGCCAGGCGCGACACACAACGCTCCGCGACCTGCTGCGGGCCGAACACGTCGGTATCGGCTCGATCAATTCCCCGATGCAGTGTATGCTCAAAGAAGTCTGTTCCCAGTGCCTGCAGCGCCACGTCGATCCGGCCACCGGACGCGAGTCGTTGGTGTTCAGCTGCTTCAACCAGGACCAGCTCCTCGACCACGTGGACTTCTCCTTCCTGCACCAACGCCTCCGGCAGAATTCCACCGCGGAGAAGCTCACCTCGCTGTGGCTCGACCACCTCTTCAAGCAGCGCGAGGTGCAGGTCGTCTGAGGCCGTCCAGGGGGCCGTGGAAGGGCGATGACGGTCTGCGGGCTGGCAGGTGAACCTTGACCCGTGCTCGTGCTTCGCGTGAGCGCATGCTGGTCGCCCCGACCCTCCCGGATCTGCTGCGGGCCGCGGCACGCCAGGCGCCTGGCGCGGAAGCCTTCCGCTACCGCGCGGAGCGCCTCACGTACCGTGACTGGGACACGCTCGCAGACGGGATGGCCGCGGCGCTTTGGGCGCACGGCGTCCGGCGGGGTGATGTGGTGGCGCTGCTGCTACCGTCGACGCCGCTGTATCTCGTCACCTACCTCGCTGCGGCGCGTCTCGGTGCAGTGACCACAGGCATCAACGCCCGTTACCGCCGTACGGAGATTGCACACATCCTGCGGTGCTCGGGCGCGGCCATCCTGCTCGCAGTCGATACCTGGCACGGAGCCGACTTCCGTGGTGCCGTCGATCCGCTACGTGGCGAGCTTCCCGCGCTGCGGGACGTTCTCTGGGTACCCGCGAGCAGCGTGCAGGCAATGACCACGGTGCAAGTCGTAACTGACATCGCCGGCGTTGGAGACCGGCCAGCGTTCGTGCCGGTAAAGCCCGATGATCCGGTGGCGATCGTTTTCACGAGTGGCACGACCGGCGCCCCGAAAGGGGCATGGTACACGCATCGCAACGTGCTCGCTTTGGCTGAGATTGACACGCGGCGCTCCGCGGCTGGCGTGATGCCCTTTCAGAAGCATCTGGCTGCGGGACTTTCCTTTGCTCACATTGGTACGATGGCACGTATCGGTATTCAGATCGGACACCTCGGGGCGTCGTTGATTCATGACGCGTTCAATCCAGCTGCGGTGCTCGAGGTCATCGAACGCGAGCGCCTGACACACTTGGGCGGCATTCCGACGCAGATCGTGATGCTGCTCGACCACCCCGATCGGCCGCGGCGCGACCTGTCGTCGCTGCGGTCCGTGCTGCTTGGCGGGGCCCCGTCGTCCCCCGAGCTCATCCGCCGCATCCAGGATACCCTCCATGTGCGGATCAGTGTACGCTACTCCTCGACGGAAGTGGGCATCGCCACTGCCTCGCTCCCGGACGATCCGCCGGAGGTCCTGACAACGACGGTGGGCAAACCTACGCCGGGCGTCGAGCTGCGCATCGTGAATAACCGTAACCAGCCGCTGCCGTCTCACGAGGTGGGCGAGGTAACGATACGCTCCCCGGCCACCATGCGCGGTTACTGGCGGAACCCCGAGGCAACAGCCGCTGCCATTGACGGCGACGGGTGGGTCCACACGGGCGACATGGGCTACCTCGACGCCGCCGGGTACCTCCACCTACGCGGCCGTCAGAGTGAAATGTTCATCCGCGGCGGCTACAACGTCTACCCGGCGGAAATCGAGGATCTCCTCGGCCAGCATCCGAAGGTGGCACGCGCCGCCGTCGTTGGAGTTCCCGACGAGGTCTTCGGCGAACGAGGGTGGGCGTTCGTCGTGCCGCGGGATCCGGCGACGCCGCCGACGCTTGCTGAGCTCCGCGCTTTCGTCGGTGCCGAGCTGGCCAGCTTCAAGCGACCCGACAGCCTCACGGTGCTCCCGGAGCTGCCACTGACCCCGATGTTCAAAGTGGACAAGCGCGCACTGCGGGCGCTGAACAGGTAGGCCGCGCCGCGGCCACCTGCCCGGAGGCCGTGGGTGCTGACATCCGTCAACTTGAAATGTGATTTCGGCCCTCGGCTGCAGCTCTTCGATTCGTCAGAGATCGACTGCGGGAGGTGAGACAGACGGGCTCGTGGTGGGTGCTGCACGAGTCGGCTTCCAGGATGACGCTTGCGTTCACGCGCCGTGCCTTCCTCAAGGTGGCAGGAACCACGGCCTTGCCATTGTCGTTGCGGCGGCTCTCGCTGCGGCCTGCTCGGGCAGACCCCCGGCGAGGATCCGCGGGGCGGGACACGTACCGCAGCTGGGAGGATCTCTACCGGCAGCAGTGGCGATGGGACGCTGTGGTCAGGGGTACGCACCTGCGCGCGAACTGCTTGTCCGCTTGTGCGTGGGACGTTTACGTCAAGGACGGGATGGTTTGGCGTGAGGAGCAGGCAGCAATCTACCAGCAAACGAATCCGTCCCTGCCCGACTTCAACCCGCGCGGGTGCCAGAAGGGCGCCTGTTACAGTGCGCTCATGTACAGTCCGGCGCGGCTCAAGTATCCGCTGAGACGCCTTGGCGCACGCGGAAGTGGGCGCTGGCAGCGGATTTCCTGGGACCAGGCATTCACCGAGATCGCCGATGTGATCATTGACACCTGCCTGATCAACGGGTCCGAATGCGTCATCTACGAAGGAGGCACCACCAACGTGGGCTTTGGGCCGGATACGGCGGCGGAAATGCGCTTCTTCCATCTCCTCGGAGCAACGACGCTGGACTCCAACGGCGCCGGCGTCGGAGACGTGCCGATGGGAGCGGTGCAAACGTGGGGCATGGGATTCGTGGACGGCACCGCAGACGACTGGATGCATGCCGACATCCTCCTCGTCTGGTGCATGAATCCGACCTACACGCGTATTCCTGATGCCCACTTCCTGACCGAGGCGCGCTACCACGGGACCCGGCTGGTTGTGCTGACCCCGGATTACAATGCAACCGCCATGCACGCCGACCTTTGGCTGAACCCCAAGGTCGGCACGGATACCGCGCTCGCCCTGGCCATGGCACAAGTCATCCTGGATGAGAAGCTCTTCGACGCCGACTACGTCAAGGAACAGACTGACCTGCCGTTCTTGGTACGCGTCGATACGGGCCGCCTCCTGCGCGAGCAGGATCTACGGCATGGCGGGCGCGCCGACGTCTTTTACTTCTGGGATGCCAAGCGGGGTCGGCCGAGGCGGGCACCCGGCACACAAGGCGACTGGTCGTTTCGGCGCCTGACACTTGGTGACGCGGCCCCCCCTCTCGAGGGAAAGTTCGAGGTGACTTTACGCGAGGGGCGAAGGGTTGTGGTGCGGCCGGTATGCGAAATCGCACGGGAACACCTTGCCACCTGTACGCCGCAATGGGCCGAATCGGTCAGCGGTGTGCGTGCGGAGCTGATCACGCGGCTGGCACGCCAACTAGCCGCCGCGAAAAGAGCGATGATTGTCGCTTCCTACGGTGCCTGCAAACACTACCACAGCGACTTGCTGCACCGGGCCCTCATCCTGCTGCTCGCGCTGACCGGAAATCAGGGAAGACGCGGTGGCGGTCTGCGGGTAGCGGCGTGGTGGAGCATGAGTGGGTTCGAAACACTGGCTGGCGCTTATGAACCCCCCTTCTACATCGCTCCGCTGTTGCGCTGGTTCAGGCCGCCGACCCGAACCATCGAAACCTACCTGACGAAAATGATGCGGCAGAGATATCTCTTCACGCCGACCCTGCTCTGGCTCGCGATCCACGGCGGGCTCAGCCAGGCCGACCCCGCCTGGGAATCCCGTGTCAAGGAGGCCCTCGGCCAACGATGGATGCCCGTCTTTCCGAGGCCCGGCCAGGATCCCCAGGTCCTCGTGTGCACCGGCGGCAATCCGCTGCGGCGCTGGCCAGCGCCACACATCGTGGAGAAACATCTGTGGCCGAAGCTCAGGCTAGTCGTCTCGGCGGACTTCCGCCTCAGCACGACCGCTCTGAAATCCGACATCGTCCTACCGGCTGCCGGCTATTACGAAAAGCGCGGCATCAAGTATGCTCAGAGCTATCTTCCGTACGTCGTTGCGGGCGACAAGGCCGTCGAGCCTCTCGCAGAAGCAAAGAGTGAGTGGGAAATCTTCGGCCTGCTCGCGCGCCGCCTGCAGGAGCGCGCGGTCACGCGAGCGGTGGAACCGTACCGCGACGCGCTGGACATGGAACATGACCTCACGACTCTCTACCAGTCCTGGAGCAGCCAGGGAGCGTTTCCGGTGGAGGATGAAGAGAAGGCACTCGAGCGCATCGTGACCGATTCCGAACCCACCAAAGGCCTTCACTGGGCCGAAGTGGCAAAGAAGGGCGCGGTCCCGATACGGGCACTCGGGATGTACAATCCTGTGAACGGCGTATGCAGCGATTTCGTTCCAGGACAGACGGTGAGCCCGTCGCAGTGGTTCGTCGAGCACAAGGAGCCCTGGCCGACGCTCACCGGGCGCCAGCAGTTTTACCTCGACCACCCCTGGTTTCTGAGCGCTGGCGAGGAACTCCCGTGCTACAAAGCCTTGCCTGCGGTGGGCGGACGTTATCCGCTCAGCCTGACCGGCGGCCACACCCGCTGGTCCATCCATGCCATCTGGCGGGATGAACGACACATGCTCCGGCTCCAGCGGGGCACGCCGGTTATGTACATGAACCCAACCGATGCCGCGGTGCGGGAGATCGCCGACCACAACACGGCGCTGGTTCAAAATGACAGCGGCAATTTCCGGGTATCCGTCAAGCTATCGCCCGCCGTGCAACCAGGGCAGGTAATCATCTATCACGCCTGGGAACCGTATCAGTTCGCGGATTGGCAGAGCAGTCAGAATTCGATCCCCTCTCCGCTCAAATCACTCCACCTGGTCGGCGACTACGGCCAGCTGCACTATCGAACCGGCCTTGCTGCCCCCTGCTATTGCCCGCGGGGCACACGAGTTCAAGTCACCAAGGTGGCGGAGGAACGGTCGGGCCAGGCGTAACGAGGCAGCCTGCTCGCGGGCCACGTCGCTGCTTGCCCGGCCGTCACCCCTGCGGCGAAGTTCAATCCGCACCTGGCGTGTGGTAACGTGGCGGCCATGACCGGTAAAAAGAACGGGTCGGTCGTGGTCGCCCGCGCCGGTGAGCTGCAGCCGGGGCAGTCCAAGAAATTCTTCCTGCAGTGTGGCAACCGTGAGGAAGAGTGCTTCGTGGTGAATCACGGCGGCACGCTTTACGCGTACGTCAATCGCTGCTGCCACGTCCCGATGACCCTGGATTGGATCGAGAATCAGTTTTTCACCGACGACAAGGAGTACATCCAGTGCGCCACTCACGGCGCCTGCTACCGCGCGGATACCGGTGAGTGTGTGACGGGCCCGCCTGCCGGCCAGTTCCTGACCGTGGTGCCCCTGACCGTCACTGGGGGAGAGGTGGTCGCCCGCTGCCCCGGAGCGGAGGAGGCCGCAGAGCCGTAATGGAACTGGTCTCAAGGAGAGGCGCACCCTCGGGGAGGTCAGCACCCCGCTGCAACCACGGCAGCGAGCGCCAAGGGGGCGGCGCGTTGAACTGATAGCGCCCCACTATGCGCACAGGGGTACCAGGCCGCAGAATGGAAATACCCCGCGGTCCTAGCTGCCACTGCTCGCCCCAGGTGAATAGCCACCGTGCATCCCGGTCCAGCAGTCGCACGCAGGCGTGACTTGCGGGGAAGCCTGGCAGGCCGTAGGCGTGGAACGAGATGCCACGCACGTTGGAGAAGTTGAAGTACCATTTGAGGAACCAGTGGGGGTTCAGCGTGCTCTGGCGCCCGCGGGACTTCCAATTCAGGTGGAAGAGACCCGTGGGCGTCGGATACTGCGCCCGCCCCGAACTCACCGGTCCCCAGCGGATGAGGTTCCCGCGTTCGTAGCCGCCGAAAGCCTGTGACGGCTGATGGACAACGAGGACTTTCGGGTACGGCTCGGCCCAGGCGTAACGCCGGGGGAGCGGGCTGTAGGCGAGCGGGTCGAGGTTCCAGCGGTCTGGAACGACCAGGCGGGCCTGCCGTGTCAGATGGTTGAGGTCGCAGCGGTTGAGGAGCTCGAGCAACCGCAGTTGCCGTTCGGTGAACCGACGCCATAGGTTTCCACGGTTCGCCACCCGTGCCTCTAGCCGGTACGTGATCAGGCGTTGCGTGCGTGCCTGCTGAGCCGGCGGTTTGTGCCGGAGGAGACGCTTCGTCGGTTGCTGCACGCCATGCCCCTCCAACATGTTGACGTTGGAGAACAGCAACAATGCCGTCAGAACGATCGATGGTCCCGTTGCTCTCCTCCCCGTGCCATGGACCACCTGGTCCACAAGAACACGTGCAGCTGTTGTGAACAGCGCGTCGAGGGGCTGGATCGGCGCCGTTCGGTACGGCGGTGTGCAGGCAGAACTCTCCCCGCTGTTCCGTCTGCCTTGCGCACACCGCACGGCAGAAGAGGGGGGTGCAATGACCGGTTGGGGCCGACCTCGCGAGTCTTCACCTCGTCATTGGGTCAGCGCGTGTCAGCCCAGAGACTTGAGCCAGTGCGCGACGGCTGCGCCAACCTCGTCGGGCGAATCTTCCTGCACGAAGTGAACGCCTTTGACTTTCGCTTCGGACTGGTGGGCCCAGGTGCGGCAGAACTCACGCGCAGGGCCGCGCAGGATCGCGCCGGGCTCCGCCTCAATGCAGAGCTTCGGGACGTCGCAAGTCTTGAGCCACGCCCCATAGGCGGTGACGATTGCCGCCACGTCCGCCGGCTCGCCGTCTATGGGGATCTCCCGCGGCCACGTCAGCATGGGTCGCCGGCCCTCGCCCGGCTGGGCAAACGGTCGCCGATAGGCCTGCATCTCTTCCTCGGTGAGCTGGCGTAGGACGGCTCCCGGCAGGATCTGCTCGACGAACATGTTCTGCTCCAGGATCATCTGCTCGCCCGCTGGCGAGCGCAGGGCCTGGAAGATAGGCGCGACGGCCTTCGGCCACTGGTCCCAAGTCATAGGTGTCACAATGGCCTCCATATACGCAATCCCCTTGACCGCCTCGCGGTGCCGGTTGGCCCAATCGAAGCCGAGCGCGGAGCCCCAGTCGTGGATGACGAACGTGACGTCACGCGTGACGCCGAGGTGGGCCAACAGCGCATCGAGATATCGGCGATGTTCGACGAAGCGGTAACTGCCGGGGCCACTATGGTCGAGCTTGGCCGAATCACCCATGCCGATGAGATCGGGGGCAATGCAACGCCCAAGGGTCTCCATGTGTGGAATGACATTCCGCCACAGGTACGACGATGTCGGATTCCCGTGGAGGAAGACAATCGGCTGCCCGGCACCCGCCTCGACGTAAGCCATCTGCGTCCCCAGCACTTGGGCGCGCTTCTTGGGATATCGCTCTTGCGCGGAGATCATGCTGCCTCCCTTCCGTAGCGGGCGTCAGTCCCGGCGCGTTTCCCCTGCGGGCATGTGTGCGCCATCTGTGACGTGGCGGAGCTGCGACGCCGGCCCGACTGACCCTGCATGATGCCCAGCGGGGAGTCAAGGGAATCCAGCCCTTGCAACGTGGGCGTTGCGGTGCGCGGGCGAGATTGATTCACGCCAGGGAGGCTGATAGGCATCCCCTCCACGGACCTGGCATCACCGCTGGGTCACCCATGGCTTCGCGCGAGCTCACAGCAGCAATCGAGGCGGCACACGCCGCTGGTGCTATCATCCGGGCGCGGTACGAAGGCTCGTACAGCGTCCGCGAAAAAGGACGCGACAGCCCGGTTACGGAAGCCGATACGGACGCCGACCGGCGTATTCAGGCACTGATTCGTGGCGCGTTCACCCACGACGGCTGGCTGTCGGAGGAGACGCGAGATTCCCCGGAGCGTCTCGGCAAGGCACGCGTATGGGTGGTCGACCCGCTGGACGGGACGAAAGAGTTCATCCACCATATCCCGGAATTCTGTGTCAGCATCGCGCTCGTCGAGCACGGCGTTCCCGTGCTCGGCGTGTGCTACAATCCGATACGTGACGAACTGTTCGCGGCGGAGCGCGGCTCGGGGGTGACCTACAACCGGACGCCGGTGCATGTCAGTGACGCGGGCGATCTCGCCACGGCTCGCGTTCTTGCCAGCCGCTCCGAGGCGGCACGCGGGGAGTGGGATGCCTTCCAGACGAGTCTGCAAGTCGAACTCACCGGTAGCGTGGCATACAAGTTGGCGTTGATCGCTGCAGGACGCGGTGACGCCACCTTCAGCCTGACACCGAAGAACGAATGGGACATCTGTGCGGGTGCAGGCCTGATCACCGAGGCGGGGGGGCGGATCACCAACCGTTACGGAGACCTGCTCCGCTTCAACCAACCCGACACCCGGCAGCCCGGGATCATCGCCAGCAACGGGCGGCTCCATGCGCCCATCATTGAGCTGCTGCGGCGGCACGGAAAGCTCGGCTCCGCGGGCTGAGTTGCGGGCCGTCTCCGTGCTTAAGATTCGGTGCCGAGAGCGGTTGCGATATCGCCTCTGCGCAACCGGCGCGCGATGACCATCTGTTGTACTTCGCTGGACCCGTCGTAGACGCGTGCGACGCGTAGGTCGCGCCAGATGCGCTCGATCATGTACTCGGCGCGGACGTAGCCGTTGCCGCCGAAGATCTGGAGGCCGTCATCTACCGTCTGCCAACCGTGTTCTGCCGCAACGAGCTTGGCCGTGGAAGACTCGCGTATCGCCGGCTGACCTCGATCGAGCAGCCACGCGCTGCGGTACACCAACAACCGTGCTGCCTCGACGCGCGCACTCATCTGCGCCAGGCGGAACGCGATCGACTGGTGTTCCGCCAGGGGCTGGCCGAACGTGTGTCGTTCATTCGCGTACGCGAGCGCCAGCTCCAGCGCCTTTTGCCCCGCGCCCACGCACCGCGCAGCCAAGGTGGTGCGCCCTTCCGCCAACGTGCGCTTGGCGTACTCGAACCCGTGCCCCTCCTCGCCGACACGGGCCTCGATCGGAATGCGGCACTCCTCGAGCACGACCTCCGAGATGCGTGATCCTTGATGGCCGAGCGTATCGAACACGGCTCCGATGCTCAGCCCAGGCGAATCGGTATCGACGATGAATGCGGTGATACCCTTCTCCGTGCGCGCGAACAGGAACAGCTGATGGGCCTTGGGAGCGTTCGTGATGAAAGTCTTGCGGCCATTCAAGATGTAGCAGTCGCCGCGCCGTTCGGCGCGTGTCTGCAAGGCGGCGGCGTCGGAACCTGCGCCCGGTTCCGTGAGCGCGAAGGAACCGAGCCACTCCCCGGTTGCCATTTTCGGTAGGTAGCGACGCTTCTGCGCCTCCGAGCCGAACCGCGTAATGCCGACACAGCCGATGCCCGTGTGCACGCTGATGAAGCTCGCCAGTCCCCACGGGCCGCGCCCCAGCATTTCGTGTACCAGCGTTTTCTGGAGTACCGACAGGCCGAGGCCCCCGTACTCCGGGGAAATACTGAGGCCGAACAAACCCAGCTGGCGCGCACCCTCGATGAGATGCC
>JBHHYR010000002.1:0-62393 GCA_046757585.1 Binatia bacterium | reverse complement strand
CGAGCCGGGAAGGTCAGGATGTAGCAGAGGTTGAGCAGGAAGACGGCCACCAACAGCTTTCCACGCGTGCTGTCCGGCGCAGAGGAGGCCGCATTAGAGATACTCGCCACAGCACCCCCCGTCAGAATAATGTATAGATGAACGGACCCAAGGCTGAGCTCTGTGCCGTCACCATCAAGCCCCCGAACACGAGCAGCACGAACACCATGGGAATCAGCCACCAGAGTTTGCGCTGCCAGAGGAACCCCATGAGTTCGCCGGCGATCCCGAAACGTTCCCGCAGTCCTTCAGTGAACTTCATGCTTCGCTCCTTGCTGTCGACTTGGCACCAACTGGTGTTGCTCGAGGAAGTCTTGCAACACCGTTGCTGCCAGGCGGTGACCAGCAACGGTCCAGTGCCCGTCGTAGTGGTAGTGAAGAACATCGCCGCTATGCGCAGCGGCCGCACGAAACGCGGCGGCCAACGCCACACATGGAACCCCGTGTTGCGCGCACCAGCGTTCGACGCGACGTTGAGGCGCATCTAGGTTCCAGCGTGCGCTCTGCATGCGGGGATGCGCCGCTAGAACCTCTCGCCACCATGCAGGGTAGATTTGGTCGCGGGCGCACAGTACCGCAACCACCAGGCGTGCTCCGTTCGCTGTCACGACCCGCCGCAACTCTTGCAGGAGGCTCTCCGTGTGTCGCCACGCCTCCCGCCATTCTGGCTGCAGCGAAGCTGCATACACGCCGTAATCCACAGGGACGCCACCGTGTTCTGATGTCGCGCGTAATGCCTCGTAGCGTAGCAACCCGTACTCGGCGAGGCTGTGTGCCAAGTGCGGATGCTGCACAAGGAGCACCTGACGAAAATAGTGGTACGCTGCCGAACGGACAAGCAACGCACGCCAACCTCTCGAGTGTCGCGGTGCGGCCGCAGGCACCACGCGCCGCAGGCTGCCATCAGCAGCGTACACTGGCTTGAGCACGTCCTCGAGCGTAGGACTGTTGTTCTTCACGTCGTTGCCGGGATAGAAGGCTAGCAAGACGATGTCCGGCTGATACCGCCTGCCTTCGCGTTCGAAATACAGCAGCTCGCTAGCGGTTCCGTAACCGCTGACGCCCGCACCGATGACCTCGACGCGCTGGCTGGGGTGAGTCGCGTTCAGTCGCCGTTCCAACACGCGGGGGAACGCAGCTTCGAGCGGCACGTGCATCGCTTCAACGAAGGAGTCGCCAAGCACGAGGATTCGAAACGTGCCCGGCGGTTTGGCGTACGAATGCTCGACGTCTCGGAGGCCGTGGGCATTGACCTTTACCGGCACTAGAAACTCGCGATCTTCCTGCGTCCACCATCCATCTTTCCCAGGGATCAGCCGGAGACCGAGTACGGGGTCTGGCCTCCAGAACCTGTCCGGCACGAGGTGCAGCCATCGCACTCCGACCTCGAGCATGGCGGCCGCGCACGCGACTCCCAGTCCGGCGAGCACGGCGCCTGCCAGCAGCTCCCGACCGCGACTCACGCTCGCTCACGGCTCCTTGCGAACGAGGCAGTCGCCCAACACCACCGTGTCCATGCCGCTTCGTGCGAATGTGCTGAAGGCATCGGCTGGAGTGGTCACGATGGGCTCACCCTTGAGGTTAAAGGAGGTGTTCAGGAGGACGGGAACGCCGGTTCGCTGCCCGAAACGCTCGATCAGGTCGTAGTACAGCCTGCTCTCGCCCTTGTGCACGGTCTGCAGCCGCGCAGTACCGTCCACATGGGTGATGGCGGGGAGCACCTCGTCTTGTCCCGGCTTCACGTCCACGACGTACAGCATGAAGCGGGCCGGGTAGTGCCGTGGTGCTTCCGGAAGAGCGAAAAAGCGCTCGGCGCTCTCGGCCAGAACGGACGGAGCAAAGGGGCGGAACGGCTCACGGAACTTGATCTTGATATTGACGACCTCCTTCATCTCGTGTCGGCGTGGGTCCGCCAGTATACTGCGTGAACCCAGCGCCCGCGGGCCCCATTCGAAACGTCCCTGGAACCATCCGACCACCCGGCCCGCCTGGAGTTCTTCAACCACCGCATCAATGAGTGTGTCTTCGTTGGAGTAGGTCCGCGACGGCAGACCACACCCGCGTACGAAGTCGTTGATTTCACCGGCACTGAACGCCTGTCCCCAGTACGCGTGACGCATGAGGAACCGACGGGGCTGGCCGAGCACGCAGTGGTAGGCGTAGAGGGCAGCACCTAGCGCGCCGCCACCGTCGCCAGCGGCTGGCTGAATGTACACATCGCGGATCGATGTGTCGCGCAGAATGCGCCCGTTGGCGACGCTGTTCAGCGCCACACCTCCCGCCAGGCAGATGCGGTCGAGGCCAGTCTCCTGGCGCAACCGCCGTACCATGTTCAGGACAATCTCCTCAGTCACATCTTGGATGCTGGCGGCAATGTCGGCGTAGTACTGATTCCTGGCCGCCAGCTGGCTATAGTTTGATGGTTTTGGCTCGAAGTACGACGGATAGCCCGACGTCTCGGTAAAGAAATGCCAGGCGGGGTCGCGCGGCTCCCCGAACAGATCAGTGAATTTCGAATTGTACGTTCGTGTGGACGAGTGGTGGAAGCAGAAATAATCCATGTCGAGCCAAAAGCTGCCGTCGGAATCGAGATGGACGAGTTTCCGCACCTTGTCCACGTACCGCGCTGTGCCGTACGGTGCCATCCCCATGACCTTGTACTCGCCTTCGTTGACCTCGAAACCGAGGAACGCAGTGAATGCGCTGTACAGGAGGCCCACCGAATGTGGAAAGCGCACCTCGCGCAACAGCTTGATGTCGGTTCCCTTGCCGTGGCCCATGGTAGCGGTAGCCCACTCGCCCACGCCATCGACCGTCAGGATAGCTGCCTGGTCGAACGGCGAGCACAAGAACGTACTCGCCGCGTGGGAAAGATGATGCTCGCTGAACAAGATGCGCCCGGCAGGGATGGCCAGTTCCTGCCGAATGAGGTTCTTCACCCACAGCTTGTCCAGCAGCCAAGTCGTCATGGCATCGCCGAACACTTTCCATGATTTCGGGACCACGCTGAGTGCAGTTGTCAGAATGCGCTCGAATTTGACGAACGGCTTCTCATAAAAGACGACGTAATCGAGGTCCCGTGCCGCCACACCCGCCGCTTCCTGGCAGTAGCGGATGGCTAGCCGAGGGAATCCGGCGTCGTGCTTCTTGCGACTGAACCGCTCCTCCTCGGCCGCTGCGATGAGCTCCCCGTCTTCGATCAGGGCTGCAGCGGCATCGTGATAAAAACAGGATATGCCTAATATCCGCATAAGGTCATCGTGTCCTTGCGAGGTTCTCGTAGATGGTGGACAGAGCCGAAACGTGGCCGCTGAGACTAAACTGCTGCCGTACCCACCTTTGAGCCTGCCGCCCGATCCGTTGCCGCAAGTCGGCATCTTGCAGCAACGGGATTAACCGCTCGGCCAAGCCTGCGGCGTCTCCAGGCGGCGCAAGAAAGCCGGTCTCGCCATCCCGGATTAGTTCTGGTACGCCGCCCGCCGCGCTCGCAACCACGGGTTTCCCAAGAAGCATTCCTTCGAGAATGACCCGGCCGAACGGTTCGGGGCGCACGGAAGTATGGACGATCACATCCAAGGCGTTCATGAGGTCCGCGATATCCTCACGGAAACCTATCACGGACAGAACATGCTCCAGGCCCAAGGCGCGTATGCGTTCCTGCAGCTGCACGTGGTACGTGGTGCCCGCCCGATGCACGCCGCCGACGATGAACGCGTGTGCGTTGGGCACCGCACGGCTGACACGGGCCATCGCCTCGACGAGTATGGCTTGCCCTTTCCATTCCTGAATGTTGCCGATCACGCCCACACACGGTGCGCCGTTTTCGACTCCGAACTCTGCCCGAATAGCCGCCGCACTGCGCTTCGCCACAAAGGCTCCCTCGTCGAGTGCGTCATACACCACCTGAATCGTGCGGCCACGCACCCCGTTGCGCACGCAATGGTCCTCCACCGCGTGTGTCATGCACACGAGTGCGTCGATGTGGCGAGCCAACCGGCGCTCGCGACCGGAGTACTTCTCGAAGCCTTTCACGTGGCACACGCATGGCACGCCCATCAGCACACAGGCCAGCACACCATCGAAGTTGGCACGCACCCCGTTGCCCAAGTGGACGACGTCCGCTCCGAACCGCCGCACCACACGAGCAAGCTGCAGAGCCGCTGGCGCCTCCTCCACTATTAGACGCAAGGTCTGCCGCCCCAAGCTCAACACTGTGCGGACACTGCGCGATGCCTTGACCCGCTGGTAGCCCCTGTACTGAAGCAGGGCATGGTCTTTGCGTATGTGGTGCCGGCGCACGTGGTACACGGGTACGCCGAGGCAACTCATGTCCGTCTCGATCGCCTTGCGCTCGTACAAGACCAGCGCGGGGCTGAAGCGCCTGCGGTCGAGGCCGCGAATCAAGTGATACAAGCCGGTCAGCGAGCCACCCACCACACCCCCGCTCGAGGCTTCGACCAAGAGCACCCGGATCATCACCGCCGGTCACTGGCGCGCGTTTGCGGTGCGCAACTGCTGATCTGCCACGAGCTCCAAGATCGAGCCCACTGTAGCCGTGCACGTCGCGTCCGCCTTCAGCCCAATTTCGTAACCGGGCACCGCGGCGGTCAACCGTGCCAGCTGTGCCTCTCGCCGCGCCACCAGCCGACCCGGTACCAGATGCTCGACAACCGCGGCGAAGGCCCAGTAACGCCGCAGATCGTTGATGATGAGATCAGCGGCGCTCAAGCGCTCGTGGGCTTGTTCAGAGGAGATCGGCTTGACGTACGTCTCCGGCGAACGCCTTGGGAACAGGAGCAGGCCGGCTCGGCCATCGGCGGCCAGACGGAAGGTAGGCAGGCGGTAACCGGTGCGGTTGAGACAATAGCGCCAATCGATCGCCTCGAGTTCATCGCCCTTGCTACCCAGCCACTGCCGGCTCCACGCGTCCAAGAGAATTGGCTCTGGCACCGCAAACATGTCGGCTCCGTTGTGCAGCACAAAGCTGTCCGACAGGAGTTTGGCCCCTGGTAGGCTGGCCAGCGCGACCGCGAGCGTCGATTTACCAACACCGCTCGCGCCACCGAGCAGGATGCCGCTCCTGCTCGTCCGGACACCGGCGGCGTGAATCGGGTGCAGATCTTGCGTCTCTTCCAGCCACCACCAGCAAGGGTAGTAGACTAGATAATAGAGTAATGTGGTAAAGCGCCGCCGCCGTAGTTCTCCAACGCGCCGGGGGTAGAGCACGCGCTTCGCTCGGTCGCGATACCAGTCACTGGCAAGGCGGTAGTAGAAGTCCCCTTCAACCGTCAGCCGGTCCTCCCGCCAACTCAGGTACAGGTGCAGATCACGCAGGTCGTCGATACGAAACCAACACAACCGTCCGGGGGCGATGTAGAGATCCCGATCAATCCGTTCCATGCTCGCGAGTTCGGGAAAGGCGCCGGTACGATCTCGGGGGGGCTGGCCTTCGTGCCAGCGGAGCGTGGAACAGATGCGCACTGGCCCTCCAGCTTTGGTAACCAAGGTCGCCAGGTGTGCGCGGGCATACCGGGCGAGTTCCGGGGCATCCGTCCGGAAGCGGAAAGTCGCCGCCGCCAGAGCACCGGTCACATCTTGGCCGGCTACCCCGCTAAGCGCCTCGGAGGTTACTCTCGCCACGCGGTTGCTCCTTCCCACTCGTGCGGGCCACGGTTTGACCGTCGTAGTATCGCCGAGCCCCAGTTTTCTTGAGCCGGTAGCGCGTGATGCCGAACAAGCGGGTAGAGATGATCTCTTCCATCTCGCGGCCGCCCGACAATCCAATGGTGCGACGAGATGATTCGTTGTCGAGTCGGCCGATGCTGATCTCCCGTTTGAAGCCCGCGGCCTGGTTCACAGCGAGGACGTGCGTGATCAGTGCAGCTTGGACGCGCAGCCCCTGATACTCAGGCAGCGTGTACATATTAACCACCCAGACATCGGTTGGCTCCAGTTGCACCAGGTCTCGAGGGGCGCCCACCCGAGGCAACTCTTGCGTCACCACCCGGTAGGCGATCAGCTTTCCGTCGTGTTCGAAAACCCACGCCCAGCCTTTTTCAATCCATCGTCTGAACTGCGCTTGTGTGTAATGATGTGAGAAGACATCGAGCCTCTCGAGATCCTCCACCGTAGCGCGCCGCATGACGCCAGCAACCTTCGCCGTCACCCGCTGTATCTCCTGGTCCATCGGCTTGTAGTAGAGGACCAGATGCTCACGATGGTACACGAACGCAGTGAACAGGCGGCGTGCGGTACCCCATACCCCCCGGCTCTTGACGTACTCACGCAGCGTGGCCCAGCTGCTCGGAGTCGCTGAGGTTGAAGTTCGCGGAGTTGTATCCCGCCGGTTGTGGACCGACTTCACGGCAGCGTTCTCCTCCGAGCAGCGGCCCAGCGGGCACTCACGGCCATGCTCCGATTCATCAGCCCGGTCAGGAGATTCCAGAAGTAGCGCAAGTCGTCCCCTTGGGGGATCAGAACCTCCGCCACGGAGAGACCGGAGGCGCGGACAAAAAACGCCAGCAACAACGCCGATGCAACCCCGTACGAGATGGCACTGGATAGCGCGGCACCGAGAATGCCCATGGCGGGAATCAGAAACACGTTGAGCGTGATGTTACCCACTAGGGCGATCAGGCCCGCAATGATGTTGATCTGCTGTCGGTTGCGGCTGGTGAAGCTCTGGGTCAACGAAACGAAGACCGACAACATCACAATCCCGGCAGCAATCAACGGCAGAGGCCGCCCGGCTGGCGCATAGGCGTATCCATACCACAGCACGATCAACATCGGGCCAGCGACGCTGAGGAGTGTCCCCCCAACCGTGGTCAGCAATATCGTCCGTCGACAAGCCTGCGCCGTGAGGCGATGCATCGCCCGGTCGTCAAGAGACGCGAGCCGCGGGTACAGGGCCATGCTGACAGTGCGTGGGATGTCGAGCATGAACTCCGCCAAGCGAACCGCCAGAATATAGAACGCCACTTGGGCAGGGTTGAGAAAGTACGCCACGAGATACACATCGGCCCGCAGATGCATATGCTGGGCAAGCACCTGGGCGTGCGACTTCACACCGAAGCGCACCTGTCGCCACAACAGAGGCATCTCGGGACGTACAGACAACGGAAACATCCGGTGCATCGTCACCAGGAGCCAGGCGTCCATCAAGATGGGATTGCACACCACAACCAGGATCGCGGCTTCCAGACCGCCGCGTATCACGACGAGAAATGTGAACAGGCCAAGTACCAACGAGACCGTGCCGATCAGCATCCGCCGGTTGTACAAACCGAATTTGCCGAGTGCCTGCAGGATGGCGTAGAAGTAGCTTTCGAACAGAAGGATCGGAATAACTGGCAAGGAGATCAGCAGGGCCCACTGTGGCACGCCGCGCAACATTGTTGCCAGCAGGCGGTGCCGCAAGCCGAAGGCGAGCAGGGCCGACGCGAGACCGAGCACGAGTGCGACGCACAGGGCATTTGCAGCGACTCGCTCGGCCCCCACCCGCTCGCGCCGGATGCTGTAGACACTCGACTGGGCCAGACCCATCTTCGCAAAAGTCACCACCGTCGCCGCAAACTGGTAGACCAGCGCGAACACGCCACGATTGTGTGGCCCAAGCATCCGGGCGGTGATCACACCCGTGATCACGCTGAGCCCTATGATCAGGAGGCGCGTACTGTACGTGCCAAATATGTCCTGGGTGAGGCTGCGATCGCGCGGTAGGGTACCGTCCGGGCGCACGTCGTGAGCTGGGGCGACCGTATTGCCCGCTCCCGCTACAACCGTGTCCGGTTTCCCTCCTCGGACACCGTCCGGGTTTACACTCATCGTGTGAGTGATTCGCCGGCATGGTCGTTGAAGTCCGGTCCATGCTTCAGCCTCAACCAATGCAGCAACGCCCCACCCACCACCGTGACGATCCGCCGGTAGACCTCCTCCTCGTCCGATGTCACCGCACTGTACACCCCTCCCT
Organism: Binatia bacterium; assembly: GCA_046757585.1. Classification (GTDB taxonomy): domain Bacteria; phylum Desulfobacterota; class Binatia; order HRBIN30; family HRBIN30; genus JBHHYR01. Next base: position 54,382 of record JBHHYR010000002.1, on the reverse strand, counting down.
CGTTAATGGTGGCCAAGTAGATATTTTTCCGCGCGACTCTCCCGTCCGGCAGATGATCCGGAACGCGCACGCCCGAAATGACCTTGATCGACGAGAGGTATTCGGCCCCCTCAGGCGTGAGCAGCGCATAGCTCCGGATCTTCCAAGCGTTCTGAGCACCGCCCGGAAGGGCACGTTGCTGTCCCCGGACGATCTGGAACGGACACGGATCGGGCACGCGGTACTCCTCGAAATAATCGGCGTCGCAGTCCGCCTTCGCGGGTACGCGCGGGAGTTTGTAGAAGGACACGCCAGCTCCACGGTCCAAGTCATCACGCTTGGCGACGATGTTGGGGAAGCGAGAATCGGGCTGGTAATGCGGCGCCTGCTGGCCCGGACATACGAGGGGAGGTAGAGCAACCCCGGCCGCCGCCCAATCAACGGGCGCTTGATCGATGATCTGCCGCGTCTGCTGTTTCGACAAGACCGCGCGGTCAAAGAGCACGTCGAAGGTCTTGGCGCGCACGACGAAAGCGTCCGAGGCTCCATTGTGCATCAACCATGCACGTTCGTGACCGGGATGGCGGCGGAAGAAGAAATCGTCGATGAGTTTGACATCAACACCGAGGCGGCGACCCGCCTCGATCAGGGCCACACCATGCCCGTGCGGAAACGGCCGATATCCGTAGGTGATCAGGCGCCGATACCCACGGGTGAGCACGCAACGAAGCATGTTGTTCACCCACGGATCCCCACCGGGGGTGTGCAGGGCGAGGCGGGCATCCATGAGGACAGGATTGCAGTTCGCCTCGAGAAACCAGTGGATCCCCCCTGAGCGCACGAAGTCGAGGCCGACCAGCTGTGCGTAGGTCACCGCGGCCTGGGGTCGCTTCAGAACCGAAATACAACCGGGGAGCTGCCGTAGGCCGTCGAGATACCCTGCCCCCAGCGGTCGATCGTCGAAGCCGGAGGCGCGGAGAACCGTCGCCAACTGCGGACGTCCCGTATGCAAGCGGAGCCAGGCGCCTGCGCGATGCAGCCACCGGCGCAGGATGAAGGGTAGGTGGGTGGACTGCCGCGCCGTCCGCCGGAGCCACCGCCGGACCCGGCCGGCACGCCCTTTCCACGGCTCCCGTGTCCGCGCTTGCACCCGTGCGGCGAGGTGCTCGCTACGGTAGAGGATGCGGCTGAGCACGGCACCGCCACAGATCAGGCTGTGCGACAGCGGCCCGCTGGCAAGCGTCCGGACTTCCTCTTCCGTCCGATAGAACCGTATCAGATACAGCTGCAAGGAAGCGGGGAGCGCAGAGAACGGGCCGAGATATCGCTGCGGTGCAGCGAGCACCTCGTCGTAGGGTAGATCAGACCTGGGAACGGTGCCGTCCGAGCTGAGTGCTTTCAGGACCGCGACCGCTTCGGCCATGCGGTCGGCGGTCACGGCGACGGCCGCCGATCCAATCCCCCCAGCCGCTGCGGAACCCGGTGGTGGGCGAACACGTCTTCGATGGTTTCTGCGGTTTTGATGATCTCCGCCTCGTCCCCGTGCACTAGCACCGTGGCCGGACGTGGCTGCCCGTTGAACTGACTCGAGGTCGTTTCGGCGTACATGCCAGCGTCCAGCACTGCAACGAGATCGCCGCGGTGCAGCGCAGGCAGCTTCCGCCGGCTACCGAGTACATCCGGCATACAGAGCGGACCCACCACATCGACCTCCTCGGTGGCTGGATCGTTCAGCTTCTGCGCAGCGACGATGTGGTAGTAATCTCCACGGCTCATGATGCGCGTGAGCTGATTGCTGCTGCAGTCGACATGTACCCACACACGCCCAAGCTCAGGTGTCCGCTTGACCACCCCGACGGTGCCGAGCAACACGGTCGTATTGCCGATCAGGAACCGGCCGGGCTCGAACTCGAGCGCAGGCGGCGGGAAGCGGTGCCGGGCCAGTTCGGCACGCAGGGCGGACGTCAGGGTTTCGGCGAATTCTTCAATCGGCGGTACGTGCGCGACGCTGTGTCGTCCCTCGGGGTCGCGCCCATGTGCGAAACCGCCACCGAGGTCAAAGACGCGCGCCCGCCAGCGCGTTTTCTCATACAGTGCTGCCGCCTGCTCCACCACAGCCCGCACTTGCGCCCGGTACGGCGACGGCTCGCCCGTCTGCCGGCCGATGTGACAGTGCAGACCCACCAGCTCGATCCACGGCAACTCAAGCGCACGCTGCACCGTGGCCAAGGCTTCGGCGAATGTCATGCCCCATTTCCAAGTTTCGATCACTCGCGCAACTTCGACGGTGTCCGAGAACATCCCGTAGACACCATCGCAGCCCTCCAGCCGCGGCTTCAAGCGGACATGGATGCGGACCTTGCGGCCCACCGCCCCGGCGATCCCGTTCAGCATTCCGAGTTCCTCGAAGCTGTCCACGGTTACGGTTACCCCCAACCTGACTGCCTCTCGCAGCTCGTCCTCAGGTTTGTTGGAACCGTTCAGCACCACCGTTGCCGGATCGGCCCCACCCGCGAACGTCGCCCACAGCTCCGCTACGCCAAAGCAGTCGCACCCCGCCCCTTCCTGGTAGAAGATTCTGCGGATCGCGAGGTTGTTGTTCGCCTTCAACGCGTACAAGACGATGATCCGGTTGTCCGGATAACGGTCGGTGAACGCCTTGAGGAACCGGCGGTAGTTGTGCCGGATCTGCGCTTCGGACGTCACGTAGAGCGGAGACCCGAACCGTTGCACGAGGTCTGCGGCTGGGCAACGGTCGACCCACAGGTGCCCCTGCTCATCTGCACCAATGAAATCACTGAATCGGCTGTCCATACCCAACACCTTCCGTCACGCACATGCTCATCTTGCTCGGTCACGATGCATCCGAATCGTGGAAAAGTCCGCGCACTCGCCGGGCAAGCTGATGAAGACCGACTGTTTCATGCGCCGGCGCACGAAACCGATGTCGCGCAGGCCCTTGCCGGAACACACGCACACGACGGTTTCGTCGGGCTTGATGAGTCCTTCGTTCGCCATCCGAACCAGTCCCCCGGCTGCGACCGCTGCTGCCGACTCCGCAAAGATGCCCTCCGATTGCGCTAGCAACTCCTGTGCGCGGAAGGCCTCGTCATCGTCGACCGAGCCGATGTGTCCTCCGCTTTCCTTCACGACCTTGTAGATGAGCGGATACCCTGCGGGGCGCCCGGTCGTCAGGGTCTCGATTTCGGTATGCGGTGTCACCTCGAGGATCTCATCGCTATCGAGCAGAAATGCCTGCGCCATTGGCGCACATCCGGAGGCCTGGATGCAGGCGATCTTTGGCATCTTGTGCGTCAGGCCTAATGCGTAGAGCTCTTGGAAGCCCTTCCACACGCCCAGCGGCCCGATCCCGCCACTGACTGCCTGCACGTACCAATCGGGCACGTCCCAGTTCAGATCTTCGGCGATTTCAAACGCCAGGGATTTCATCGATTCGCGACGAAAGGGACTGCGAATTCCCGGATCAACGGGTATGCCTTTGTCCTGCGCAAACCGCTTCGCCATGATGCCCGCCTGGTCATACGTGCCCTCAACTTTGATGACGTTCTGTCCGTAGAAGAGCACCTCAGTATATTTCGTTGCGTTGACCTTCTCAGGCATGAAGATCCACAGCTGGATTCCGGCCCGCGCGCTGTACGCGGCAAAAGACGCCGCGACGTTGCCCGTCGAACTGACAGCCATCTCCTTGATCCCCAGCTCAACCCAGTTGCTGATACAAATCGAGGCGGCGCGATCTTTGAACGAGCCGGTCGCCGAGGGACGTTCGTCTTTGATGTAGACGTGGTGCAGGCCCAAACGTGCGCCGAATTTCGCCCCGTGCAGCAGCGGTGTCATGCCCTCGCCCATGCTCACGATGTGGCGATCATCCTCGATCGGAAGCAACCTCCGGTAGCGCCACATTGAGCCCCGTCCCAAGGCGTCGCTGTCGTTGATGATGTCGTCACGCGTGACGCCCCGATACACCAGATCCAGCCACTCCCAGCCGCACGCCTCACATTTTTCCTCGCGCCGCGCGTACGCCACCTCGTAACCGCAGCGGGCGCATTTCAGGTGTACGCGGCCGACGCCGTTGCGCCTGAGTGCGTGGATGTCGCGCGCGGCGGTTCGTTTACGTTGCGGTCGTGCTGTCGTCGTCATCCGAGACTCCTCATGCTTCACCGCCGAGAATCACGACCCCCCGCAGCCCGTCAGAGCAGCCGACGGTGTCGTACCCGAGTCACCTTCCTTTTCGCATAGCAACATCCAGCTCGACGGATGCCTCCCTGGCAGGTGTTCGATCGACGCAATGACGGCGGTCGCGATACGGTCGAGCTTCACGCGGCGCAGCCGGTTGAACAGACGCTGCACCGGATAGTGCTTGATCAGTCCCTCCACGCAGACGACTCGAAACCCCGCCGAGCGCAGCTCCGCTTCGATTTCTTCTCGGCGGTATAGAGCGTCGTAAATGGGATACCGGTCGAGGCCACGCTTGCGCCGATAGGGGAGCGAGACGTCGCGGTTGAGTGCATCGATCACGAAAACCCCCCGCCGCCGCAATACGCGGTGGACCTCCGTATAGAGACGGTGCCGGTCCTCCAGCTGGAAGTGGCGAATGAAGCGCAGCGTGTAGGCGGCATCGAATGCTTCCGAACGGAAGGGCAGCACAAATGCGTCCGTGCGCACGAACGACCAGTGTGCCGTGGCCCCGTTGGTCCGCTGCCCAGCAACCTCGAGCATCGCGGGGCTGGCGTCGACGGCGATACCGCGCCGCACGCCGCGAATCTCCGCCGTCAAGCGGCCGGGCCCGCAGGCGACTTCCAGCAACGTGTGCGGCGACCGCTCGCCTACCATGCGGTTGAGAAACTCCACCTGACGACGATGCAGTAAGCCGTTCAGCGGTTGGCCGATGCGGCGCTCGGTATACGAATCGACAACGGCTCGATCCTGGTAGTAGTGCTTCAGGGCGGGCGGCTGATCGATCGGCGTCATGACATCAGGCCTACTATTGCCGGTGCACTGGCCTTCTGGGCCGCTGGACGCAGGGAGGCGAAACTGCGCCGCAAGCCTTCCTGCACGCTGACCGCCGGATGCCAGCCCAGGAGGTGCGCGGCGCGTGAACAATCGTAACGTGCGCTGTACGTCGCACGGCAGACCTGATGGTAGCTGACGGGTGGGCGGCGCCCGAGCACCCGAAATCCACGTTCCGTCACCAGGGCCAAGAGTGCAACGGCACCCACCGGTAGGAACAAGGCACGCCAGGTTTCGCCCGACGCCGCACGATACTGCGCAAGATACTCGGCTTGACGGACGTTTTCATCGACGAGCGTCACGGCACGGCCCAGAGCGGCCTCGGTACGCACCGCCAGCGATACCGCGTCAGCAACGTTATCGACGTAGGCGAGCGGTAATCGATAGTCGGGCCTCGCCAAAATCAGCTTGAACCGGCCGACGCTCAACGCCCGCCGGGCCAGCGGTGGCCGTTTACCAGGGCCGTAGAGCAGGCCGGGGCGCAAAACTACCACAGGCGCCCCGCGTTGCGCTGCGTCGAGGGCCAAGCGGTCCGCAGCTAGTTTCGACCGGCTATAGCCACCGCGTGTCTCAGCTTCACTCTCGTATGGGCTCTCTTCAGTAATCGTCACGCCATCACGTGGCACCGCATACACGCTCAGCGAACTGATGTGGACGATACGCCGTACCTGGGCCGCGTGTGCCGCGCAGATGAGTCGCCGCGTCCCACGGACATTGACCTCGGCGAACTCCTCCCACACCCCAGACGTCTGGACGCGCGCCGCCGCATGGACAACCCAGTCGACCCCGCGAACCGCCGTTTCCACCGCAGCATCATCGCAAATGTCCCCTTCGCACACGTCCACCCCAGGGATGTCGAGCGAGCGGCCGGCCCGTAGCAGCGCACGCACGCTCACCCCGTCGCGCAACAAACGGCGCACGATGCTCCTACCCAGGAACCCGTTGCCGCCGGTCACCAACGCCTTCACGCGCGTGCCATCCGTCGCGACGGGGCGGTGATGGTCACCCCCGCCCGCTCCCAGATCTGTTGGACGAGCCACACGGCCTCGCGGCCGTCTTCCGCGCGCACTGGCGGGGGCTGGCCGGCTGCCAAGGCGCCGTACAACAGGCGCAAGTGAACGCCCATACCGGGATAGTAGCGTTGCCGGCCGCGGATGAACTCGAAACCGTTGAGCAGCGTGGCCCTCAGCAGCTGCAGTGCCTCATCGACATTGGGCAATACCTTGCCGATGAGCTTGGGAACCCGGTGGGTACGGCGCAGCACCAGCGTCATGTTGTTCAGATTGACCTCCGCGCTCATGGTCGTGCCGAACAGCGTTACCCGGTTCATGAATGGAGCTGCCTCGAGGGAAATGGTCAGAACACCAAGCGCCTGCTCGCCATCGACAACGGCACGCAGCTCGCGCAATCGTCGACCTGGATCGGCGCGGGTGACCACTTGCACGTCGGCGATCCTTCCCACGAAGTTGCGCAACAGATAGCAGGGATGGGGCGCAAGATCGTACAGGCTGCCGCCGGGCAGGGAGTTTTTCCAATGTCCGGCTTGTGTTGCTCGCAGCTCCGTCTCAACCGCTGCCCCCTGGAACACTTCGACACCGACGAGCGTCCCCAGCCGCCCCGCCTCCAGCAACGACCGCGCCCGCTGGACAACGGGATCGAACCAGCGGTTGTGGTCGACGGTGAGGTGCCTGCCGGCCCGCCGGGCGGCTGCAAGCATGGCATCGGCATCGGCCACCGTGAGAGCCATGGGCTTTTCGACCAGCACATGGACCCGAGCGTCGAGCAGGCGCTGCGCCAGGACGGCGTGTGTTGCCGGCGGTGTCACGACGTGAACAACATCCGGCTGAGCCGCGCTCAACAGCTCGTCGATATCGGCATATGTGGGCACTTGCCAGCGGGCGGTCAACGCCTCTCGCGCTGCGCGGCTGCGATCGCACGCCCCGACCAGCAGCACCTGTGACATCTGACGTAGGTACCGGCAGTGTACGTGGGCGATCCGACCGCAACCCACAAGTGCAACCCGGAAGTGGGTTGCTGTCTTCATCGGCGCGCACGTCCCGGCGTTCACCTCGGCCCACGACGGCCCTTGTAGTGTCGGAGAAACTTGACGTTGTGGTACACGTCATCAGCGTAATCGCCCACTTCACCGGTTTGCAGCATCGTACGGACCTCGCGGATGGCGTCGTCGACCGAGCGCAGTGGCACGAATCCCAGCTCCTCACGGATGCGGTCGAAGGCCACCCGGTAACTACGCTTGTCCTCGATCCGGTCGAAGTACTCGACAACCGTGCCTGGAATCTGCTGCACTACCTTCTCGGCGATTTCCCCCACGGTAAAATTGAGGCCCTCCGCACCGACGTTGAACACCCGTTCAGCCGTAGCCTGAGACGGCGCCTCGACCGCGCACAGGAAGGCCCGGGCAGCGTCCTGCACGTGTATATGCGGGCGCCATTGATTGGCGCCAACGATACGCACCCGTCCCTCGACGCTGGCCCGGGCGGTGATCGTATTGACCATGAGATCGAAGCGCATCCGGGGCGACAAGCCGCATACAGTTGACAGGCGCAGGACGACGACTTCAACGGGACCGCGCTCTTGCAACAGCACCTCTTCCGACATGATACGGGTGCGCGCATAGAGAGAGACGGGGTTGAGATACGAAGTCTCGTGGAGCAGCTCGTTGCCGTTGGCGCCGTACACACTGCACGACGATGCAAACACCACACGTTCCACTCCGGCTTCACGGCAGCTCTCCAGTAAACAACGCGTTGCCTCAAAGTTCGTTGTCAGTGCTTCTCGGGGATCCAGGTCACAGGCGGCATCGCCGACCAGCGCAGCCAGGGCGACGACCGTCCGTACACCGTTGACTGCTTGCACGACATCCCGGATGTTGCAGATGTCACCGTAGCGCACCTCGAGGTTCGGATTCCCGCGCAGTTCGGCAATGCCATGCTCCCCGTACAGGAACTTATCGAGGACGCGCACTTGATATCCCCGCTGCAATAGCTGACGGAGCAGATGGGAGCCGATGTACCCGGCTCCCCCGGTGACCAAGACAATGCCATCTCGCATGGTACCCTCCTTCCTCTAATACGACGGCCGGGCGCGCGGAAAATCCTTCGCACTGCGGGTGGCGCTCTCGTGCCGTCACACGCCTCGCGCGCCGGTGACGGCGCACGGGCGCTCGTTCAAAAGCACTGGACGCAGAAGCTGCCGATCACGTCAGCTCGGTGTGCGGTGCGGCCACAGGTGGTGTCTGTCCGGCCGCCCGTTCGATGGTGAAGCTGTCAGTATTCAAGAGTTCGCTCAGGGCTGGAAGCATCCGACATTCGATGCCGGCGTTCGTGCAGATCTCCGCTATCTCGCGGGCGGTTGGCTCTGTGAGATCCGACAGACAAACGAAGACTACGCGGACGCCATTCGCGGAAAGCGCCAGCCGCATCTCGGCGGCCCCGCCAAGGACCTTGATGCCATGAATCCGGGAGCCCCATCGCTCTGGCGACTCGTCGATAAAACCGATCGGACGGTAGCCGGAGGACGGGTCTTCAAGTAAGGCACGACTGATCTGTTCCCCACCGTGTCCCGCACCCACTATGATTGCCCTTTCTCGCGCGTGCCGTCGTGGATGCCGGCGCGCCCATGTGCGGAACAGATAGCGCGAGCTGACCAGGAACGACAGCAGCAACGCCCAGTCGATCACGAACACGGATCGTGGATGCGTCTGAGAGCCCGCGAAGTAGGTCACCCCCGCAACCGCCACCGACCCTACCGACACCGCCTTGAACAGGGCCACGAGATCCCACCATCCGAAGTACGACAGGACACCCTGGTAGGCCCCGAAGTACCCCAGCACCACGGGCCGGATCAGGGCGATGAGTGCCATCGTCTGGAGCGTGTACTCTGCGTGCCCTGGCCAGTGCCAGTCGAAACGAATCAACAGCGCCAGCGCATACGAAGCGGCTGCCAGCGCCACATCGAGACCCATGAGGGCTATGCGTCGCCGGCGGCGCCACAGGTACTTCGCCCGGAACGCGCCGCGCACCGTGATCCACGCACCCCGGACGAACAATAACATGTCGCCCCAGAACGTCGCAGCTGCCACGTACTCGAGGTCGCGCTCCAGCTTCGCCGGCAGGATGTGCTCCACGTAGTACTGCTCGGTGTCCTTGATCCCTTCGGGGTAGTCCTCGACCTCGTCCCGCCCCCAGATCTGGCTCGGACCCACAACGCCGGGCCGTACCGTCAACACGCGCCGTTGCCGAGGGGTGTAGAATTTGACGAAATGCGCGTCTTCGGGGCGCGGCCCAATCAAGCTCATCTCGCCTCTCAAGACGTTGAGCAACTGCGGCAACTCATCGATCTTGGACCACCGCAGAAACCTGCCAAGCCGCGTGACGCGCGGATCGCGCTTGACCGTCAGGCGCGATCCCATCAAGTAGGCCCGCTCCACCATGGTTCGGAACTTGTAAATGTCAAAGAGGCGGCCACCCCGTCCCACCCGCTTCTGTCGGAAGAAGACCGGTCCCGGCGTATCCAACTTGATGAGCACGGCAACGGTCACGAGTAGCGGTAACAGGCAGATCACTCCCGCGAGCGCCAACGTAAAATCCACGCAGTGCTTCGCAAACATGCCTGGCCGCGTCATGGCACGCTCACTCCGACCGGCTCGCGCCGCAGCGTGTTGACGTCGCGCCAGGGTGGATTCACGCTTCGCGGCATCAACGTCGATTTCCATCCAGGATCCTGCGGAGTCGTGACGCAACGTAGCGCACGTCCTCATCTGACATCAAGGTGAAAAGCGGCAGGGACATGATCGTCTCGGCGACGGCAGACGCGACCGGGAAGTCCTCAGGCCGATAACCGAAGGTGCCACGGTAGTAGGAATGCAAATGAAGCGGAATGAAGTGCACGTTGGTGCTGATCCCCTGCGCCTTCAACTCTTCCATGATGCGGTCGCGGTGGCTCCGCAGCCGCTCTGGTCGCACCCGGATCACGTACAGATGCCAGGCGTGTTCGACTTCTGGCTGTGCGCTGGGCAGCTGCAATTCCTCCGTGCCGGCCAGGAGCTCGTCGTACAGGGCCACGAGCTGCCGGCGCCTGCGGTGCAACGCCGGGAGCCGCCGGAGCTGCACTAATCCCATGGCGGCAGCAGTATCTGTCATGTGGTACTTGAAGCCGGGCGAGGACACATCGTAACGCCACGATCCGTCGGCACGATAGCGCCGCCAGGCGTCGCGGCTCATGCCATGCAGCCGCCGTGCTCGCAAGCGCTCGGCCAGAGCCCCGTCGGCCAAGGTCAGCATACCCCCCTCGCCCGTGGTCAGGTTCTTGGTGGCATAGAAGCTGAAAGCGGTCAGATCACCGATGCTCCCGACGCGCCGGCCGCGATAGCTGGCCGGCAGAGCATGCGCCCCGTCTTCAACGACGCTGAGATGATGCGCCCGCGCGATCTCTAGCAGCTCATCCATGGCGGCCGGATGACCCGCGAAATGCACCGGCACGATCGCCCGAGTGCGGGGTGTCACCTTCCGCGCAACATCGCTCGGATCCAGGTTGAGCGTATCCGCCGTGCAGTCGACGAGGACGGGCCGCGCACCCGCGTGGATGATCGTGGCGCCAGTTGCTGCGAACGTGAACGTGCTGGTGATGACTTCGTCGCCAGGCCTGAGCTGCAGCCCGTCCAGCGCGAGATGTAGTGCTGCGGTGCAGGAGTTGACCGCGACAGCGTGCGGGGCTCCAACTTCCCGTGCAAATTCCTGTTCGAACGCCTGGCTCCGTGGCCCCAGCGTCAGCCACCCCGAGCGAAGTGTCTCGACCACCGCACTGACTTCTTCCTCGCCGATGTCAGGACGATGAAACGGAACGGTCCGCGTCGCCACTGTCCGCTGAGCCGTGGACCCGGCTCGGATACCACTGGCACTCTCAAACGCCATCCGCACCTCGGCCGTTCCAGGCGGCAACACCACTCGAGGCTGGCCGGCTGGCGCCGCCATCCCCTTGCCCCTGACCCAACGTGTGCGCTCGGCCGTCGTGTACGAAGACAGCCAGAATATCCGCCTTCAGGATGTGGAAGCCACAGCGATGAATGGCCCGTTCCAACAGCAGCGACAACACGTACAGCGGCCTCACGAAGCCGAACGAGTGAGCGAGCGACAAGTACTGTACTCGCTCTTCCTTGAACGCCGTCCGGGAGAGCAAAGACCGCAGGCAGCTGGCGGAATTGGCCCGGTACCAAGTCGGGAAGAGATCGGCACCAAAATCCCGCCACTGTCCGCGAGCCAGGTAATGGGTAAACTTCCTCCAGAGCACGTGGAAGCGATGCGGCGTGACAGCGGCAACTAGCATTGCATAGTTGTAGCGGTTGGGGGTGAAGACCACGAAGCGTCCGCCCGGCTGGCTCACCCGGGCAACTTCACGAAACACTGCTTCGGGGTCTTCCAAGTGCTCCAGCACCATGGAGGCGGAAACCAAGCTGAAGACGCCGTTGCGAAACGGCAACGCCGCCGCGTCGCACAACACCAAGTTCCTAACGCTGGAATGGCCAGAAATGTAAGGATCACGATCGCATCCCACGGTCAGACGAGCGCGGCGTGGCAACAGCCGATTGAGTGTCTTGTCCGCGCACACCCGCCGGCCACATCCGATGTCGAGCCACGAGGTGTCTGACTGCACCTGCTGATCCAAGACCTCCTGATAGGCCTGCTTGGGCGGTCGATAGCCCGGATAGTACCGGCGGGCAACAGCGGCGTTGCGCCCGTGCATCAGGGCTGTCCCCTACAGGCCGCCCTCTTCGGCAAACCGCAGCAGCCCGGCCGCCTTGCGCCAAAAGACCGCGGCAGACCCGTGTCGGTCGCTCCAGCGGTGAACGAGCGCCCGCACCGGTGCTTGGCGCAGCAGCGCGCGGACGAACGGGCGGAACACAACCTTTTGGCGGAGTGGTCGGCGCCGGAAACCCATGCCGAGCTTGAATTCGTCTAGTGGGGCAACCGGTTCCAGCGATTCCAGCCCGAACGTGATTTCTCGCACATGGCGACGCACCAGCATCTCTTCGGCCACATAGAAAATCAACGCGTTATTGGGATACGCTGCGAGTTCATCGGTGCGCGAGCGTGCCAGCAAAAACTCGACACTGTCGTCAAACGTCACGGTGACCAAGAACGCTGCCAGCACGTCGCCTCGCCAAGCTCCCCAGCCTTCGACCCCAGCGGTGCCCGCCGCCGCAGCCCAGAACCGATGCCAGCTTTCGCCGCGCAAGCCACCGTCGCGCCCCTGACGTGCCAGGGTGTCCTGGTGGGCACGGCGCCCTGCCGTAGCGATCACCGGCAACGCGACGGGCCCCACCTCGCACCGTTTGAGGCCCCGACGCACTTTGCTGCGCACGTTTCCGGTCAGTCCCTCAAGGCCATATTTCTGGTCGTCGCACACGATCTGGTAGCTGAGTTTGCCACTGCCGTGGAGCGGCGTCGCAAAGCGTACCCCAAGACACAGCGGTTGCCGTAGGACGACGCGCACTTCGTCGTCGGCCGGCTCGTACAGCCGGTGCGCTGGCGCGCTCAGAAAAAAGCCGCGACTGGCATCGTACCAATACGCCGAGCGGGTCGATACAACACGGTGTCCCGTAGCTTGCAGAAACCGCGCGTACATCGCTGCGTCCACTCGTCGCTCCGCCGTCGCACTCAGTAAGCGACAATCTCTTCGAGGGCCGTGCGCTCGACCATCCGGCGAATCACAATGCCCAGACCCACCAGCCAGAACAGAATGACCAATTGCCAGAGATCCGCGAAAATCGAGAAGAAGACCAAGACCACAAGGCTGACCTTGGCACTCTTCACAATCCAGAGTAGGTCCGCGAGCGGGAAGGCCGGATCGCTGAGGTAATCCTCGGAAATGCGCAGGTTGCGCCATGTGCGCCAGAGCAAGACGAGGAAACCGGTCAGGCAAAAGGCGCCACCCTCCACCAGTGCCAGCAAGTAGGAACTGTGCGGCGCGCCGGTGGAACGCGTGGGATCCCTTAGAAAGCGCGCCACCTCCCAATTGCCCATGCCCACACCGAGAAACGGACTTTCCCGAGCCATGTCGATTGCAATCCGCCAGGCGTATTGCCGCCGCTGCAACGACCCGGCTCCTTCTCCCGTCCGTCCGGCTTGCGTCCCAGGCAAATTGGTGATGCGTTCGAGGCTCTTCGCCGGCACAAACCGGAGGACCAACATCATCAGGAGCACCCCTGCCAGGGCCAGGTTGAATATGATGGTGAGGGAGGCACGTTGGTCGATGAGAATGACCAGAGCGCACACGCCCAGACCAAGCAGACCGCCGCGTGATGCCGTCATGAACACCGCCAACGCGAGAACAACAATAGTCGGGATAATGACGAAGCGCAGCGCCACCGGCTGCAACGACTGCGCCAGATACCACAGCCCCGCAATGGCAAGGATGGCGAACATGGCCAACCGGTTTGGGTTGACGGCCGCGAGGATGACACGAGCGGTAGCACGCTGACCGTAAAGCCCACCCCCCTGCAACACACTTTGAATCCCGGTCAGCGCGGTAACAACCATGAATGCCAGGGCCAGCACATAGATCATGCGGATATGTTCTGGCGCACGGATGAAATTGATGAAGAACACGACAAAGGCCACCCGATTGATGAAGGTTCGCAGATTCGCGGCAGTGGTCACCTGCACGCCGAGCAGGCTCAGCTTGGCGGAGTCCGGCGCATGAAAACGCCCCGAAAGATAAAAGGCAAAGACGATGAACACGAGGATCTGCACTTCCGGGGCACGCAGGAACCACCAGTCTTCCTCGCGGTACACCTCGTACGCGAGCAGGACTAGGAAGATGCCTCCTAAGACATTGTTGATCGTCAAGAATCCTGTTCCTTGCAACGCCTTGGGGTAGTTCATGAGAAACGTCGACAGGAACAGTGCGATACCGTACTCGGGGCGCGCCACGATCCAGACAATCAACAGCAGCCCGAATACCGGCAGCACCGCCAGAGCACCGGCCACGGTGGTGCCGATGCCAATCAAGGCAGCGAGAAGCAGCAGAGCCAGCGTCGGTCCGAGTCCACGCGATCCCGACGTTTGCTTTGTACCAGTCGCTTGCACCCACGTGTCGCCTTGCTCTCAGAGAATGCTCTCGAGAAACGCTGGAATGTAGGACCGCCGCCGGTTCAGCACGACACCCAGGATGCGCGTCCCAACTTTATCGAGCTGCCGCTTCGCCGTCTCGGCGTCCACGACAGGAGTACTGTCCGCTTCAACCACGAGAATCACGCCGTCAACTTTCGTTGCCAGGACGCTGGCGTCCGCGTATTGGTTCACGGGCGGCCCGTCGATGACGATGAAGTCGAACTGCGATCGCAGTCGCGTGAGCAGCGCATCGAGCATTTCAAAATTGATGGGAAGGCTGGGAGCGGCTCCTGCGGAGATCACGGAGAAATTGAGCGCATCAACGCGCGTCGCCAGTACTTCCGGCGCCACGCGTCCGGCGGCAAAGTCTGCCAGGCCGGATTCGGTGGTCAAGGGCAGCAGCGTACTGAAACAGGGCGTCCGCAGATTCCCTTCCACCAGCACGACCCGCGACTCGCGTTCCTGGGCAAGCGCCGTCGCAAGCCCGATAGCCACCGTCGTCACCCCTTCGCCATGCCGCGGCGCCGTGATCAGAATGGTGTGCAACCCCGAGGGGACGGCGATCGATACCAGGCTGGCGCGCAGCTTCTGGTAGTCTTCCTCCGTCCCATCCGTCGGCACCGGTCTCCCCGAGCCCGCCGCCGGACGCGCATAGGTACGCAGGCGCGTGCGCTCCCGATCCTGCTCCGCCTTCTTGAGGGCTTCGTATATTTTGCTCAAGGTCGGTTCTGCGCGCCCAATCACGCTCTGGAAGCATCACCGATGCTCGCAAGCAGCGGCAGGCCCAGATGCCGCCCGACATCGTACTCCGAACGTAGAGAGCGGCTCATGTATTCGCGACCGAACGCGCCCGCAATGCCAACGACCAAACCCGCAATGATCAGCACAACCACCGAGATCCGCCGTCTATCGGCACGCGGGAGAGGCAAGGCCGGCCGTTCCACGACGTCGACATTGACTAGCTTTTGTTCATCCATCGCCTGGCTGATGCGCGCCTCCTGCGCTCGTTTGATGTAGAGCTCATAGGTGTCGCGGTTGTTTCTGACTTGCTGGTTCAAGCGGTCGTACTCGACACGCTGCCGCTGCAGACTGACCAGGCGTCGGTTCGCCCGACTTTCTTCCTCTTCCAGCGTGGCCTGCCGCGCCCGCAGCTCTCTGAGGGAGCTTTCCAGCTCGAGCAAGGTACGCAAACGATCCTCTCGCAATGGATTGCTGCGGAAAATCTGGTGCGTCACAATTGTTGGGTTCTCGCGCTTCTCATCCTTGATTTGCTGCTCCAGCGCGGCAATTTCTTCTTCGTTATCACGCACGTGACGGTCTTTATCGGTATACTTTCGCCGCAGCGCGACCCGATCAACTTGGCGGTCCACGATTTGCGTCGCAAGTTGCGTGATGACTGGGTTCACGTCGAGGAACTGGGATTGCTTGACCACCTCTGGCTGCGATGCAATCTGGTCACGAATGGCGCGGATGCGCTCTTCGGCACCGACGATACTGGTCGTCACATCCCGCAACGAGCCTTGCACCTTGCTCACGGTGTGCAGCGTGGCCTCGATCTCGTCCTGTGGGGCAACGATGCCGTGTTCGGTTGCAAAGGCGGCCAGCGCGTCTTCCGCGCGACGCAGCTTCCGCCCGAGAATGCGTTGCTGCTCATCGTAGAAGCGGGGCAGCCCTTTGGTGCCATGGACCGTCGCATGGTAGGCGAGATACTCGTCGACCACACGATTGACGATGCGCGCGGCGCGCGCCGGGTCCGCAGCCCGGTAGGAGACTTGAATCACGTTCGACGCTTTGATCGGCGTGACGCTCAGGCTGCGCGCCATCGTGAGCACCTGTTTGCCGAACGGCCTCCGGCGCGAGAGCAGACGCGACGGGCCACCTCCGTCGCCTGAAAGGGCCAGCGCCCGCACGACGTGCTCCAAAAGATCACGGCTAGTGATGACGTGTACCTCGGAATTGACTAGAGACTCGTTGAGTTGAATGGTTTCCAGCCTGGTCAGCTCGGTCGGCTGCACAGTGGGGTCAGTCCGTTCCTTAGAAATCATCACCTTCGCACTGGCAACGTAACGGGGCTTGCGAACCAGTGTGGCGATCAACCCGGGAAGGGTAATCGCCAAGAACACTGCGGCGATGAAGCGCTTCCGTTTGAACAGCACGTGAAGAATATCCCGCACTTGTTCGCTGGCATTCTGGCCACCACCAAGGTAGCCGGCGTACGGCCCGTGCACGTTGGCGTTGGTATTGCCAGGGCCATTGCGCAAACCGTTCGTTCGATTATGACGCGGAGGTTCGTTGGCCATCGAATGCGTCTCCCTCCCACCCTAGAAGGATGTCCCGGCGCCCACGCGAGGCTCGATCGGAAGGACCCCGCGGATGTACAGCCTGACGAACCTATTCACGTCGCCAATGAACGTACGCGGCACAAAGAGGACATCACCCGCGGCCAGCCAGGTGCTGTCTGGGGCTCCTTCGGACAGCGGCTTGGTAAAATCCAGACGTGTACCCTGATATTCGTTCTGCCCGGGGGACAGCCGCAGTACGCTGTCAACCCGGGCGGTGGCGGTAAACCCACCCCGGTCCATGATCGCCTGGAGGGGGCTCAAGCCGGCCCGGTAGACTACAAACCCGGGGACTCGGACCTCACCGCCAACGTAGACCTTTTGCTGCGCCAGCTGCGCGACCAAGACCGCGACTTCAGGTTCCCGCAGACGATCGCTGCTGCGTTGCTGCACCACCTTCGCCAGGTCAGCGGTCGTTAGGCCGGCGGCGTGAATCTCACCGGCCACTTGCAAGGTGATGTCACCGTCAGGACGAATCGGCATCTTCACATCCAGTTCCGGATGAAAGAGAAACTTTACTCGTATGACGTCACCAGGCTGCAAGCGATACTCCCCGGGCTTCAGCATACTCACGCCCGCGCCTGCCGCATCCAGCGGTGGCAACCGCACGGGCTGGGTCGTCTGCCGGGCGCACGAGCACGCGGCAAACGCCAAAATCAACCAAGCGCTGCGCATAGGAACGAATCGCGTCCTACCCATTTGACTGAACCTCTCGCCGGTTTCCCACTCACCTCAAGCCGCGACGACTTATACGGGCCGTCGCAAAACCTATCAATCGCTTCCGCCATCCGGGAACGCCACACGACGGCCGCGGGAGCAAACCAGACAGGCGCGTCGGTTTGCCACCACTCCTGTTTTTCAACGGCGTCCCCTCCAACGGGAGAGCCCTGCATCGCGTGGGCATAGCTCCGCCCGCGGAGCGACGCCCGGTTATCACCCACATCTGCAAGTCAGCGCGCCTTGCCAAGAGCGACCGACGTACGGCCTGCTCCCCAGCGTCTCGGCACTATGCCGACACGCGTTCTATAATCTGTTGCGGCACCTCGACACGTGTCTGGCGCCGCAACAACTCCATCAACACCCGCACCCGCCCCTTACCGGAGCCGGGGTTCTCAATGATTCCAACGAGGCCCTGAAACGAGCCAAGCTTGATGCGCACCATGTCACCCGGCTTGAAAACAGGCATGGCGCGCAGGATTCCTTCCGGACCGACCCTCGCACAGAGAAAGTCGACAACTCCGTCATCGACAGCGGAGGGTCGGGGACCGAAGCCGACGAACTTTCGCACTCCAGGGGTCCACACGACGTCGAAGTACTGCTGGTCAAGGGCAATATGGACGAAGACGTAACCGGGAAACAGCGGGGCAATCTCCGGCTTTTCCCGCAACCGTCCAGGCTCCATGATCCGCGGCAGAAACGTCTCGACACCCCGGCGCCCGAGCTGCTGGCGCGCAAACTCCTCCCGGCGCGCCTTGGTACTGATCACGAACCACTCGGATCTCTGTCCCGCCATCAGCCCACACTAGCCGCCCAACTGCGCGAATCGCGTCTCCTGGCGGAACAACTTCTGCAGCCGCTTTCCGGCCTTCACCACAGCCCCCCGGTCGGTGAAACCGGAAAGCACGACCCGAAACATAGGCTTGTTGCTGCCCACGCTGCCCGCGGAGACATGCGCGTCGAACCCCCGGCTCTGCAGCGCCTGCTGGAGCCGCGCCGCACGGCGCCTGAGCGGCGTCGAAAACACCAGGAGCGCGTAGTGGCCAGAGCCGTGATCGAGAATGGGAAAGCTGTCGCCCAATTCCGGCAAACGGATCCTCTGACCCACGGCAATCAGATCGATATCTTCCAGGTCCGGATTGGCGAGCTTCAGAAGGTCGAGGATTGTGTAGCTTGCCTGGCCGTACTTGCGGAACGCGATTGCAGACATCGAGTCTCCGCTTTGCACAACGATCCGCGAAAACTTCACGCCGTCGATGCGCGGCAGCCGCTCCCCGCCGGTTGCCTGCGTCGTTTCCGCTTTCCGCGGTGGTTTGCGAGCGGGGGGGATGTGTGTCGTGTGCTGGCCGGCCCGGGCGAGCTGTGGCACGGGCTGCTCAGCCACCGGCGGGTTCACCTCTTCATCCTTCTTGGCCAGCGGAGCCAGTCCCGGCATCGGTTGCGTGGCCTCGGACACCTTCGGCAGAGCCACGGGAGGCGGCGCAGGCGGCCGCTCCGCACCCCGCACCACCCGCACGCTTCCCTCGACGGGCGCCCCCCCACCGCCGGGTGGGCGCACCTCGTGCGACGCGGGCACCTGCGGTGCCAGAGCAGGCACGGGTGGAGGCGCTGCTTCCCGCCTCGCAGGCCGCCCAAGCTGCGGATTTGGTAGAGCCTGCGGCGCAGCCGCCTGTTGATGAGCCGATGGTTTCGACGCCAGTGCTCCCTGCGCCGGAACAGTCAGCGGGCGCATGGCAACCGCTTCGCCTGCTGCGCGTTTTCCACCGGCTGCCGCAGCGAGGTTGGTGACCGGTCGACGGGCCGGTGCAGCGGCACCGGCTGCGGCTCTGTGCTCGCGCGCCAGAGGGACTTCCACCCCCACGCTCTCTGGTTCCGCACCCGGCCGGATCACCTCGAGATGCGGGCGTTCCAAAGTCGGCGTGACGTTGTTGTCGTTGTCACCCCGCCGGTGCAAGACCGTTCTGCCAACGGACAGCAGCCCCACCAGGGTGGCAGCTACAACGAGGCTCACGACGCCAAAACGCGCCCGCCAGCGCCTCTTCGGCTCCAGCGGGGGCGGCAGCGCAGCCACCTCGACGGCACCTTCGCCCGGCGCTTGCTGTGGCGGTTCCACCGACAAAAGATCGGCCGCCGCCTCGGTAATCACGTCTCCACCGATGCGTTTCTTACCGAGTGCGTAACCGATCACCATTGCGTTGTCACACACCACGTTGACCAGACGAGGAACACCCCGCGAGAAGCGATAGATCTGCTCTTCCGCGTCCCGCGAGAAGAGCTTGAGATCGGGACACCCAGCTGCTTGCAGCCGGTACTGAATGTATTCTGAAATTTCATCACGTGACAGCGGCAGCAGGCGACAGTTGATTCCGATCCGCTGCCGGAGCTGCCGCAGAATCGGGTTGCTCAACTTCTGCCCTAGCTCCGGTTGCCCGGACAAGACGATCTGCAGGATTTTTTCCTTCGCGGTTTCCAGGTTGGAAAGCAACCGCAGGTCCTCGAGCACTGAGAACTCGAGATCTTGAGACTCATCGATCAACAGCGCGACGTTGCCACCGCCGCGCAACTCTTCCAGTAAGAAACTATTCAACCGCTGCAGCATGTAGAGCTTCTTGCCATTGTGAATGGGCAGCGCGAACTCCGCGAACATGTACTCGAGGATTTCCTCGAAATTCACGTTCGTGTTGAAGATGAAGACCGACTTGGTCTTGGGATCCAGCTCCTCGAGCAACTTGTTCAGCAGAGTCGTCTTGCCGGTTCCGGCTTCCCCAATCAGGGTGATGAAACCCTTGCGCTGCGTGATCCCGTAATTGAGCGAAGCGATCGCCTCCCGATACCGAGCGTTCAGGTAAAGGAACTTGGGGTCCGGGGTGACATTGAACGGCGGTTCCGTCAGCTGGTAGAACTCACAATACATGAAACACCGTATTCCCTCAGCGCAACAGCCGTGCCACACTCGCAGGGGCAACAAACGCTGAACGACGACCGCCGGACCCTCGCACCGCCGCCAGATGTAGCGGTGACTGGCAACATGAGCTTGCAACGGCGCAAGGCGTGACCGTCTTTCGGCTCATTCCGTCACCTTGCTGCGGGCGCCCCGCCCGTTCCGACGGAACTCACTTGCACGCAATCTGTGCAAGCGGATCTTGCGGTGCAGGGTCGCTTGGTCGATCACAGCATGCCGAGCCGCCGGCGCGATGCTTCCCCGATAATGCTCCAGCACGCGGGCAATATATTGCCGCTCCGCAGCCTTCAAGAACTGCCGCAACGACACACGAAAATCGCGGTCGGTTCGTTCAGATGGAATGCGCGACTGTCCGCCTGGGACCTCCACCTCGCGAATGGTACCACCCTTGGCTCGCAAGACCGCCCGTTCCAAGACGTTGAGCAACTCGCGGATGTTGCCGGGCCAGCTGTATCCCATGAGCCGCGACAAGGCTTCTTCCGAAACGCGATTGATGCCCTTTTCACGTGCCATTTCATGACTCCGCAAGAAATCGGCCACCAGCAACGGTACGTCGGTGATCCGCTCGCGCAAGGGGGGGAGTTGGACCGGCACCACGTTGATCCGGTAGTAGAAATCTTCGCGCATACGTCCGTTCGACACGGCTTGGGCGAGATCCTGGTTGGTGGCCGCGACCACGCGCATATCCACACCGATGCGCCGATTGCTCCCGAGCCGTTCGATGGCGCGTTCCTCCAACACCCGCAGTAGCTTCGCTTGCATCGCCACCGGAATGCTTTCGACCTCGTCCAAGAAGAGAGTGCCACCATTCGCGGATTCGATCTTTCCGACCCGCTCCTGCGTCGCGCCCGTGAAAGCACCCCGCTCGTAACCGAACAGTTCGCTCTCCAGGAGCGTTTCCGGTACCGCAGCGCAGTTGATGGCCACGAAGCGCCCGGCCTTACGTTTGCCTTGGAAATGAATGGCGCGTGCCACCAATTCCTTGCCTGTCCCCGACTCTCCGCTAATCACCACCGTCACGTCACTCTGCGCGAGCATCTCGATCGTGGAAAACAGCTCGAGCATTCCCGGATCCCGGCTGACCATCTTGGCAAAGGTGTACCGGTCAGATAGCTGCTTGCGCAGGTAATCGATTTCATCGAGGAGACGCCGTCGTTCGAGCACCTTCTGGGTCGCCAACAGAATGTCGTCGGGTTCAAACGGCTTCGTGATGTAATCGCACGCCCCCTGCCGCATCGCCTCGACAGCCCCCTTAATGCTGCCGTAGCCGGTGATCATGATGACGTCCACCGTCGGCCAGCGCTGCCGGATTTCGCCCGTCAAAGTGATGCCGTCCTTGCCGGGCATCTTGAGATCAACCACTGCGAGCGAAAAGTCCGCCGTATCCAACTTTTCGATCGCCTCCTGCACGTCGGCAGCGCAGTCCACCACGTACGCCTGGCTGCTGTACAGGCCCTCAAGTTGCCGCCGGATCAACGGATCGTCATCGACGATCAAGATACGGGTCACCATCGCCAGCAATGGCGGCGTCATGGCTGAAAGGGAAGCAGAATCTCCCACAGGACCTCTCCTGACGATACCGTCTTCTGCTGCAGACTACCCCCCTGAATTTCTAGGAGTTTTTCCGCCACGGCCCATTGAACCTCAGCTTCCGACGACGGCGTCGACACACACCGCGATGGGATCGACGCGCGCAGCACCATGGAGCGGCCCGCCGGCTTCTGCAGCACCTTCGCCTCGATGCCACCCTTGCATCCGTCGTCTGCATGTAGCTGCAACGCCAACAGCGTGAAAGCGTGCGCCAGCCGGCCGGGGTCGACAAGCAATCGTCCACCGTCCGGGAGCTTGGCGCCGATCATGACCGAGGATCCGAGGGCATCGCTCATTTGCCGCGCGAGACCCTGCGCAATCTCCATGCCCGACAGATACTCCAACTTCAGCGACAGTGGCGCGAAGTAGTCGACAGCCAGCTGGAGGAATTCTTCGAGGTGTTGGGTACTACACTGGAGCTGCGCCGCAACGGCAGCATCGGTCGCACTGGTCAAACCGATGAGATGATAGATTCTCTGGAATAAATTGCCCAAGACGTGGCCGACGTCCTCAACCACCTGAGGGCGGACAAGCACTATCTGCGCGTCGTCTGGCGACGCTTCCGGTCGTTGCGAGGGGCCGTGGTCTGCGCGTAGCGGACCGCCCCGCCGTGCACTTTCCACCGGCTACCTCGTCCGGGCCAACGTATCGACCGCTAGCGGCATCACCACAAACGTGTTTTCCTCACTCGCACGAGCGCCCCCGGCCGCCTCGCCGTAAAAGCGCCCAAATACAATGCAACCCAACCTTATCGATCGTTACCACGCCCGGTTAAACTTTTTCAAGAGAATTCTGCGGCTGGGACCAGTTCCGGCTCCGGATTGACTTTCCGGGCAAAAAGCGTGTAGCGTTGGGTGTCTTTTGGGGCTTGACGCGAAGCGAGGGGAAGGAGGCCGTTGAGTGGATTGCGTGCGCGTATGCGTCATCGATAGCTCCCCCGCTATTCGCGAGACGATCGCGATCGTTCTGGGTTCCGAGTACCGGGTACACGGCTTCACTCCCCAGGAATGCCTGCGCCAGCCGCCTGAATTGAGCGACGCGGATTTGTTCATCGTCGGGGATGACGCTCTACCCGCTGGGGTGGCAGCGTTGCTCCCAGCTGCGCGCCCGGTCCTGTGGCTGCAAAGTGAAGGTCGGCCGCAGCGCAGCCTAGCGAATCGTTCCGCAACTCTCCCGCGCTGGTTCGAGCCCGAGAAACTGCGGTCGAGCGTGCAGGCTCTGCTGGCCAGTGTGCAAGCGCAGCCGGCGTTTGGTTTCTGGTCGATCCTGGAGGGGCCGGTGTTGCCGAGGGAAGCGGCGGCCCTGGTGCGCCGGGCCACCGGCACGGCGCTGCCAGTTCTCATCTGCGGGGAGCCGGGAACCGGCAAGGCACGACTGGCGCGAGCGATCCATACGGCATGCTCGGCTGGCCGCTTTGTCACGCTCTCCCCCGCCAGCTGCACTCGTGCGGCGCTGCAGCAAGCGGGCGCGCTCGACGCGGGGGACCTGACCCTCTTCGTGCAAGATGTCGGCCGCGTGAATCCAGAGGGACAGCTGCTGCTGCTGGAGCTACTCGACTGCGGGGGTTTCGGTTCCGATAAGGGGTGGCACGCGGTCCGCTTGATGTGCAGTACCTCGCAAAGCCTACAGGATCTCGCCCGGTCACAAAGCCTCGCGAAGGATCTCTTCTACCGGCTGGGCGTCCTGCCCATCACGCTGCCACCGTTGCGCGAGCGACCGCAGGACATCCCGGCGATTGCGAACCGGATCGCCGCCGATCTGACGCGCCTCCTGTCAGCGGATCCGGTCACGTTCACGGAACGTGCGACCGAGCGACTCACCCACTATCTCTGGTTCGGCAACCTGGCTGAGCTGGAGGCAGTGCTCACGCGCACTATCGCGCTCAAGCAGAGCCGCACCATCGACGCTGATGACCTTCTCTTCGGCTACGGCCGGATCGTTCCCTCCGAAGAGACAGTCACCCGCCATCCCAGTCGAGCACCAGTGAGGGAACGAGCGCCTGACGGGACGGTCGACTTGATCGTCAACGAGCTCGCCCACGAGTTCAAGAATCCCATGGTCACGATCAAGACTGTCACCCAGCACCTGGAAAGGCTGCTCGGTGACCGGGAGGGTCGCGAGGCAGTGGCGCGCCTGACCGGCGAGGCGGTGGAGCGCATGGATCGCGCGCTGGAAAACCTGTTGCAGTTCACCCGCTTTCGGACCCCGGCCTTGCGCGATGTCCCCTTCAACGCTCTGCTGGCACCCGCGCTGAGTGATCTGGCTCCGGAGCTGAGCGGACGGCGTGTAACACTTGATTATCGCCCGCCCGATCCGCTGCCAGTCTTTGTCGACGCCGCCCAGATTGTCTATGCCTTCGCAAACCTGGTGCGTGTCATCAGCCGAGATCTGCAGGAAGGACAAACCCTCGCCATCCATCCCGCGAAGACCGGGACGGCGCTCACCTTCGAGTATGCGGGCGGCCAGCATCCAGTCACCGCTAAGCTCGCGAATCTGCTTGACGGGGTGGACGCCAGTAAGGATGCGGTTCTGCCGCTGGGTCTGGTGTTCGCCAAGACGTTGATCGAACGCAACGGAGGGCGCATCGAAATTGAATCGGCCGCCGAACCCGCATCCATCACCGTCTGGTTGCCAAGTCGGGAAGAGCTTGAAACTGGAAATGGAAAAGCGACGAGTCTTAGTTGTTGATGACGAGCCTGGGGTTCGCCAGTCCCTGCGGATGGTGCTCAAGGATCGTTACGAGGTCCTATGCGCGGGCACCGGCGATGAGGCCCTACGGATCATTGACGCCGAGCCGCTGGATGTCGTGCTCCTGGACATTCTGATGCCCGGGCTCGATGGCCTGGAGGCGCTCGAGCAGATCAAGCAGCGCGCCTTGGCCCTGCCGGTCGTTATGCTCACCGCCACGAAGACGGTAAAGACCGCGGTGACGGCGATGAAGCTGGGCGCATGCGACTACGTCACCAAGCCGTTCGACGTGGACGAATTGCTCTTGATTGTGGAGCGTGCCGTTCAGTCCGCGGCGCTGGCACGGGAAGTCGAGGCGCTACGATCAGAGGTGGGACGCCGGTATAACTTCGAAAACATCGTGGGCGGTTCCGCAAAGATGCAGGCGGTTCTCAAGACCGTGTCCATGGTTGCACCTTTGAAGACCACCGTGCTCATCACCGGCGAGAGCGGGACGGGCAAGGAGCTGATCGCCAAGGCCCTGCACTATCACAGCCCGCGCGCTCCTAAGCCGATGATAACCATCAACTGTGCGGCCATTCCGGACAACCTGCTCGAGAGTGAATTGTTCGGTCACGAGCGCGGCGCCTTTACGGATGCGTACGCGAAGAAGCTGGGCCAGTTCGAGCTTGCCGATCAGAGCACGTTGTTTCTCGACGAAATTGGCGAGATGAACCCCAGTACGCAGGCCAAGATCTTGCGGGTGCTGGAGCAAGCAGAGTTCACCCGCATTGGTGGCGCGCAGCCGATCAAGGTGGATGTACGGGTGATCGCGGCGACCAATCGTGACCTGCACGAGGGCATGCGCGACGGCAGCTTTCGTCCGGACCTGTTCTACCGGCTCAACGTGGTCTCCGTTCACCTTCCACCCTTGCGTGAGCGTCGAGAAGATATCGGACTCCTCATTCGCCACTTCCTGCAGGCGAAGTCCCGCGAGCTCGGCATCCCCGAAAAGTCCTTCACCAACGACGCCCTTGACCTGCTCATGCAGTATGCCTGGCCGGGTAACGTGCGCGAGCTAGAAAACGTGGTCGAGCGAACCATGGTCCTGTCCTCGACGGCGATCATGAAGGTAGACGACTTACCCCATTACCTTGCCACGAATGGCCGAGCGCACCCCGTTCAGCAGAGCGTCCTCCGCGGCGAGACACGCCTCAGCGAAGCGGTGGATCAGTTCGAGCAGGAGCTCATCCGCAGCGCTTTGAGCCAAGCGCAAAACAACCAGACCCGTGCCGCGGAGCTACTTGGCACCACCCGTCGCATCCTCAAGTACAAGATGGATAAGCTCGGAATCGCACCTAGAGACGACGCCGCCTAATTGAGCCCGCACGACCCACTATTGGGCGGTCGCCGCGCTCGGGGCGCGATCAGCCAGCTGGGCACTCGCCCGAAGCTGGCCACGTTCTGGCGCTGCGCTGCCGAGCGTCCGCGATGCACCGACCTGCTGGTGCGGAACAACGGGAAAGGGGATGGTACGCCGGCGCTCGGCAATCCGGCGCCAACGTGGTGCAATCTTGACAAGCCGCGATCTTTCGAGGCAGATACACGGCGATTGTCCTGACGCGCTTCAAGACAACCACGCAGCGTAGTCAGCGAGATTCATTCCGAAAGGAGGATGTCATGGCAAGTTTGCTGGAGGGAAAAGTCGCCGTGATCACGGGGTCGGGGCGCGGCATCGGAAGAGAAGAGGCGTTGTTGATGGCGCAACACGGCTGCAAGGTCGTTGTCAACGACCTGGGAGCCCATTTCGACGGCACCGGGGCCAGCACCAGTCCAGCCCATGAAGTGGTCGAAGAAATTAAGAAGAGCGGCGGCGAAGCGGTCGCCAACGGGGACAGTGTTTCTGACTTCCAGGGTGCGAAGCGCATTGTCCAGTGTGCGCTCGACACCTTCGGGGCGCTGAACATCGTGGTCAACAACGCCGGCATCCTCCGCGACCGGATGATTTTCAACATGAGCGAAGAGGATTGGGACGCAGTGATTGCGGTGCACCTGAAGGGAACCTTCAACGTCAGCCGGCATGCCTGCGAATACTGGCGGGAAGAACACAAGAAGGGGAATGTGCTCAACGGCCGCATCATCAACACGTCATCCGACTCCGGCCTGCTGGGAAACGTTGGGCAGACGAACTACGGTGCCGCGAAAGCCGCCGTGGCACTGCTCGCCATCACGGTGGATCGGGAAATGGCGAAATACGGGGTCACCTGCAACGCCATCGCGCCCGTTGCCCGCACCCGCCTTACCGTCGAGGCAACTCCGTCCACCGCAGGGCTCATGGGCCAAGAAGTCAAGGAAGGGGAATTCGACGTGTTCAGCCCCCGCAACGTCGCTCCGCTCGTGGCTTGGCTGGCAAGCGATGGTGCCGCGGACGTGCATGGCGAAGTCTTCCGTGTGGGTGGCGGGACGGTGTGGCTGATGCAAGGGTGGCACTCTGTGGGTAAGGTGCAACAGCATGCTACCTGGGAGCCGGCAGCGCTCGGGAGCAAACTGAAGGCTGAATTGGCCAAGGGCGTCACGCGCAAGGAAACCACTGCCGACGTGTTTGCCGGCGGCTTAGGATAAGCGGACCGCTCGCGGTTGGAGGCCTGTGTCCGGCAACCGACCACGGGTAGCGGATGTCATGCGTTGCTCGCGTACCGGAAAATCCTGTTCATCTGCCATGCCAATACCAGCCGCAGCGTGATTGCCGAGGCGCTGCTGAACAAGATGCTGGTGCAACGCGGCCTGCAGGATCGTCACACCGTCGCGTCGGGGGGGATCGCCCCCTACGCGCGTGACGGTGCCCTGGTGTCCATGGACGCACGCCTCGTCTTGCGCGAGGAGGGCATCGACATCCCGTCGGATGCCGTGTCCACGGATCTGAAACACAACCGTCATCTGCTTGCGGAGGCCGACCTGATCTTGGCTATGACCGACGAGCAGGTGCGGATGCTGCGTGACGCTTTTCCCGAAGTGACCAACAAGGGCGTGTTCACCCTCAAGGCGTTCGCCGGTGGCTCCGGAGACATCGAAGACCCGGTCGGCCAGGACGAGCACGTATACGCGGCCTGCCGGGATGAAATCAAAGCATGCCTCGAGCGAGTGCTGCCCCGCCTGGCGGCGGGCAGAACAGGAGGACGCGGATGAGTACCGACTCTACCACGGGGCGTATCGCTGAGTGGGTCGCGCTGGCTCGCTTCGAAGATTTGCCCCGCCGCGTGATCGAGGAGGCGAAGAATCAATTCCTCAGTGTTATCGCCGCCGTGCATGCGGGGCATTTCTCGGATGCGGGGCGGACCGTGAGCCGCACGGTGAAGGAATGGGGGGGAACCAAAGAAGCCACGATGATCCCCTCAGCGGAGCGGACGTCGTTGTACAACGCGATATTTGCCAACACCGCCCTGAGCATGGCTCTCGACTATGATGATTATCTGTTCGCAGGCCACACGGGTCACTCGGCCGTTTTGGTGACTTTGGCACTGGCCGAGAAGATTGGCGTCAACGGCAGGGACTTTCTACTGGCACAAATCCTGGCCAACGAAATCGAAGGCCGCGCCGGCGCTTCCGTGCTGCTGGGTACCCTCAACGGTCAATTGTGGAGCTTCATCCATTCGGTGGGGAGTGCAGTGATCACCGCCAAACTCTTGGGTCTGGACCAGCAACAGATCCAGTCGGCGCTGGGCATCTCGCTGCTGCAACCCACGTACCCCGTGCAGGCAGGGTTCTTTGGCTCGGAGGCGAAGACGCTGCTCGCATCCATGACCGCACCCCTCGGCGTTCAGGCTGCGCAACTTGCGGCCAACGGCTTGCACGGCTTGCCCAGCATCATGGACGGTCCAGAGGGATTCACGAGTGTGTTCGCGCGCCAGCCACTCATGGGCGCCTACGACGGTTTCGGCAAGGTCTGGCTGACGGACACACTCTGCTACAAGATCTATCCCGGATGCGCGTACATCGATACGTCAATCGACTGCGTTGTTGCGATGGCCCGGCAGCACTCGATCGATGCGAAGAAGGTCAAGGCCGTTCACATCGCAGCCGGACCACTTACCGTCGGCATGGAAGCGCTGGCGACTCCACACCTCAAGGGACCTGAGAGCTTGCCGGTGACGCTCAACTTCACGGTCGGCTACAACGTTGCCACCGCCCTGATCGACCGGGACCTGACGGCACGTCGGTTTACCCGCGAGCGGATTCGTGACCAGGCGACGTGGGCGCTCGCGCGCCGCGTCCACCTCACGCTCGACGAAGGAATGGCCCAGCGGATGCGCGAGCGCTCTCTGGTCAAGCCCCGCTCAGATGAAAATGGCAACCATTTCCAACTCGACCTGGCGAACCTCGATCTGACGGGCTTCAAGATGTCGTTCGGCGCCAAGGTGCGCATTGAAATGGAAGACGGACGCGCCTTCGAGGCGGCACAGGAGGTCCCACTGGGGGGAGCCGGGCGTCCCTTTGACGAGCGCCGCAAGTGCGTGGAAGACAAGTTTCGGCGCGAGACCCGTTATACCCTTCGCAAGGAAAAGATGGAGCGGGCCATTGACATGATCTTGCACCTCGAACAGGCAAGCTCGGCGAATCTGCGGGAAATGGTCAAGCTCTGCTGCTCGGAGCGAGCCTGACGGTCGTGACGGGTTGTGTGCAACGAGTGCCGGCGCTGTGCGTACCTGGGTGGCAAGCAATCCCCAACCTCGTGCACGGCTTTTACGGACGCCGCGGGGGCGTCAGCGGCGGCCCCTTCGTGGAGCTGAACCTCTCACGTCGTGTCGGTGATGATCCACAGGCAGTGCAGGAAAACTGGCGGCGCATGGCTGGCGCGTTCCAAGGCGACTTCCAGTTTGCAACCAGCCGCCAGGTTCATGGTACCGCCGTGGTCACGGTGGACATGCCAGGAGCAGAAACGGAAACGGGCGACGCGCTGGTGAGCAACACCGCCGGCGTCGGGCTCAGTGTGCTCACGGCCGACTGTGTCCCCATCCTGTTAGTCGCCCCGCAGCAACGAGTCGTCGCCGCCGTGCACGCCGGCTGGCGCGGAACTGTAGCGGGCATTGCAGAGCGCGTCGTACGACACCTTGAGAGGACCTTTCGGATCGAGCCAGCTGCTCTCCACGTGGCTTTGGGCCCTGCGATCGGACAGTGTTGTTACGAAGTCGGCTCCGACCTTGCGGACGCGCTCGAACGGCGCTGGGGGAGGATGCCCGAGGCGATCCGCAGGGATCAGGGCCCCGGAGCCCGTGTAGACCTCCGCCGTGCCACCGCGATAGTCCTAGCACACCTCGGTGTCCGAACGGCCAACATTGTCAGCGTTGGGCCCTGCACGAAGTGTGCGGCAACGGACTATTTCTCGTATCGGGCGGCGCAGGTCACGACCGGCCGCCAGCTGAGTTTCATCGGCTGGCTCCGTTGACTCAGTGGAGCGGCGGCGCTCTACTATGAAGAAGCAGAGGAGGCCCACATGAAGCGATTCATCGCCGCTGCATTGCTTGCCGTGACCCTAGCGTGTGCCGCAGGTCCGGCTGCGGCAGTGTCCGACGAGTATGATGATACGCAGTCACACCCCTTGCGGGTAGCGGCGTATCTGCTGAATCCGATCGGATACACCGCAGAGTGGCTGATTTTCAGGCCCTTGCACTACCTGGTGTCACGGCCGTCTCTCGAGAAGTTTTTCGGGCATCGGCCGCACGAGGACATCGGCGGTTACCGGTGATCGAGCGGTTCGAGCGACGCGTAGCGGGCAACCAGCTTCTTCAGCCCCGCACGGTCGAAGCGAACCGTCAGTTTCGTGCGCTGGCCGCTGCCATCCACGGCACGGACCACTCCCATGCCGAACACGGGATGGCGGACGCGTCCGCCGACGCGGAAGTCGCCGTTCCCGGTGATCGACACCGGGCGCCCGGGAGCAGGGGTTGAGGCGCACGCCCCCGCTGGCAGCTGGGAGTATGAATAATCGATGGTTTCGCCCTCCGACTGCTCCGATCGCTCGTCTCGCTCCCATCGCAGGAGCGCCTCGGGGATCTCGGCGAGAAAGCGGGAGGGGGGACGTTGCTGCGGCCGCCCGAAGAGGTGACGATGCAGCGCATAGACGAGGTACAGGCGCTCGCGCGCGCGCGTAAAGCCCACGTAACAGAGGCGCCGCTCTTCCTCGAGCGAGTGCGCATGATTGAGAGACCGCTCATGCGGGAAGAGTCCGTCCTCCAAGCCGGTGATGAACACAACCGGGAACTCCAGGCCCTTGGAGTTATGGAGGGTCATCAACGTCACACGATCCCGGCTGGCAGCGTACGTATCCACTTCGGCAACCAGCGCCACCTGCTCGAGGAAGGTCGCTAGTGACGGGTCGTCTGTAGTGGCGTCAAACTCTTCGCTCACGGCCAGTAGCTCATCGATGTTTTCGACCCGTGCATCCGCTTCCGGCGTCCCTGACGCCAGCAGCCGCTCCCGGTAACCAGTCTCGGCGAGAACCGCGCGCACAACTGCCGCGACCGATCCCACGGGAACGGCACGCAGCCGCGTCCACAGGTGATCAAAGTCTGCCAGGCGTGCGCGGGCTGCGGGGGTCAGATCGAGGCGTTCCGCGGCAGCAACGACGCGCGCCAGCGGCAAATCACGTTCGGCTGCGGTCCGCTCGACGACAGCCAGGGTGGTCTGCCCGATTCCGCGCGGTGGTACGTTGATGATACGGAGCAGACTCACACTGTCTTGGGGATTGGCAATCACGCGCAGGTAGGCCAAGAGGTCTCTGACCTCTTTACGATCGTAGAAGCGCGTCGACCCGACGATGCTATACCCCACGCCTGCCCGCACGAGCTCTTCCTCCAGCGCGCGCGACTGCGCGTTGGTTCGGTAGAAGACCGCGATGTCCCCTGCGGCCGAGCCGCTCGCGATGAGCCCTTTGAGGCGTTCTACGACGTATCGGGCTTCCGCACGTTCGTCGATCGCAGCGTGGCCGATAATCGGCTTCCCGGCGTCGTTCGCGGTCCACAGCATCTTGCCCTTGCGTAGAGAGTTGTGCTGGATCACCCCTCCTGCCGCTGCCAGGATGGTCTTAGTGGAACGATAGTTCTGCTCGAGCCGCAGCACGCGCGCGTCAGGAAAATCCTTTTCGAAATCCAGGATATTGCGCAGATCCGCCCCGCGCCAGTGGTAGATGCTCTGGTCCTCGTCCCCTACCACGCAGACGTTGCGATGCACCGCCGCGAGCATCCGGACGAGCTCGTACTGGGCGCGGTTGGTATCCTGATACTCGTCCACCATCAGGTAGCGAACCTGGTTCTGGTACGTGGCGAGGACCGTAGGGTGGCGCTGAAAAAGATCCACTGCGGCAAGCAAGAGGTCGCCGAAATCAAAGGCGTTGTTCGCAGTTAGTGCGGCCTGGTAGCGAGCGTACACCTCCGCGATCGTACGGGACACAGAATCGGCGGCGGCGGCCGACAGATCTTCTGGCAGGCGACTTTCATTCTTGGCCCGATCAAGAGCCGCCAGCAGCCGAGCCGGAGGGTAAGCGTCTTCGGCGAGCTGCAGCGCCGCCGCGATCTGCCGTATCAGAGTTCGCTGATCGTGATCATCGTAAATCACAAAGTCATTTTGGCGGCCGATGCGCTCCGCATGCCGGCGCAGGACGCGGGCACAGAAAGAGTGAAAAGTCGTGAGGCACACCCGCCCGCCGGTCTCGAACAGCCGAGCCGTGCGCTCGCGCATCTCGCGCGCGGCCCTGTTGGTAAAGGTCACGGCACAAATCTGGTCTGGCTTGACACCGTGTTCGAGGACCAAATGGGCAATGCGATGCGTCAGCACCCGTGTCTTGCCACTCCCCGCGCCAGCGAGGACGAGTAGTGGCCCGTCGGTGTACAAGACTGCAGCACGCTGCTGTGGGTTCAAGTGAGCGGCATCCACATTCATCATGAGTGGGCCCACTGTAGCGGCCACTACGTCCGAAGTGAAGATATGGTGGGCCGATTTGATGAGGTAGGAGCTGAGTGGTAGCGTTGGTCACAGTGTACCGACGCAAGGACGTCTTCTATACGCGTGCAAAGGCGGCGGGCTACCGCTCGCGG
The DNA here is from genome assembly GCA_046757585.1 of Binatia bacterium. Classification (GTDB taxonomy): domain Bacteria; phylum Desulfobacterota; class Binatia; order HRBIN30; family HRBIN30; genus JBHHYR01. The sequence goes on along the minus strand of JBHHYR010000002.1, from coordinate 21,879 downwards.
GCCGCGTTCAAGCTCTTGCAGCTCGCCGAAGGCGGTCGCCTCTTTCACCGAGGCGCCCGGGTGGTCGATCTGGGCGCCTGGCCGGGCGGATGGCTGCAGGTGGCAGCGCAACAGGTCGGCCGGAGCGGAAAAGTCATTGGTGTCGACCTGCGACCGATCGCTCCATTAGGGGAACGCAACGTCACAACGATTACTGGCGACATCACCGACCCCGACACTCAAGCACGGGTTGCTGCGGCATGCGCGGGCAAGGCTGATCTTGTGCTGTCCGATCTCGCACCCAAGCTGACGGGTATCCGGGCACGTGATGAAGCATTGGCGCAAGCACTGGTCAGGTGCGTCCTGCGGTTCGCGAGTGGCATCTTGAGACCAGGTGGCAAACTCGTCGTCAAACTGTTCACGAGCCCTGACTTGCCGGGCACCCTCGAACCGTTGCGTACACTCTTTGACGACGTGCGACTCACCAGACCACAAGCAACGCGCAAAGAATCCGCCGAGGTCTATGCTGTGGCCAGCGGGTTTCACCGCAGGCAAAGCCGGGACGTTGAGCGGTGCCCCGCTCGCGCGCGGCATGCTTGCAACTGACACGCGCGCTGCCCCTGGGACGTCTTGCTGTACGAAAAGGGCCGACGGCACAACTTTGTCACCGCAGGCTCTGGCGGCGGCGAGTGAGCAGCGGAGTTAGCGAGCCGCGCCCGATGGCCTAGAATTCGCTGCGCGGCTGCAACGCACATCGAGAACATCGTACGGGATGCCGCGTGCCGATTCGGAGTCGTTGTTGACATCATACGCCGAGGACATCATACTCAGGCCGGACGGTGAGGAACCCAGTGCGGTGGAAGGGGGGTTCGAAGGGGATGAGGATGCGGAAGGGCGGTCATAAATGGCCATAGGGGGCAGCTGGGCCAGTCGGGCAGGCCATTTTTTCACCGCGTCACTGTCAGAGTTGAACCCGATGCGACGCGAGGAGTCGTATCTCAGCGTCGACATCGGATCCAGTACCATAAAGATTCTAGAAATTCGGGGGCGCACCGGGCAACTGCACGTCACCAACGCGGGTACCGCACCAACACCGGCCTCCGCGATTCAGAACAACATGGTGAACGAGACCTCGGCCGTAGCCGAGGCGACCCGGGCATTGACCGCAGGCCGTGGCATGCGTGCCCGCAAAGTGATTACCGCGGTCCCCGGTCCGGCAGTCATTATCAAGCGCGTCACATTGCCCGCTCAGAGCGCCCGGGAACTGGAGAATACCATCTTGTTTGAAGCCGGCAATTTCATCCCGGAAGATCTGGAAAACGTGAACCTCGATTATCAGATCACCGACTACTTGGATGACGGCAAGCGGATGGAGGTCCTGCTCGCAGCCGCGAAAAAGGACATTGTGGCCAGCTACGCCGAGACGGTCCGGGCCGCCGGGCTGGCACCCGTCGTGGTCGACGTGGACTATTTTGCGCTAGAGAACATGTTCGAGGCGAATTATGAGCCCGCGGCCGACCGGGTGATCGCCCTGGTCAACATTGGTGCGCGGTACTCATCGATCAATATCCTGAAAGATGGCCGATCGACGTTCACGGGTGACGTACCGGTCGGCGGTCGTGACATTAGTGAAGCCCTGGTACGCGAGCTCGACATGCGCCCGGCGGATGCCGAAGCATTCAAGGCGGGCACGGCACCGGCGGGCACCGATGCAGAGCAGGCAGCGGCGGTGAGCAACTCGGCCGCAGCAGCCCTGATCGAGGAAATTCATCACGCCCTCAGTTTCTTTTGGACTGCAGCCACCGACGAAACGATCGACGTGGTGTATTTGAGTGGTGGCGTCGCACGCATGCCCGGATTGGTGCAGCAACTCAGTGAACGGGTGCAGGCGCCGGTGGAGGTTGCCAACCCATTTGGCCACATTACCCTTGATCCGGCGGTTGACAGTCCGCAGCTGCGCGCACAAGGACCGGAATTCGCGGTCGCTATGGGCCTCGCGATCCGGCGCCCGGACGACAAATGATCCGTATCAATCTGCTGCCAATTCGCGAAGCCCAACGCGCGTTAGGCCGGCGCCAGCAGCTGTCAGTCGCCGTTCTCGGCTTCACTGTCGCCGCGCTCGTCATGGTAGTGCCCTACGTGCTCCAAGGGCGGAAGTTGGCTCGTTTGGACCGGGAGATCAATGAGCTCAGCGAGGAGATCGCACAGCTCGACCAGCAGGCGCACGAGGTGCGTGACCTCAACGAGAAACGCGCCGCGCTGAAAGCCAAGCTGAAGGTCATTGACGTTTTGAAACAGAAGCGCGTGGGGCCGGTGCGAACCCTCGAGGATCTCAGCACCGCTACGCCGGATAAACTCTGGCTGGTCGACTTCAGCGAGGTGGGCGGAGCCGCCACGATCACTGGTATGGCCCTGGACAATCAGACCATTGCAGCCTTCATGCGGCATCTGCAGAATTCCAAGTACTTCTACGCTGTGGACCTCGTCGAGACGTCCCAGAGCAAGCCGGGCCGCGGCAGGCTGCGCAGCGGGCCCGGACCACTGTTCAAGAAGTTCATTATCAAGGCCACCCTCGACTACCTCGGCAGAGGTGGGGACAAGCAACAGCCGGCCCAGGACCCTGGTGCGCCGGGCCGCGGCAGTGCATGAGAGGACGGCATGAACGCCCTGCTCGAGCGTCTCTTCGAATTGCCGCTGCGCCAGCGCGTTCTCGTGTTGGTCGGAGGCGTCGCCTTTGTCTTCTTCCTCTACGCCTACTTCCTGTATTGGCCACGCGGCGCTGAGATTACCCTCAAGGAAGGGCGACGAAGCCAGCTGCAGCTCGACCACGATCGTAAGGCCGCACTGGTGTCGAACTTGGATCGGACACGTCGGGAGGTGCTTGAGCTTGATGCCAATCTGCGTATGGCGGTTGCGCAGCTGCCGGACACGAAGGAGATCCCCGATCTCCTGAGCAACATCTCCTCGCTCGGGCGCGAGGCGGGTTTGGAGATCCTCAAGTTCAAGCAGCGTACGGAGCAATACGAAGATTTCTACGCCGAGGTGCCGGTCGATATCCTCGTGCGGGGCACCTATCACCAGGTCGCAAGCTTCTTTGACAAGGTGGGGCGGATGGCGCGTATCGTCAACGTCACCGATGTCGCGATCAAGAGCCCATCCAAGCTCGCGGGGAATACCCTGCAACTGGATACTTCGTGTATCGCCGTTACTTTTCGGTTTCTCGACAAGGCGGAGCGCGAACGGATCGCGAAGCAGAAGGAGAAGCAAAAGGGAGGCAAGCGTTGACAGCACGTCGTTTGGTGTGGGTTGCGGTGCTTCTGGCGGCGGCTTCAGTCGCGTACGGCGCGCCGGACTCCCCGGTACAGCCAGTGGAGGCGGGTCGCGACAGCCAGCCGTACAACCCTGCTGGCCGTCGCGACCCGTTCCGGCCTTTCACCCTTGACATCCATCCCCGGGCGCGCGCCCGACTGACACCTCTCCAACGCTACGAGCTCGGGCAGCTCACCGTCGTCGCTACCGTGTGGGAAGTGCGGCCACCGCGTGCCATGCTCGAGGACAGCGCCGGCATGGGATACATCGTCACGCTCGGCACGCCGATCGGACCCAACGGCGGCGTGGTGACGGCGATCGAACCCGAGCGTATTGTCGTGCAAGAACGGGTGCTCGACTTCTATGGCAAGGAACAAGTGAACCGGATCGTTCTGGAAACCCCCAAAGAGGAAGGTTCCAACCAGCCAGTGCGGGAGCGGCAATGATACGATGGAGCGGTGCGGGTACGGGGTGGTGGAGAATTACGTTGCTCGGTGTGCTTGCCATCGGGGGCTGCGCCCGACCAGTGGTCGTCTCGAAGGAATCTGCAGTTTCGGCGACATCTCCATTGCAAGGGACACACCAGCAACTGACCGAAACGGCCCCGACCCTGGACGCTCCGTCAAGTGCCAGGCTGGACATCCGCGAGATCAAACTCATCGAGGACAACGGGCAGCAGGGCTTGTTCGTCAAGTTGACCGGTCCGCCGGCTGCGGTCACGCATTATCTCTTGGCACAGCCCACGCGCCTGGTCATCGACATCACCGGTGGCAAGGGCGAAGCGGAGGCGAGTGCGCAGAAGTACGCCGTTCAGAATCCGCTGATTTCCGAAGTTCGCGTCGCACGGCACGAAGGAACGATTCGGCTGACACTGGCGCTGCGAGGTGACGCTACACCAGCCTATACTGTCAACGACCTCAACGACACCGTTGTGGCGTTTCTCGGGGAACCGACCGGGGGAACACGGCCGGTGCGCGAGCAACTTGTATTCACGCGGCGTGCGGTGGAGCAGGAACAGCAGCAGCCGCTTGCGGAAGCCACGCCCGGTCTGCGAGAGGCGCGCACCACGCAACCGGCTGCCGCGCGTGCGGGCTCCGCTCCCGAACGCAAGCCGCGTTCCAAAAAGGAAGGCGGGGCACGGGTGGAGTCCTCACTCGTCCGCAAAGGCTATCAGGGCCGGCACGTGTCTTTGGACTTCAAAGACGCTGATGTCCACAACGTCCTGCGCCTGCTGGCCGAAGTCAGTAAATTGAATATCGTGGCGACCGGCGATGTGCGCGGCAAGGTGACGCTCCGCCTCTTCGACGTGCCGTGGGACCAGGCGCTTGACATTGTCCTGCAAGTACTGAACCTGGAAAGTGTACGCGACGGCAACGTCATTCGCATTTCGACGGTCAAACGGTTGCGCGAGGAGCGCGAGGAGCTCCGTAGGGCGCAAGAAGCGGCAAAGTCCGTAGAGCCTCTGCGGGTGGCGTATCTACACGTCAACTATGCCAAGGCAACCAAACTGGCGGAAATCATCAGCGGGGCGGCAGCAGCAGCGCTCCGTCTCCAATCCCGGGGAGGCCAGTTCGGGCGCACCGGGCGAGGTGAAGAAGAAGAAGAGGATGGAGTGCTCACGCGCCGTGGCACCGTGCTGGTCGACGAGTTCACCAACACGTTGATTGTGCGCGACATCCAGCGGGGCGTCAACAACGCACGTGAGCTGGTTCGTCGTCTCGACGTGCAAGCCCCGCAGGTCTTGATTGAATCGAACATTGTCGAAGCGACCACTGATTTCGCTCGTGATCTCGGTATCCAGTGGGGCTATCGCGCGTCGGTTGGTCCACAGACCGGCAACACAACCGGGGTCAACTTCCCCGGGACGATCGGTGTAGGGGGAGCCGGGCTCGGCACTGGCACCGGCGGCGTACCGTTCATCGCCGATTTTCCCGCCAACGGCGTCGTGCCTGGAGCGGGGAGCGCCCTCGACTTGGCCCTTGGATCCCTCGATGGGGAGCATGCCCTCAACGCCCGCCTGACCGCGCTGGAAAAGGAAGGCAAGGCACGGGTCATTTCGCGTCCCCGGGTTGTAACGCTCAACAACGTCGCTGCCACGATCAAGAGCCTCACCATCATCCGAGTGAAACTGCCCTCCACCGGAACGGTCATCAACACGGGAGCGGGCGGCGCGGCTGGCGGCCAGTCCACAGCGACCGAGAAGATCGAGACCGGAATCGTCCTGGTCGTGACTCCCCAGGTCTCATCGGACGGCTTCGTGCTGCTCGACATGTTCGCCAAGTCGAGCCAAGCCGACTTCACGCGAACGGTGGATCAGATTCCGACCGAAATCAGCCGCGAGGCAAACTCGCACATCCTGGTTAAGGATGGTCAGACCATAGTACTGGGCGGCATCTACCGCGAAAACTTCAACGATCAGCGGACCGGTATCCCCTTCTTCAAGGACATTCCTGGCTTGGGCTGGCTCTTCCGCAGTCTCAGCAGGTCCAACCGGCGCGAAGACCTGCTCGTGTTTCTCACACCTCGCATCATGACCGGTGTCTCGCCCGAGCTGCCATCGGCACAGGATCTTTGGAAGAACCGAAACGCGCGCACGGAAGGGTAGTCGGGACACGCCACGCGATGAGACGGTGCCACGACGCGGCAGAGGCCCGGCGGTGATGATGAGCGTGATCCTCACTGGCTTCATGGGAACGGGGAAAACCACCGTCGGGCGACTGCTGGCGGCGCGTCTGCACAAACCGTTCATTGACACGGATCATCGTATCGAGCAGCTGGAGGGAACCTCCATCGCGTCCATCTTCGCGACCAAAGGCGAGCCGTATTTCCGTCGGATCGAGAGACGCGTGATCGCCGAGACAGTCCGACAGGACGCGGTCATCGCCACCGGTGGCGGCGCCATTGTCGACCAGGCCAACTATGAACGAATGCATGCCGCAGGACCGATCATTTGCCTGACCGCCGACATCGACGTCATCCTACGACGCACCGCTCCGAATGACACTCGCCCGCTACTAGGCAGTGAGCCGGGCACGCGCGTGCGCCAGCTCATGTCTGAGCGTGCGCCCGTATACGCTCGGGCTGACGTGACGATCGATACATCGGACCGCAGCGCTACAGCCGTCCTAGAAGAGATCCTCGCCTTCCTGCGCCGAACACCCAGCGAGGGGGTGCAGACGTGAGATCGCGTGCGGCGCAGAAGCCGCCCGAACGACAGCTGGAAACGATCATCGTTGAGCTGGGGGATCGCTCCTACCCCATTGTCATTGGGCGCGATCTCTTGGACGAGGTCGGGTCGCGTCTCGCGGCACTCGGTGCTGCCCGCCGGACAGTGATCGTCAGCAATCCAACCGTCGGCGCCCTCTATCTCGACCGTGTCATCACCTCGCTGCGGGAAGCGGGCTTCGAGACCACCAGCATCATGATCCCTGACGGAGAAGAGCACAAAAACCTGACGTGGCTAACGTTCGTGTACGATCGCTTGGTGGCTGCACACCTGGAGCGCAGCTCTCCAATTCTGGCGCTCGGCGGCGGGGTGGTGGGGGATTTGAGTGGTTTTGCCGCAGCCACCTTTCTCCGGGGTGTCCCCTTCGTGCAGCTGCCGACAACACTGCTGGCGCAGGTTGACTCCAGCGTCGGTGGCAAGACCGCCATCAATCATCCTGCTGGCAAGAATTTGATTGGAGCGTTCTATCAGCCTCGCCTCGTCCTCGCCGATCTCGATGTCCTGCACACGCTGCCGCGCAAAGAGTTCGTCGCCGGTTTGGCCGAAGTCATCAAGTACGCCGTCATCCTTGATTCCAAGCTGTTCGCGCTCATCGAGCAGGAGCTAGACCGGCTGCTCGCTCTGGATGAGGAGTTGCTCCGTGCCATCGTACGCCGGTGCTGCGCCCTGAAGGCAATGGTGGTACACCGCGACGAACGGGAAGCCGGTTATCGCTCGATCCTGAACTTTGGTCATACGATCGGGCATGCGATTGAAAGTCTAACGGCGTACCAGCGCTACCTTCACGGGGAAGCTGTCGCAGCAGGCATGGCATTTGCTGCCAGGATTTCCAGTGCTCGTGGGTACTGCACGCCAGAAACGATGGAACGTCTCGTAGGGCTCCTGAAGCGTAGCGGACTGCCCGTGGAACTGCCGCGCGAGGTGACTTGGCCGCGGCTGGAATCGGCCATGGAGAGCGACAAGAAAGCAGCGGCTGGCAAGGTGAAGTTTGTGTGCGTCGAGGATGTGGGACAAACGCGATTCGAGGACCTGACAGCTCACGAGATCGCTGAGCTTGCGGCACACTGAGTGATCGTCGTCCGAAAGAGGAGGGTTTCATGCGGCGGCTGTACGGAACCGCGATGGGGATGCGAGCGGTCATATTGTTGGCGTTGATGGGGTGTGGGTCGACGAGTGGAAATCGCTTGGTGTTGCGTTTCCTCGGCTTCGACGGGAGCGGCATCACCCAGGCCGATTCCGTCCGCCCGAGCAGCGGCGAAGTGGACATCATGCAGGAGCTGTGCTCGATAGACGCGGACGGAAACCCGGTTTTCGAGCCGTTCACCGAGACAACAGTCAACGGTGTTTTTCGCAACGAACAAGGGGCCGATATCCGCCTCGAACGCTACACCGTCGACTTCGGACCGAAGAGCGGATTGCCGGATTCGTTGAAGGTGTTCAACGGGGTCCTCAACGGCAACGTGCAGGGTGGTAGGTGCGACACTGACGCCAGGCCGTGCGCGCTGGACGCCGACTGCAGCGGAGGCGCTACCGGGGTAACCGGGTCCTGTCTCCGTAGCGAGACCACAATCAACGGCATCCTGCTGGTAGATTTCGACCGCAAGGCACAGATTCTCCCGGGCACATTGAACCTGGCGGTCACCTTCTTCGGATCAGACGTGAACCAATCGTTCAAGACCAGCACCAGTTATGTCGTTCGGTTCGACGATTTTGACAACTGCCCGTCCTCCGGCACCACGGCGGGTCTGCCGTGAAGACGGGCAGCGCAATCCGAGGAGGCATTTTCATGGGGCGCCAGATGACGGGGTTGAGGTGGGGGCTGATTGTCGGCCTGACGTTGGTCACGACCAACTGCGGTGGTGGTGGCGGGAGTGGCGCCGCACCGCAAGGTGTGCGGCCATCACCATCGCCGACGCCTCTGCGGGCCGGCTCGACTCGCAATCAGAGAACCGAGACATCCACGGCCGGTACGATCACACTCGAGGTGGCAGATGTCAGTCTGGTCCCAGGTCAAGCGGCAACCTTCAGCGTGACACTGACCGATTCCACCGGCCAGCCGGCAGCCAACCAACCGATCAGCGTGGTGAGCGGAGCGGGTCTGCAAGTGTTGTCGCCTCAGGGCGGGATGGGCGTCACCGGAGAAAGTGGCTTGCTATCGGGCTCCGTACGCGCTGTCGCGGGCGGAAGGTTTGCATTGACGGTGACTGCCACGGGCCCGCAGTTCGAAGGGCTGTCGGCCGTCCTGACGGTCATCGTGAGTGGCCCGTCCGCTGGCACGGCGACACCGACTGGTTCCTTGGCGGCCACGCCCACTCCCCAGCCGTGTAGCGATGTGCAAACGATCATTGTGCAGACCGACACCTTCAATGTCAGCAGCCAGGCCGGTGGAACCCCACAAATAACGGCGGTGGTGTTCGACTCCAACAATTTGCCGGTGTCCAACATCAACGTGCTGTTCGACGTGAAGCCACGAATTGCCAGCTTCAATCCACTTGTGAAGACAACCGGAACCGATGGTGACCTTCCAGGTCACGCTTCAACGCGGCTGACTATCCCGCCGAACTCCACATTCGGAACCCTCACTGTGTCGGCCCTGGCGTGCGACAAGGTTGGCAATGTCGACGTCAACATCGTCTCTGGTGTCAGCACGAAACCGGTGGTTTCAGTGGTCCTGCAGGCTGACCCGGCGACCGTCGGCAGCCAGTCCGGCGGTACGATCAACGTCACCGCTGCGGTCCTTGACGCGGACAACAAGCCGATCAACGGAATTGATGTATTGTTTGTCACACCGGTCGGCAAGGCGAGCCCACTCATCGACCGAACTAGGGTAACAGGCTCGGAGGCTGGGATCGCCATGTCTGTGCTCCAGATCCCTATCGGGGCGATAGAGCAGGAATATACCGTGAGCGCCCTGGCCGGCGGTGTGAGCGGTTCAACGAAAATCAACGTCGTTGCGGGGCGTGTGGGCCCGGGTCCGATCAATCCAGGCGTTCCGCCGGGTGAACCAGCTGGCGTCACTCTGGGAGCGAGCCCAACACGGATCCAGGCAGCTGGAACTGGCGGTACGGAGTTGGCCTCCATCATCGGCCGGGTATTCGACAACAACGGGAATCCGCTGGCAGGCGTGCGTGTCCACTACCACGTGGTGACGGCTCAGAGTGCCCCAGGGGCTGTCATCCTGCCACCAACCTCGCCGACGCCGAGTGGTAGCCCCACCCCTGTCCCCACAACGCTGTGTCAACCTGACGATCCGGTGTCCGTCTCCGACAGGGCAGGTTTTGCAGTGATCCAGGTACGCAGTGGACCACAGACTGGTCCCGTGACCGTGGCCGCCTGCACTGACACCACGGTCGACGGCGTTCCCTCGCCCTTGACTGAACAACAGGTCGTCGTCACCGTGACTTCCGGGCCCGTGAGCCGAATCGGCTTGACGATCAACTCACGCTCCGTAGACAACAACGATGGAACCCTGTTGACGACCGTCAGTGCGGTCGTCACTGACGCACAGGGCAATACCGTCGAGGACGGCACGCCGGTGTTCTTCGAAGTGTTGGCGCGCCGCGTCTGTGCCGGCGGCACTAGCGATGGCCAGCCCTGTGCCACCGACGCCGAGTGTAGCGGCGGCACCTGTAGCGAGGATGACACCGACCCATCACGCAACGTCGCCATCAGCAGCAACTCGACAACCAACGGGATACCGCCATGCGATGTTTCGCAATTCGTCGTGCAAACCGGCATTCCGGTTTCGCCGCAGCCGGGGACTGCGATCACATGCCTCCGGTATCCAATCCTCCAGCAGGCGAGTGAGGTGCGTGTGCGTGCCTCGGTTGGGGCTGTGGTAAGCAGCTTGAGCGGACGAGCGCTCACCCTCCCCGGCCGCCTCCTCGACTTGCAGGCACATGTCAGCCCCCCCATGGTCTCCGTGACCAGCGACTCGGACGGGCTGGCTATCGTCCGAGTGACAGCCTTCGACAGCGAGCTGAACTCCGTTGAAAACGTGCGGGTGCGGTTCACCACGACCGTTGGCACCATTGATCGCTCGGTGTTGACGAACGAGGATGGCGAAGCCGCTGCCACCTTGATCATCCCTGCTGGCACTCCTTCGGGCAGTGCGAGCTTGCGTGTCGCCGGCGGCGGGCTTCAAATTACGAATATCTCGGTACCGATCGTTAGCGCGGGAGGCGGTACGCCGACGCCAGGGACGACCGCCGAACCCGCCGCGATCCGGTTTGTGGGAGCCCAACCGGCCACGATCGGGGTGCGCGGCTCGGGGCTCCCGGAGCAATCGACCTTGACCTTTGAAGTCACTGACTCTGTCGGTACCCCCTTGCCCGGCATTGCCCTCAACTTCTCGCTGGCAAAGATCGCAGACGAAACCATCGCGCCGAATCAAGCGGTCACAGACGAAAGCGGTAGGGCACAGGTAACGTTGACCAGCGGTGCACGGGCCCTGAGTGCACAGGTCACTGCCCAGGTTGTGACGCCCACGATCAACCTGGTCACACGTTCGACTCCGGTCAGCATCCTGGGTGGACCACCCTCACAACCGAATTTCAGCCTGGCGCACGAATTCAACAACATCTCCGGACGCGTCACCTTTGGCCTGGAGGATCAGATCACGGCTTTCGTGGCAGACCGCTTCGGGAACCCGGTTCCCCCAGGAACTGCGGTCACCTTTACGACCCAGGGCGGGGCCATCGCGAATCCAGCCACCACGAATGCGCTGGGACAAGCCACCGCAACGTTGATCTTGCAGGAGCCCATCGCGGCAAACGGCATCGTCGCAAGCCTGGCAACCACACGGGGTGAACGCCCCTTCACCGATCTGAACGGCAACGGTGTGTGCGATGCCGACGATACGCTGCTGAACGTGCCGGAACCATTCTATGATACCAACTGCGACGGGGTCCACGACAACGATGAGGACTTCATCGATCTCAACGGCAACGGCGTGTTCGACGCTGATCAGGGGATGGGTGTACCGACGTGCAGCGATCAGCTCGTTGTCTTCGACACCATCTGCACGACTTTCTCCGGACCAACCAGTGTTGTGCTGCTCGCGGCGGAGTCTGGTCCTGTTGAGGCCGGCGGCGCACGCGACTTCACGCTCATCGTCAGCGACAATCCCGACCCAGTCGGCAACCCGGGCGTGGGCAACCCGATCGTGGGGGGGTCGACTGTTGCCGTCTCTGTCGAAGGCACGAGAGGGCGCGTGGCAGGGATCAGCAGCTTCACGCTCGCGGACGCGCAGACGAACGATCACATCATCGACGGTGTCAACCGGTTCCAGTTCTCAGTTGTGGACAAGGTAGCCGACGCGTCACAACCTGAAACTGATGCTGTGGTTGTGACGGTGAACTCCGATCTTGGCTCGCTGCCGGGCGGCGGCAATGGGTCGGTGACCGTGCAGAGCTTGATCACCTTCCTCGCCGCTCCCACTGCAACCCCCACAGCTCTACCGAGTGCCACCATGGTCCCGACACAGACACCGACGCCAACGTTGACGGCCACGTTACCTCCCGCGAATACGCCGACGCCGACGAGTACACGAGCGCCCACTCCCGGTGCGGCGTTCGTGAAACTGGACCTGATCGTGAACCAGCGGAGCGATAATGGTGACGGGACCTTCACGAGCGTACTGGGCGCTGTGGTGACCGACGCCGCCGGTGTCGTCGTCGGTGATGGCGTTCCGGTAGAGTTCAGCTTGGTGGGTCCGGTCGCCGGTGTATCTGTCACGAGCCCGGGCTTCACGAACGAGCCCCAGCCGTGCACCGTCAGCTTCACCGTGGTACCGCAGCCAGGCGACGCCTTGTCGTGCATCAAGTATGTGCAAAGCCTGCAAGGAACCACCGTGACTGTCCGCGCTCGCGTGCAGACAGCGGCCGGGGATTTCGTTGAGGACGTGCGAGCCATCACCCTGCCAGACACACGACCAACACCAACCGCTACAATCACCCCGACGGGCACCGCCACACGGACACCAACCAGCACGCGAACGGTTACTCCCTTTCCCACTGGCCAGCCCACCCCGACGCCGACCGAGTCACCAACCATCACGCCAACTTTGGCCTTGGGCTCGATCGCTTTCGTCAGCGCGGACCCATCACAAATCGGCGTCAGGGGTTCGGGACTGCCGGAACAATCGACGCTGACTTTTCAAGCAAGCAACACCCGCAGTGATCCGATTGCCGGTGCCCCCGTGCAGTTCAAACTCACGGGAAGCGGATCTGAGATCCTTGATCCAGTCGCCGCGACGACGGATCCAAACGGGTTCGTACGCACGACCCTCACAAGTGGCACCCGCGCGACGACGGTGCGGGTCACCGCGATGGCTGACAGCGATGGCGACGGAACTCCCGACATCTTTGTCGATTCCCAGGTCGTGAGCATTCTAGGTGCCCCGCCGGCGGTCAATCACTTCAGCCTCGCTCCGGCGGTCCGGAACATCGCGGGGCGTGTCACTTTCGGCCTTCAAGATACGATATCGGTGTTTGTCAACGACCGCTTTGGGAACGCCGTCCCCCCCGGCACCTCGGTCTCATTCATCACTAACGCGGCGAGCGTGGTCAATCCGACCACAACCGACTCTACCGGGGTGGCAACGGCAACCCTTTTGTCGGAAGGTACTGTGCCTCCAAGCGGGATTGTAACCGTTCTCGCCTTCACCCGCGGTGAGGAAGCGTTCCTGGACAACAACGGCAATGGCCGTTTCGACTGTGAGGGAACGAGCACGCCCCCCTGTGTTGGCTCGGGAACCGATACTGTCCTCACGGACGACGTGCTCGAGCCGTTCATAGACTTCCGCCCGCTGCCGCCCGCTGACGTGGGATGTCCGATCACGCCTCCGAGCCCGCTCTGCAACGGCGCCTTCGACACCAGCACCGCATTTGAGCTGTTCGTTGATGCCGGTTCGCTGGACGGAATCTGGGACAGTCAAGGCACCACGGGCGTGTGGGACAACAACATCTTCGTGTCGGGAACGACTGCCATCACGTTTTCTGGCAGCCTCGTCACGCCGGCAGCCAGTCCCACCACTTTCGCCGTCCCGCAAGGGGGGTCGCAAGCATTTACTTTGGAAGTGCATGACGACCTCCTGAATCCCCTCGTGGGCGGCTCGACAGTCTCAATCACGGCAAACGGGGGTGACGTAGTCGGCGCGGACATCACCATCCCCGACGGCCACTCCTTCAACCAATTGGTGGGTGGCTTGACGCTGTTCCAGTTCGTGGTGGCGGACGCAGACCCTGCTGATACGGATCCGCCTCAGTCGACGTCGGTGGTTGTGACAATCGACTCTCCGAACGGAACCGGGACGTTTGTCGTCGCCAGCGGGACCATCGACTGACACGCCCGGCCATGGCTCAGACGCGGAAGCGCGCCGCTCCTCACTCGCGTGCACGCAGGCGCATTCTTGTCGTGCACGGCCCCAACCTGAACCTCCTCGGGGTGCGCGAGCCGGCAACATACGGCCACGCAACGCTCGCCGAGATCGATGCTCGGCTCGCCACACTGGCAGAAGAGCTCGGCGTGAGCCTGGAAACGTTTCAGTCGAACAGTGAAGGCCAGATCGTCGATCGTATCCAGACTGCTGGCAGCTCCGTCCACGGAATCATTATCAATGCGGGAGCATATACCCACACCAGCGTGGCCATTCGCGACGCGCTCCTGGCCGCAGCGGTTCCGGTCGTCGAAGTGCACTTGTCCAACATCTACACACGCGAAGCCTTTCGTCACCGCTCGCTGATCGCCGACATGGCCGTCGGACAGATCGTCGGGTTTGGTGCCGATAGCTACCTTCTCGGCCTGCGAGCTGCCGCGGGCCTGCTCGCACGACACGAAGCGGACTGACCTCACTCCCGACCGGCGACCCTCGGGGTGTAGGCCCGCCGGAGGCGGTTCCGCTGGGCGTGACGTTCGAGCGCCAGATCGATCAGTCGGCGCACGAGTTCTGTGTACGGGATACCGGACGCTTCCCATAATTTGGGATACATGCTGATGGTGGTGAAGCCCGGAATGGTGTTGAGTTCGTTGACGTAGAGCTTGCCGCTGGCACGTTCGCGAAAGAAATCAACCCGCGCCATACCCGCACAGTCGAGGAGTTGAAACACGCGCACGGCGAGCTCTTGCACGGCCACCGTATCCGATTCCGCCAGCGGTGCGGGAATGCGGAGCGTGGCACCATGCGTATCGACATACTTCGCTTCGTAGGAGTAGAACTCCGCACGCGGGCAGATTTCCCCGGGAACCGACGCCCTGGGATCGTCATTGCCAAGCACCGCGCACTCGATCTCCCGTGCATCAAGGCCCTTTTCGATCAGCACCTTCGTGTCGTATTCCAACGCGCTACTTACCGCCGGTGGTAGCGCATCGACGGTTTTCACCTTGCTGATCCCGACGGACGATCCGAGGTTTGCAGGCTTCACAAACACTGGGAAGCCAAGCCCGACAGCGCGCGCGACAACCGCTTCGACCCCCGCGGCCCACTGAGACCTGGTCATCGTGAAGAACGGGACAATTGCAATGTCAGCGGCTTGCAGCAAGCGTTTCTGCACGTCCTTGTCCATCCCGATGGCGGAGCCCAGCACCCCAGCCCCAACGTAAGGAACGTCCGCCAGCTCCAGTACGCCCTGCACTGTGCCGTCTTCTCCGTAGGTCCCGTGCAGGACGGGGAAGACAACATCCAGTTGACCAACCTGAGCCGTGGTTCGGGCACGATCAAGGAGCTGTCTCGCACCAGGAACTGGCGGAAGGATGACCTCGGTACCCATTCCGTCGAAGCCTGGAAGGGCAGCTTGGGTCAGCTGGCGGAACGCAGGCTCATCGAGCAGATACCAGCGGCCCCGGCGATCAATACCGATCAACTCGATCGCGTACTCGTTTCGATCGATCGCGTCGACAATGCAGCGCGCCGAGCGCATGGATATTTCGTGCTCGCCGGAACGCCCCCCGAAAATGACGCCGACGCGGACTTTGGCTTTCAGGATCGCCACCGCCGGTTACGATAACACAGTTTTCACACCGGCTCACCGTTCAACGACCGTAAAAACGACATGCTTGCATTGCAAGGAAAGCCGTGGCTAAATGCGTTGTAGCAACGTGAGCGAGAGCTTCCAGAGGATGCGACACACATACGCGAGCATGAACGGGCAGCACGGGCAGCGGGACGCGCACTGGCAGGTGCGCAGCTCAGCGAGCTTCCGCGCGGCGTCTCGTGCAGGTGTCGTACCGATGCTGGATACGCTCACTGCCAAGATTAGCCCGTGCTGGGTGTCCGGTGGCCATCCAAGGGAGGGGAAACTGTAAACAACTAGTCAACCCTTTGAGGACGAAAGGCCACCGGGCGCAAGCTCGGTGGCCTTTTTTGTTTGGTCATTTTGATGTCCCCGTACGGAAAGGACCGACCGGCCTGTGGGTCACCCGCGGCGCCGTGAGCAGGACCCAGAGGGGAGGGAACGACAATGGGTCAGATCAATGCACAGCTGGTAGCGCAACGTCTGCGGGAGGTGGTCGCTGATGAGCCGAAGGCATTTGCCTATGAGATCGGTGTCAGCCTTTCAGCTCTCTACAACTATCTCAACGGACGAATCCCGTCGACCGAGGTGTTGTTTCGCATTGCATGCTACACGGGCCGTCCGATGGAGTGGTTCCTCGGAAGCGGGGAGCCTGGCGTAACCGCCCTCATGGCAGAAGCGGGCCGTAGCGGCAGCGTCGGCATGGTCCACTAGGCAGATGTGCAGCCTATCCGCTGGCACCCTTCCGACCCCGGCAGATCCGCAAGGGAGCGCCTAGCGGAAGCACCTCTCAACGAGCGCGCCGATCATACGCAATCGGGCGGGCATAATCGAAAGAGGGAATCGAATGGAATGGCTCCTATTCACAGCGCCTGTGCCGAACGCCGTGGAATTCACCATGAGCGCGACTGTGGCCTGCCTCGGCATGCTCGTGGCCGTGGCACCCGTGTGGGTCGTAGTCTGCCATGCCCTCCGGCAGCCGCAGTCAGAGCACCAGCCACTGCCACGGCACGTCATCACTGGCGACAAGCAATTGCGACAGCGCGCCGCGTGAGGGTGGCGCGTATAACGCGGAAGGGGGAAGGGTGCTCTTGCCCTTCCCCCGGGGAGGGCAGCCGCTATCCTCCGGCGCGATACCTGAAGGCTCGGCCGCGATGCGTTGAGCCGTTCAGCTCGATGAACAGGAACCCGCGCATCACCATGGTGAAGTACACCAGCAATCCCAGGGCCGCACGTTGCAGGTAGACGCCCACACCGTCAGCGGGCAGGGACCAGACGCCGTAGAGGATCGCTGCCGCTGCCAGGTTGGCAGGAAACCACTCGATCCAATTCGCAGCAATGAATGCATAGCTCTCCGACAGCAGGGCAAGGGCCGAGTGGTGCCCCAAATAGATCAGCTCGGGGACGGCGTTGAAGAGAACAAATATCGCAATGCGCGCGCACAAGAGGACGAGAAAGCCCTGACGCAATTGTAGCAGTGCGGGGGTCGCAAGCGTGAAGAACATCCAGAAGACGAACATGATGCCGACGACGTCCCACAGGTACATGCCAAAGCTCCGCCGGAAGTCCTCCAGGTTCACCTTGGAGGTACGCACAATCATCTCGACGAGGTACAAGAACGACCCCACACACGCCGCCCAAACAAGGCTCAGGAGGAAGCCGCCGAGAATGCCAAGCCGCAATGACACCCCGACAGTCACAGACATGACGGCGGAATAAACGAACACGCTGCCCAGGACGGCCCAGTTTCTGACAGCCAGAGTGGCAGCACGGGTGAAGACTTTCCGATAGATCTGCAGCGTGACCAGGAACCATTCCACAGGCGTACCAGCGTTGGCGCACTGTACAAATGCCGGTCCGGGGCGTCAACCGAAAGACCGAGCCGCCTGCAAAGACAGCACCGGAAAAGCAGCGATCAGGAGATGCGACAGGGTGTAAGGGTCGCCCCGTCTTCCCCACACGGCGTCGAACCCGACGTGCGCTCGGTCAGCGATCAGTCGCTGTGCCGGCGGCGATCGGCCTTGAGCGCTCTCAAGCGGGACGCCAGCTGGCGCCACTCATCGCGGAGCGCGCGCGGCACGGGGTGCCCGAGTGCCTGCTCCCACGGCGGACCTTCTTCGGGACCCGCGACGATGGCTTGTGCGACGGCCTTGGTCGTCTCGCAAGTGAGTCGGCTGGCCCAGCGCCGCAGTCGGGGCTGTAAGTGTGTTTCGCGCACGTGCGCCATGATTTCGGCCAGTCGCTGGCGAATTCTCAGCTCTTCGGACAATAGGTCCAAGTTGATCCCCGAGGCCTCGCCATTGAGCGGCCACAAGTACTCGTCAAATTCTGCATCTTGGTCGAAGTTGCCGTCCATGGTTCTCCTCGTTCCCTAAGTTCGACTCCGCCCCCCTAGCGGGCGGCAGTGTATCTGGGGCGCAGAAGGCCTCCTAGACCCACCCTGTGCCTTCCGGCACACATTGCGCGGATTTATTGTGCTGCGTGAGACTACAGGCTGCTACGCGATGCTGCGGCTCGGTGAAGGCACGAGGTCGCCGCGAAGAATCTGCGAAACACCGGGGTTGTAACGTTGGTCGAAGAAGCGCGCCGTAATCAGAATCTTGCGCCGATCCTTTGCAATCAGTCCCCCGCGCT
Source organism: Binatia bacterium (assembly GCA_046757585.1). Taxonomy (GTDB): domain Bacteria; phylum Desulfobacterota; class Binatia; order HRBIN30; family HRBIN30; genus JBHHYR01. The sequence continues at coordinate 3,720 of JBHHYR010000002.1, read as the reverse complement.
CGAAGCGCTTCATCACCCGGGCCACGTTGGCACGGGACGCCAGTGCGAATTCAGCCAGGTCGGCGTGCGTCAACGGCAGATCGATCAAGATTCCCGTGTCGGCATCGCAACCGAAGTCACGCGCAAGCACGGCAAGCTGGTGGATCAGACGTTCCTCGAGCCGCAGACCTAGCAAGCAGCATTTTTCGTAGAGCAAACGGCTCAAGACGCGCCAGCTGAACGACACGACCCCCAGCACCCCGGGCGGGGGTGACGAGGCCACCAGCTCGGCCATCATGTCGTTCGTGATGATCGCAACGGTTGCATCCGTAAATGCGCTGGCAGAAAAGAGGCGCGGCTGCCCTTTGTCGGCATACCAGTTCAAACCGAAGAACTGGCCGGGGCGGATCAGCTGCACGCAGACCGTGCCGGCACCGGACGGGCAGCTGACCTTGACGACTCCGACAACCAGGAAGTTGACGAAATCCGCCGTGTCTTCGGGACTGAATATATTCTGTCCCTTCTTCCAGCGGCCCATCTGGGCGCTGCGCACCAGTTGGTCCACCGTCCTCGCCGTGAGGCCCATGCGGCGCGCCACATCCCGCAGGAGGGCTCGGAACCGTTCCTTGTGCACGCTTAGCACCATTCCCTCAACCGGCGGCCCACCGCCGTACCAACCCAGGTGCTGATGGCTTCCACGGATCGCGCCGCGAGTCAAGGTACCCCATCCGAACTCAGGGGCCCATCGAAACGCGTCCCGGCTCCGCCACACACGCTCTTTCTGCCGCGACGATCATATGCGCCCCGTTATGACGAGCGCGCCGCCCGGGGGCACGTAGCGGCTGCTGTCCCAACACCGTGGACGCAACGTGGCACCGTCGCACGCAGAGTTGCACGCTAGCGATTCTCGGACTACCTTTGCCAGCGAAGTCAGGGTTCCCATCCAAGGAGCGAAGCGTGATGATCGACTACGGACGGTTCGAGCAGGGCTGCGGATTGAACTGGTACGACGTAGATCCCGACCTTCACTTCTTGATGGACTTCCATCTCGCTGCCGAAGACCGCGAGTGGGCAGACATCCACTTGTCACGCATGGGCGCCGTGTGCGGCGGCCCCATCGCCGAACGCGCCGAAATCGTGGATAAGAACCCGCCGCGCTTGGAACGCTACGACCGCTGGGGTGAAGAGGTGAACCATGTCGTCCATCATCCAGCCGCCCTCGCCACCAAACGCGACTTGTGGGAGATGGGCTTTCTCGGCTTGCGGTGGAGTGAAGAAGCAAAAGGGCGGGGGCGCGCGGTTCCGCCGGTGCTTCTGCGGGCGTTACAGTACCTGGTGTGCCAGGCCGACACGGGAATGGTGTGCTCGCTGGGGATGACGACGGCCGCGGCGGCGCTGATCAACCGGTACGCGCCCCCCGATGTTCGAGAACGATTCTTTGCCCGGATGACCACGACGCGTTACGACGATGCCATAGACGGCTCCATGTTCTTGACAGAGAAGCTCGGCGGCTCTGACCTCGGCGGTGCCGTCACCACGACGGCCCGTTTGAGCCCTGACGGCTGGGTCCTGAGCGGGGAGAAGTGGTTCTGCTCGAACGTCGATGGCGGTGTGATCATGGCGCTCGCGCGGCCCGAGGGGGCGCCGGCAGGGGTCCGCGGACTGGCCCTCTTCCTGGTGCCGAAGTGGAGGCGGAACGGGCGCCACAACGCAATCCACATCCGTCGCATCAAGGACAAGCTCGGGACGCGATCTGTGCCGACTGCTGAAGTCGAGCTGCGCGATGCAGAGGCGTACTTGCTGGCCGGAAGCTCGACGGTACCGGACGGCCGCGGGCTCAATCGCATGATGGAGATGGTCAACGACTCGCGTATCGGCGTTGCCACCATGGGCCTGGGGATCATGCGCCGCTGCTTTCTCGAGTCGGCGATTTACGTTGCACACCGCGAAGCCTTCGGCAAGCTCCTGTGGAACCAGCCCATGGTGCGCGAGCAGCTCACGCACATGCTAGTGGATCTCGAGGCGGCGGCGGCGATGGTGTTCGCAGCAGCAACAGACGGGGGCAACGAGGCACGGGCATTGAGCCGCATCCTGGTTCCCCTAGCCAAGTTCCGAGTCACACGTCGCGGCATACAGTGCGCTTCCCTGGCCGTCGAGCTGCACGGCGGCAATGGCTATATCGAGAACTGGCCGCTGGCTCGCCAGCTGCGCGACGCCCAGTGCCACACTATCTGGGAAGGCGCCGAAAACGTCATCTGCCTGGACGTCCTGCGCTCGATGACGAAGGAGCGAGCGCACGACGCGTTGCTGGCACGCGTCGATACGGCACTGGAGCAGAGTCGACATGAGGGCCTCGCTGTTCCAGTCGAAGCGGTTCGGGCGGGACTCGCCGACGTGCGTGAGATCCTCACCGCTGTCGCGATGATGGAGCGAGATGCCGTGCAGCTCCATGCGCGCGCCATCACCGGCTATCTCGCAGACCTGACTCAAGCCGCCTTACTGTTAGAGCAGGCGTCTTGGGAGCTCACGCACCGCGGCTCTGCGCGTAAGGCCCTCGTGGCCCGGATCTTCACCGACCGCTATCTGACCGCCCACCCGTCCCGTGGTATTCTGTCCGGAGATCGTGTAGCACTTGACCTGTTCGATGAACTCGTCCGGTATGGGAACATCACTCCCGAACGTGCCAGCACTTACCTTCGGGGCCCCACCGCTCGCAAGACAACGTGACGGGTGATCACCGTCGGTCACTCGTGTCATAGGAACCGTGCTGGCTGTCGATATCCCTCACGCCGGAGGGGGTGGAGAATCGCTGGCTGGCGGTTCCGGATGCCCCGGCGGCGCGCCCAGTTCACCCTGAGATGCTGCGTAAAGCGCACGCAGCAAGGGCATACCTGGGTGCAGGACGCCGCCGGCGATCGCACGGATAACTTCGACGACGCGGGCATTCAACGGCACTGCGACCCCCACCTCTTGCCCAGCCGACACCACTTCTCCGTTCAGAAAATCGACTGCCGGCTCGCGACCACGTTCGATCGCCAGGAGCATGGAAGAGCGCAGGCGCCGGTACTTGGCACCAACCGCCAGCAGCAGCGCGTGCTTGGCCATCAGCGACGCAGAACCAGCTGCGGTACGCTCCGCCGCCGTCAATGCCACCCAGTCGAGGTCAATGGTGCCGGAAATTTTCTCCAAGCGCACCTGACGCGCTCGCGCAACAGTTACCACCTCGGTCATGACCTCAAGCGCCAAGCGACGGGCGAAGCGGTACCGCACCAGGGCACCCAGGCGATCGCCACCAATCGTTCCCAGGGAACTAATGGCGCAATTGATGGCCAGCTTACTCCATCGTGCGCCGAGAAGATTGCTGGTGATCTCGACTGGGGCAACCGCAGCGAGCACCGACCGGAGAAGTTGCAGTCGTGGATCGGAAGCTCCGTCCAGTCGGCCGACAACGAATCCGCCGGTGGAGGTGCGCTCGTAGACGCCAGGTGTACGCATCGAGCCGCCCCACGCGACGATGGCTCCTAGACAACGGTGGGCCCCGGCAACTGCTGCGACCCGCCGCTCGCACAGGCCGTTTTGGAAGCACACCATCAATCCCTGCTGGGCCAGGCAAGGCAGCGCTGAGCGTGCCGCCTCTTCCACCTGTGGCGGCTGTGTGGCCAGAAAGACGAAATCGAAAGGGCCCGCGCCCGGAGGAAGCACGGCGGTGGCACGTCCCGGAACCACCCACTCCGACCCTTC
>JBHHYR010000001.1:0-85068 GCA_046757585.1 Binatia bacterium | reverse complement strand
GGAGGTCAGCACCAGCCGGTTGGTGTACTGGGGTGATCCGTCCGGATTCAGATAGCGAGTGCGGGGGACATAGTGCGAACCCTTGGCGGCGAGCGCAGCGTGCAGTTGTGACTGGAGCGCTGGTGGGTACGGTGGGGCGCCGGGGAGCTGCTGCATCGCTGCCGCTGCGAGGGTTGCACCACTAGCCAGCAGCAGGCCCGCGCACAAGCCCACGATGCCGCCGGCCAGCCGGGGGCCCTTAGAACGGTGAGTCACACGGCTACCTCCTCGTACGCCGACTCTCGCACGTTGCCACGCCGATGTGTAGGGGGGTGAGGCTCCTGCACTGTGCTGTCCAGCGGGGAAGGCCTGCCTTGTCCGCAACACGTTCTCGTCCGCGGACAGGCCTGCTAGGGGGAAGCTTCGCCTGGGGGTGCCGTGGGGAAGGCAGTGAGCGTAGCCACGGACACGTCGCCGACGGCACGAATCAACCGCACCTGGGCGGCGTTGTACTGGGCAATGGCCTGAACGAGGGCGGTGCGTGCGGTGGTGAGCGCTTCCTGCGCCTCGATGACTTCCAGCTCGAGGCCTGCCCCGCCCGTAAAGCGGTCCTGACTCAATGTCAGTGACTGTTGTGCTGCAGCCACCCCACGGCGTCCGGCGCTGATACGAAGCTTCGCCGTGAACACCAGGTCACGGGCGCGGACCACTTCGGCTCTAATTGCCTGCTTGAGCTGGTCCTGGTGCAGTTGGGTTTGCTCGAGCCGGGCCGCCGCTGCCCGCGTTTCCCCCACTGAGGACGGTGTCAGTGTCCAGCCAACGAAGCCCTCGTAGATCTGCCGGTTTCCGACGGCGAAGCTTCGTCCGATACCGCTTTCCTCGACGGCGCCATAGGCCGACGGACCGAGCGCTTTCCACCACGCCGCTGCCTGCGCATCCGCCGCTGCGGCCGCCCGCAAACCAAGCGCGCGCAGCTCCGGCCGCTGTGCCAGTGCGCGGTCGAGCAGCTGCGGCAGCGGCTGGTGCGCGTCCGTGAGTTCGAGCTGGCGGACGTTGGCCTCCAGGGGCACGAGCACCACGGCGGGATCGAGTCGGAGCGTGTCGGCCAGGTCCACCGACGCGTCGCGGAACCGTTCTTCCGCGCTGGTCAGCGCCACCTCCTCTTGGGCCAGCCTGGCCTCGGCGCGCGCGGCGTCAGCCTCGAGGCCGACGCCCAGGGTTGCCCGATCGTAGGCCAACCGCCGCAGCTCCTTGGCGGTTTGGACGGCGGAGGCTGCGATGCCGACCTGCGCCTCCGCTGCCTGCAGGCTGAAGTACTGCGTTGCAACCCGCGCCAGCGTTTCCTGGGTGACCCCGTCCGAGGCGTGCTCGGCGGCGCCCACGCGCTTATGGGCTGCCAGTAGCTCAAAGATCGCCTCCCCGGGATTCACGCGCAGGCTGACACGGCCGGCGGGATTGATTGTGCTGAATTTCCGCCGTCCGAGCTCGCCGAACGAGGCTTGGATCTCGCCGTCGATACGAGCGGTCTCGAGCCCGGCGGACAGCGAAGGGAGCAGTCTCCCAATGGCACGTAAGCGCGCTCCTCGATCCTCCATCAGACGGGCGCGTGCCTGCAGGATGTCGAGGTTCTTTGCGGCCGCCAACCGTAGCGCGCTGCGGTAATCAATCGGCACCTGGTGCTCCCCTTTGAGCTTGCGGATCGTCACGGGAACACGGCGCACGTGCGCTGGTGCTGTAGGCGTGTGGTGCTCGGCCGCTTCCACGGCGGCCGCGTCACCTGCCCACAGGGCGCTGCCGGCGAGCAACGCGCACACCAGGACCACGAGATGGCGCGGCATCAGGATCTCGCGTCCACCGGGTGTGCTTGGGTCACCTCGACCCGTGTACCGTCATCGATCGAACCGGACGCGCTCACGATGCATTGTTCCGTCCCGTCCAGCCCGCTGACGATTTCCGTGCGAATCCCGTCGTCGATGCCGGTGCGTACCGCCCTCCGGTGTGCCACGCCGCCGGCGACGACGTACACGAAGGCCTGACCGTTCTTCCGGACAGTCACGGCCCCGGAGGGAACCGAGATCGCGTTGGGGTGTTTTTCGAGCCCAATCGTCAAGCTCCCGTACATCCCCGGGTAGAGCCGGCCGTCGGGATTCGGGAAGTCCACCTCCGTGCGCATGGTGCGAGTCGCGGGGTTCAACGCCCCGGCGAACCGCGTGACGCGCCCTTCGAAGGTGTGGTCGATCAGCGCGCTGGGCACGAGGGTTGCGGCGTCATCCGTGCCGATGAAGGGAACCTCGCGTTCGGGGATGTCCACGAAGGTGCGCATGCGATCGACGCGCGCCACGGTGACGATGGGCGTCACGTCGACGCGGTCGGTGGCGGCTTGAATCAGGGCGCCGGGATCTGCGAAGCGTTGCGTCACAATGCCGGCGAAGGGGGCCTTGATGCCGGCGTAGGCCATCAACGTCTCCAGCTTGGCCAACTCAGCCTGTGCGCTCTTGACGCGGGCGCGGGCAAGCTGGAGCGCCGCCTGCGCAACCGCGTGCTTCGCGCGGGCCTCGTCGAGATCGTTCTCGGTCACTGCCTTGCGCTTGCGCAGGGCGCGCGTGCGGCGGAAGAGGGTTTTCTGCAGCGCGAAGTCCGCCTGCGCCTTGACGGCTTGCGCGCGTGCCTCCGCCAGGCGCGCTTCTGCCGCCGCGCGCTCGCTCCTCATCTCCGGCACCTCGAGCGTGGCGATGAGCTGGTCACGCTGCACGCGATCCCCAATGTCCACTGTGATCGTCTTCAAGTAGCCCGACACCTTGGCGTACAAGCGTGCCTGCTCGAAGGCCTCGACGCTCGCCGGCAGGGTGATCGACCGGGTCAGCTCCTTGCGTTCTGCCTGACGCACCTGCACCCGGACCGGCGCGGCCTGCGCCGCCGCCGGGGCAGCGTGGCTCTGTTCGGGAGCCGCACAGGCCACACAACTGGCCCCCCCCAGCACCGTGATGAGCACCCCACGAAATAACATCGTTGCTACCCCTTTCATGATTCCCGCTCGCCCAACAGTGTCGCACCGCCTGCTTGGCCTGCTTTGAACAGCCGGTACAATGTGGGTACGACGAAGAGGGTCAACACGGTGGACACGGTTAGCCCGCCTACCACGGCCCGCGCCAGAGGCACGTTTGCTTCGCTGCCATGGCCGAACCCGATCGCCATCGGCGTGAGCGCGAGGACAGCCGCCAAAGACGTCATGAGGATCGGTCGCAGGCGAATGCGCGCAGCGGCGACGATGGCTTCCTCCAACGGCTGTCCACGTGCGCGCAGCCGGTTGGCGAACTCGACCAGCAGCACCGAGTTGGATACCGCGATGCCAACCATGAAAATCACGCCCATGAACGACTGCACGTTCAAGGTGGTGCCCGTCGCGAGCAGCATCGCTACCACACCAATGATTCCCAGCGGAACCGCGAACATGATGATGAACGGATCCAAGAATGAACGGAACTGGGCCACCATGACCAGGTACACGAGCACCACAGCCAGCGCGAAGCCAAAGCCCAGGTTCGCGAACGACGCGGCCATGCTCTGCACTTCCCCGCGCATGTGGATGGTGTAACCGTGCGGGAGCTTCCTGCGCAGCGGTGTCAGGCGGTGTTCGATGTCGGCCGCCACGCTGCCGACGTCGCGGCCGGAGACGTTGGCATAGAGGTCGATCACACGACTGATATTCAGGTGATTGATTTCCGTCGGTGCCGTCGTGCGCTCGAAGGTCGCCACGTTGCGCAGCAAGACAGGTTTCAGCTTGCGCCTGAGGCGCGGAGGCGTGCCGTCGCGACTGCCGGCGGGTTGCAGCATGGCGCCCCTGGCGGGTGTGATCGGGATGTTCTGCAAAGTGGCCAGCGACTTGATCTCATCTTCGGCGTACTGTGCACCCAGGAAGTAGTGATTGCCATTGCGGGTATCGATCCAGAACGCCGGGTCGAAATTGATCGAAGAGTTGATACTGGTAACGATGTTCTGCACCACCGCCTTGGGTGTAAGCCCGAGATTCGCAGCCCGGACCCGATCGACGTTCACGCGAATCGCCGGGTAATCGAGGCGTTGCTGGATGCGGACATCCACGGTGCCCGGCACAGCCGCCACAACGCGTTGAACATCCTCGGCAAGACCGCGCGCCACATGCAGGTCGTTCCCGCCGACCTGGACGTTGATCGGAGCGGGGAGGCCGAAATTGAGTGCCGCCGACACCAACCCGCCGGTTTGGAAGGAAAACTCGCCTTCAGGGACCGCCTCCGGCAACCGCTGCCGCAGCATCGCGGCGTACTCCTCGGGGCTGTGAGCGCGATTGCCGGTGAGCTGGACCGCGAAGAAGGCGTCTTGCGGGCCAGCGTTCGGCGTGTACGCGGCTGGCCAGTCGAGCAGAACGCCAATATTCGAAATCAGCATCTGCAGTGCGCGCGGCGGAATGGTCGCCTTGATCGCGTCTTCCACGCGGGCCACCAGCATCTCGGTCCGCTCGATGCGCGTGCCCGATGGCGCCCGGAAGCGGATCGAGAACTGGCCCGTATCGACCTTGGGGAACAGCTCGGTACCCACGAAACCCACCCCGACCACGGCCGCGATGAACAGGCTGCCCGCGCCGCCCAGTACCAGCACCCGGTGCGCCAGCGCCCAGCGTACACCGCTCGTGTACCCGTTCGTCACGCGCTCGAACGCCCGTTCACTGCCGCTGGAGAAGCTGCCGCGACCGCCGCCGGCTGCGACGGGTCGGTGAAGGAACCGCGCTGCGTAGATGGGTACCACCGTCATGGCGGCGAAGTATGACGCGCCGATGGAAAACGCTACCGCGAGGGCGAGGGGTGTAAAGAGGAACTTTCCAATGCCGGTCAAGAATACCACAGGGACGAATACTGCGATCGTCGTAATGGTCGCGACCAGCACGGGCATCGCCACCTCTGCCGCACCGTCGCGCGCGGCCTCGAGGCTCGACTTTCCCATGCGGAGATGGCGGTCGGTGTTCTCTAAGACGACGATTGCGTCGTCAACCAAGCGGCCGACAGCTAGGGCAAGGCCACCCAGCGTCATGGCGTTGATCGAGTTCCCCGTGAAATACAGGCCAATGAACGCGGCGAGAATGGACAGCGGAATCGCCAGCACAATGACGAGCGTCGAGCGGAAGCTCCCGATGAAAACCAGGATCATCAAAGCCGCCAGCAGGCCCCCGAGCAACCCCTCGTCGATAAGGCTGCGAATGGCTTGCCGAATGTATGCGGACTGGTCCATGACCACATTCAGGTTGATGCTCGCCGGCAGCCGGGCCAGAATCGACTTGAGTGCGGCGCGAACCCCGTTGACCACTTGGATCGTGTTGGCTCCAGGTTGACGGTAGATGGGAATGTACACCTGCCGCTTGCCCTGGAAATCGGGCGGTGCACTGATGCGGACGACGTTCGTCTGAATCTGGTGCGAGTCCTTCACCTCACCGACGTCGCGCAGGAACACGGGTACGCCGTCTTGAATCTTGACCGGGAAGTCGTTCATCTCCGCGACGTCGCGAGGCATCCCGTTGGTGATGACTTGGTAGTCGTAGTCGCCGAACTTCGCGTCTCCAGTGGGAATGAGCGTGTTGAAGCTCTTCAGAGACTGCACCACATCCATCGGTGCCAGGCCCCGAGCGTGCAGGCGTTCGCGGTCGACGTACGCCAGGATACGGCGTAGCTTGCCCCCGTAGACGGCAGGCGCGATCACACCCGAGATGCCCTGCAGCCGATTGCGTAGGTCGAAGTACGCGACGTCGTAGAGCTTCGTCTCGTCAAACTTCGGGCTCGACACGGTGATCAGCGCCAGTGGCAGGCTGGCGGTCGGATCGAACGGCATCACCATCGGGGGAATGGTTCCCGGTGGGAGATAAAACATGTCGGACATCGCGTACGAGCTGACCTGGGCGATGGCGGACGCCGGATCGACATTTTCGTGGAAGAAGTCCTTGACGATCGAGACGCCAATCATCGACCGAGCTTCCTGCCGGACAATGCCCGCGGATTGCCCTGTCCAGCGCTCGAGACGGCTGGTGATGTCCTTCTCCATGACTTCGGCGGGCATGCCAGGATAGAAGGTCACCACCTGGACGGCGGGGGTCTCGAACTGCGGGAGAATATCCACCGGCATGCGCCCCAGGCTCGTGATGCCGACCACGACCGCGGCCAGGACCGCGACGATGACCGTATAAGGTGCGCGTAAAGCGGCTTGAACCAAGCTCATGGTGTCGTGCCGAATCTCCTGTGGTTGCCGGCAGTCGGCTCCGGCGTTGTGAAGATGCGCGGCACAGTGAGGTGCGCGCCGAGCGGCGGGACTAGCATGCTGCGTTGCACCCTGTCAGGCGCTTTCGTGGAGCAGGCGGCGCAACTCGTCTTGTGGCAGCTTGCCCACGAGCAGCATGGTTACTCGGGCGTTCGACCAGCTGCACACGTGGTGCGCGCGTGCCGTCCAGCATTGGTCACTGGCCACGGGACGATCGGTCACGAACAAGGAAAGCGTGCGGCCCTCTCGCCGGTAGAAGAGCAGCTCCACGCGGCGACTTTCGATCCGGCAAAGGCGTCCGCCAAGCAGCGTGGCGCCCGGCATGGCAGGGACCACGGCTGGGAAGGGGACATGATGGGCGAAGAAGCGGGCAACTTCCGCGCGGTCGCTCGAGGCGATCTCGGCCGGACGCACGTCGGGGACCGAGTGCAGGTGATCGGCCACGAGGTCGTCCGCGAGCCGTGCCGCACGCTCGCTGCGGTGCACGACGACCGTGACGATGGCAAGCCCCAACAAGGCCGCCGCCGCTGCTCCAAGCGCAACGGTACGTGGCGGCCGCCGCGGGCGCTGCCCGAACCGCAGGGCCTCAACATGTGCCCGGACCGCCCCCGGGGACTCTTCGCAACTGGGCAACCGAGCCAATGCATGTTTCAGGGCGCGCATCGACTCCAGCTGCTCGCGACAGGCCACGCAGGCACTTAGATGAGAACACACGGCCTCCCGCTCAGCCGGCGCGAGGGCACCGTCAAGGTACGGTGACAGCAAAGCGGCGGGGTGATTGTGCGCCATCAGCGCCCGCGTACCTTTCTGCGACCTGCCGTGTCGGCCGCCAGGAGCTGAACGAGCGCCGCCCGGCCACGGGCAATGCGGGATTGCACGGTACCGAGCGGGCAGTCCATGATCGTGGCGATCTCCTCGTAGGCGAATCCCCACAGGTCAGCAAGCAGCACCGCTTCGCGTTGCTTGTCCGGCAGCCGCCTCAGTGTCGCATCGAGCTGGCGCGCATCGAGCCGCTCAACGGTCTCCGCGGAAACGATCGATTCGGGTGCCCAGCAGTCGTCACTGTTCACCAGACGCAGCTCAGGCCGGGCCGCCGTGCTCCGGACATGGTCGGTGTGAACGTTGCGCGCGATGCGGAACAACCACGCGCGGCAGGCCCGCGGCTCCCGCAGGTCATTCCAGTGCCGGAAGGCGCGGTCATACGTGTCCTGGGTCAGGTCGTCCGCGTCCGAGAGGCTGCGTGTCAGGCGACGAGCGTACGCGGTGACCTCACCGAGGTAGCTGACCGCCAGCCCAGCAAATTCCTCCCGTGTCACGATGCACCCTATGATACAGGACGGGGCGGCCGGTGCGAATGTTCCATGCCAGCCGCCCGCTGCCACACGAGATGCGTGGCCTGCGCTGGCCTCCCGGGGAACGGCCGTGCGCGCTCGGTCGTGCAGCACCGGTCAGAAAATGCTTGCAGGGGGGAACGTTTTCGCGCCCCGTTGGGTTATACTGACAGCATGCAACGCACGGGATTATTCGCTCCGGTTCTGCTGGGCCTGGCCCTTGCCGTGCTGACGGGGTTCGACACCTCGAAGCACAGCATCCCACCGTCCGAGATCCTTTCTGGGGGACCACCCAAGGATGGCATACCGGCGCTCACCAACCCGCGCTTCGTCGACGCGGCCGCCGCCACGTTCCTCCGCCCCGACGACCGCGTGATCGGCGTGGCGCTCGGGGGCGTCGCAAAGGCCTATCCCTTGCGAATTCTGAACTGGCACGAGGTGGTGAACGATGCCGCCGGCGCCACGCCGATCGCCGTCACCTACTGACCGCTCACGCTGAGCGGCGTCGTGTACGACCGCAGGGTGCAGGGAAAGGCACTGTCGTTCGGCGTTTCCGGCCGGCTGTATCAGAGCAATGTCCTCTTCTATGATCATCAGACGGAAAGCCTGTGGTCACAGATCAAAGAGGAAGCCGTCACGGGTCCTCTCACCGGCACGCACCTGCATGCGCTGCCCTCCGTGACCACGAGCTGGGCGGACTGGCGCCGCACGCATCCGCAGACGCTGGTACTGTCGCTCCAAACTGGCTATCGGCGCGACTACGCGCGCGATCCCTATGCGGGCTATCACACCTCCCAGCAGGTCATGTTCCCCCTGCGGCACCCGGACAGACGGTTGCCGGCGAAGGCGAAGGTCTTCGGGCTGCACATCGGCACGGTGAGCAAGGCCTACCCTTTGGCACGCCTAGTCGAGGTCAAGCGGGTTGACGACGAGCTGGCTGGCAGGCGCGTTCGGGTGGAATTCGATACGGCTTCGGCCCGCGCGACCGCCGTGTTGCGAGATTCCCACGAGCCGCTTGCGGGCATCGTCGGCTATTGGTTCGCCTGGTCTGCCTTTCATCCTGATACGGCAGTATGGGGTGTGCAGCCTGCGGCCCAGACCACACCCGAATCCTCCAAGGTCCACTCGCCGGGCGGGAGCGCCCAGGGCTCTGGCGCCGTGGCCATGGTTGATCACTCCGCGTACTGGACTGACCTCTTTATGCCCGGGGTTGCCGGGCTCGGCGGCGAGGATGACAGCGGGAAGCCGGCACTGCTGGTCATCCGCGGCACGATTCGCAACACTTCCGGCCATGCCCTCGACCACGTCAAGCTCACGTACGAGCTTCTCCGCACCAACGGGAAGGTCGTGGCGTCGGAATCCGGCTATAACCGCGGGGCCGAGGTCCTGCGTCCCGTCGATAGTCCGGTGCCGGTGCACCTCAAGGAGCTCCCCGTGACACCGATTCCCCAGGACGGCTCGGACACTTTTCGCATGGTGTTTCTGCGCGCAGAGATTCCGGCGTTCGACTCGTACAGGGTTCGGGTGGTAGAAGCCGCGGTCAGTCACCAGTGAGCACGCCCCAGAGGCCGGGGCGGATTGGGGGGAGCGATGCCCGCGGACTTCATCGGACACCTTCTTCGAGAACCGGCGTGGCTGCAGATGTGGGTCGCCTGGATGGTGATCCTCAACAGCGCAAGCATCGTGTTTCTGCGACGGCGGGAGGCGCGGTGGGTCCTGAGCGCCTGGATCGCCAATATGATCTTCATGTCGATCCTCTTTGCCGTGAATGGGTTCAATCGTCTCTTGGGCCTCTCGCATGTGCTCTGGTGGACACCGCTGGTGATCTATCTGTGGCGTCGCCTGCCGGCGCTGGAGCGGTCGGGAGCCTTCGCCGCCTGGCTGCGGATCCTCCTTGTCACCGACACCCTGTCGCTCGTCGTCGATTTCAGTGACGTGATTCGCTACTTGTTGGGTGACCGCTCGTAGCCGTCGGGGCCGGCGCGCTCATCTGCGACAACGGTGCGCCCCCAGGGTCCGTGGAGCGGTGCGGGAACTCATGACCAGGCAGACTGCGTTGACCGAAGCGATGCTCGCCGATTATCTCCGGTGCCACGGGGTCCTGCGGCCTGGAGAAGCCGTCGTGACGGGGGCTGCCGGCGACGGGAATATCAACTGGGTACGCCGGGTGCGGACGATCGACGGGGCGCGCTCGTGGATCATCAAGCAGGCTCGCCCAGCGCTCGAACGCTTTCCCCAGTATCAGGCGCCCACCGAGCGCATCGTGTTCGAAAATCGGTATTACCGCACGACGCGCCACCTACCGGGAGGCGAAGTGTGTCCCGACATCATCGCGTTCGATGAATCCCAGCGCGTCCTGATTCTTGCCGATCTGGGCGACGTCCCGCGCTTGGATCACGCGCTCGCGCAAGGGCAGGATTGCCGGGAGGTGTTCCGCGCCCTCAGCACATTTCTGGGAGCCGTCCACGCCGCAACACGCGATCCGGCATTGGCTGCGGAGTTCCCGAACGACGGTATGCGTCGCCTGCACGGTGATCACATCTTCGCCCTCCCCTTCCACGCCAACGAGTTTCCGCTGGCACCGGCGGTCCGGGCCCGGGCAGAGGAGATCCAGCGCGATAGTGAGATCGTCGCCATCGCCGCGGCCACCTACCGGCGCTATCTGGAGCCGCGCGGTGCGCTGCTCCACGGCGATGTGCAGGCGGGCAACGTCCTGCTCGCCGCGCACGGCCCGAAGCTTCTCGATGCCGAGATTGCCCACGTCGGTGACCCGGCGTTCGATGTCGGGACGATGTTGGCGCATCTGGTGCTGCCAGCGGCCGCAGTGGGGCACGTTCTGCGGGTGATCCCTGCGGCCCGTGCCGCGTGGGACGCGTACATGAGGGCCTACGACGGCAGCGACCATGCGCACTTTCGGGACGTAGCCCGATACGCGGGCATTGAACTGATGCGGCGGACGATTGGGGCTGCTCGGGTCTCTGTGGTCGAGGAGCCCGCGCCAGCCTTGGCAGTCATCGACAGCGCATGCCGGCTGATGCGCAGTCCCCCGGATGCACCAGAGGATCTGAAGAGGCTGGCGACATGACGCATCGCATCGTGCTCGACACCGATATGGGCTCCGACGTCGACGACGCCCTCTGTTTGGCGCTTGCCGTTGGGTCGCCTGAGATTGAACTCGTCGCCGTCACCCATGTAAGCGGCGACACGCGCTTGCGCGCGCGCATCTCGAAATGCCTGCTCGAGCTTGCGGGGCAGCCCGATATCCCAGTCTACGCAGGCCGTGAAAGGCCCCTGGCCGGTACCGGCCAGTTCGTGTGGTTTGGGCATGAAGGCGCAGGCATCCTCGAGCCGGGCGTCTTAGCGGAGATCGAACCGGAAGACGGTGTCGCAGCCTTGGTCCGCCTGTTCCGGGAGCACGACGGGCTCGAGCTCGTCGCGGTCGGTCCCCTCACCAACGTTGCTGCTGCGTTGGAGAAGGATCCGGAGCTCGCGCTGCGCATCGCGCAGTTGACCGTCATGGGGGGACACCTCCGCCGTGTCGTCTACGGTGGGCAGGTGTTTCCCTGGGGTGTGGATTACAACCTGTGCTCCGATCCGGTCGCCTCGCTGCGGGTCCTGCGCGCCGGCATTCCTACACGGCTCGTGACCGCGGATGTCACCCTGCAGGTGTGGCTGCGGGAGCAGGATCTCCGGCAGATCGAGGCCGCTCATAGCTCGTTGCACCAAGCCCTCGCGCGTGCAGTGCGGATCTGGACTCCAACAATGAATCAGGTCTTCGGCGGCATGGGCGCGTCCGTGAAAACCGACAACGTGTGCTTTCTCCACGACCCGCTGGCGCTGGCGTGTACCTATGATGAGTCGTTCTGCACTTTTGAAAACCTGGCCATTGAGCCCGCGGTTCCCGAGGGCATCTTTCGAACCTTCGAACGCTCGGGGGTCGGTGATGGCATCTTCCGGATGCGGTGTGCCGTGGCCGTCGACGCACGGCGCTTTCGATCGCATTTCGTCGAGCGCATCAAGCGTCTTGCCCACTGACGGGGGAACCATTGCTGCGGTCCCTCCGGTTGGTACTGACAGATGCTGGGCGCACATCAGTTGGCGGCAGTGGCCGTCTTGCTGACCGCTACCGGGCTGGCGGGGTTCGACACCTCCTGGCACACCGTTCCGCTGAGGGAGATTCGCTCCGGCGGCCCACCGAAAGACGGTATACCGGCAATCCTGACTCCACGCTTCATTGCAGCGGGCCACGCCAGCTTCCTGCGTCCCGACGACCGCGTGATCGGGCTCGCGGACGCAGGGGTGGCGAAGGCGTACCCGCTGCGGATCCTTAACTGGCACGAGGTGGTCAATGACCTCATTGGGGCAACGCCGATCGCAGTCACCTATTGACCGCTGACCGACAGCGGCGTCGTGTACGACCGCACCGTCAACGGGCAGACGCTGTCCTTCGGTGTCTCTGGCCAGCTGTACAGGCGTAACCTGCTCCTTTATGACCACCAGACCGAAAGCTTGTGGTCGCAGATCCGGGAAGAAGCAGTCACCGGCCCGTTCGCTGGGACCCGCCTGCGGGCGGTGCCGTCCACGATGACCACCTGGGCAGAGTGGCGGCAGCAGCATCCGGACACGCTCGTCCTCTCGACCGACACCGGTTTTGACCGCGACTACGAACGCGATCCCTACGCCGGAGGGTATGTGGACATCCTCATGCTCCCCTTGCGGTTGTTGCGAGACCTCCTGCGAGCCATTTTCTGAGGATTCGCCTACCGCAGCGGTGAGAGGCGGCTGCGGTGACGCGGCAGCCACCCGCCGGCCAGAGCACCCGTGACGATTTGAGACCCGGTCGTCGCGTGGCCGACGGCTCGCCTCCCTTGTGTGGGTCGTGCCACTATGCTGGAGTGAGCGCGGAACAGGAGGACAGCTGGACATGGCGTACATTCGCATCATCCACGAGCATGAAGCCACAGGCGCGCTCAAGGAGGACTACGAGTACCTTTCGAGCTCGTATTCCAAGCTTCTCGGCACCGGCACGCCAACCCCGCAGACCTACCGTACGAGCAGCATTGTGCCGGCGTACTTCCATTTCGGGGCAGTGCAGAACCAGGTGCTGACGAACTACGGGCGACACGACCGCCCCATGGGACCCGTGCCCGACATCATGGTCAACTTTGTGGTGGCGATGTACAGCTCCTGCTTCTACTGAGTGGAGTCGATTGGGGCCGTGCTGCCCCTCATCTACCCTGGGGACGGTATCGCCCAGGCAATCATGGATGACGTCCAGCAGGCGCCGATCCCGGACTGTCACAAGGCGATGTTTCGGTGGGTGGAGCGGTTCACACGCTGCTCCTGGAACATGACCGAGCGCGACGTAGAGGGGTTACGCGTGCACGCGCTCTCCGATAGCGATATCGTCAACTGGGCGCAGATCGCCTCCCTGCAGACCTGGTGGGTGATGAGCTCCGACGGTGGCGGTGTGCCGCTGGAGGCGGAGGCGGTCACCGGCTCGGCGATCGGACGGCTCCGCGAGGTTTACCAGGCGTCTGCGGAGGGCCTGACGGCCGGGACACTGGATGCGCCGGCTCGGCGGGAACTTCCGGCGCCGGCGGGCGTCGCGTGGGTAGCAACGGATGGGGAGAGTGAGGCGTATCGTGCTGCGGTACGCTGGGCCACCAGCCGCTATGGCTTTGTCCCCAACCTGATGCGGGCGGTGTCGCTGCGTCCGGAGGTCTACCCGCGACACCAGCTTGCCTTGGAATTACTCGAGCACCCGCAGTCACAGTCGCTGAGCCAGCGTCACCACGCGATGGTGCGGGCGCTGGTCTCCAGCCTCAACCGCTGCGTGTACAGCGCTGGAACTACCCGCCAGCTACTCGAACGCGTCAGCGGTGATGAAAGACTTTACAGCTGGGTTACGGACCGGTACGCGGACAGGGACTGGGGGTTGCAGGACCGGGTTGTGCTCGACTTCGCAGCCAAGTTGGCCCGCAATGCCTACAAGGTTACGGAGCAAGACGCACAGTCATTCCGCGACTGTGGCCTTGATGATGAAGCCTATATCGACGTGCTCAATACGGTGGCGATCCAGACCTCGCTCGACCGGCTGGCGAACAGCTTGGGTGTGAGTCCGGACGCGGAACCGCTCCTCCCTGAGCGCGGGGCCGGGCGCGACTACTCGGTCTCGGCCCCTGCCTTTCGGGACGGGGAGGAGTATCCGGTGAAAGGCCGCGACGCCACCGCGCGGTCTCAATAGAGGACCATGGTCACGCTCTGATTGATTTCCTGCAAGCCTGCCTCGTGAAAGAGGTCCTCGAGGCCGTATTCGGTCGCCACGAAGGAGCTGATCTGAGGGGGTTCCCAGCCGAACCACATCACCTTGATGCGCTCGAAGGATATTCCCTTCGCCAGCAGACTATCTCGGACCGCTAGCGTGCGGCGCGCCGCAAGTTGCCGATTGTAGGTGAGTTCTCCGATCTTGCTTGCACGCCCAATCAGGAGAACCTTGGAGTCGCTGTGCTCTTGCAGCTGACGCGCCACAACGGAAATGGCTCCAGCTTGGTAGCGAGGGTTGATCGCGTCGCTGTCCAGCTTGAAGAGCACAATCCCGTGGGTGTGGCGTGCGACCGAAAGCACGTGGCATTTGATCAAGTTCGCCACCAGCGGGCCGCAGAAGGTGCGACACTCCGCGATCTCCTGCAGATATTTCGCATACGAGATCTTGTTGTTCTTGATGAAATCTTGGTGATGCTTCATGTGTTCCGCCGCCGCTCGCAGCGCTTCCGCATTACTCTTTGCGCCCTTGGCCAGGCGCAGAGACTCGATGGAGAACTCCAGTGCCTGTTTCTTGCATTGCCGTTCGAGTAGGGGATTTTCATCTCGGGTCACCATCAGCGCTTGGAACCAATTGGGCTTGTTGGGCGGCCCTGGAAACTGAAGCGGCTCTGTGCCGCCCGGCTGCTCCTCGATGGATTCGCCCGTCGACAAGAACTCGTGCATCAAGTGCTCGACTTCGGCGTCGTGGGGCGCCGTTTTCCCGGCCGTGCCCGTGGGCAACACGGGTGGTGTCTCCGTAGGCGTCGGCTCTGCGGGCTCGGTGGATGCATGCTCGGCAAGACGGTTGCGGTGCGCGCCGGGGTCCAGGGAGGAGTGGCGGCATCTCCGATAGGGTGATCGGACTCCTGCCCGGGTTCCTCTCCGTAGCGGACGGCGCTCAGCACGAGCAGCAAGGGCACGGCGACAATCGCCACTTTCCCCCACCGGTGCATTGCGGTCATCCGAAGCCCCTTCACTGCGCGACGTACGTTTGAAGCTTCGCCAGTAGCGTCTTGCTTTGCCAGTCCTGTTTTCCAAGGAGGCGGTCCAGCACGTGACCCTTCCGGTCAATCACCACCGTCCCCGGGATGCCGACGAGCCGGAGTTGGTCGTGCAGCTTTCCGAGCGGGTCGAAGAAAACCGGGAAGGGCAGGTGGCGCCGTTCGAGAAACTGTTGCAAATCTTTTGGTCGGATATCCGTACTGACGGTCAACACGACCAGCCCCTTTTCTCGCAGTGCGCGGTAGTGGGTCCCATTATAAAAGGCCACCAGTGAAGGGATTTCCCTCCGGCACGGCGCGCACCACGTTGCCCAGAAATGCACCAACACCACCGCTCCCGCGTACTGCGACAGCCGCAGCTGTGATCGCGAGAAGCCAGTTGCGGGCAAGCGGTCCAGCCATTGCGGCGGCGGCTGCGGTGGTCCAAGGGGACGCGAGCGAGGGAGTCCCAGGCGGTGCGGGACGGTGCGGGAGACCAGCTGCCGGTTCCCGGCCACTACACTGGCCGCTGGCAGGCTGATGATCAGACAGAGCACGCTGCCCCACCACGCCCCGCGGCGCCGCAGACCGTTCCGCGCCAGCAGCCTCCCGGCCGCAGAATCGCCCATTGGATGTGCCCTCAATCTCTAAGACGTTTCCCGCGCCGTCCGCGTTGCATGAAAAACGCTGACGCAAGCCGTTGCGGGCTGCACGGGCGCCTGGCGGGGTGCGCTGCCGATGCGCCGCGGCCTGCTGCCGCTTTACGGCTTGGCGCGGTAGCGGTGGCGGTAATCGAGAACGCGCTGAATGTAGGCCTGTGTTTCGGGATACGGTGGCGTGCCACCGTAGCGATCGACGGTTCCCGGTCCGGCGTTGTAGGCGGCCAGGGCCTCTGTCACGTTGCCGTAACGATCGAGCATCCGCCGCAGATATTGCACCCCCCCCAAAACACTCTCGGCCGGCTCGAACGGGTTCCGCACCGCGAGCGAGTGTGCGGTGCGGGGCATCAGCTGCATGAGGCCCTGCGCTCCCTTCTCCGAGACGGCCAGGGGGTTGAAGCGTGATTCCGCCGCGATGATCGCCTTCACCAGGGCCGGCTCGACGCCGTAGGCGTGAGCCGCACGGCGGATCAGGGGATCGTAGCTACGGTGCGCGATTGTATAGACGTACACCTGCGGACTGGGGCGGTGCAGGCTATACACGATCAGATGACGCCGGAGAGCGGTGTGCGCGTTGCTGAAATGCACCACGCCTCGGTCGTCGGTGACCCCATACGTCACCCCCCCGGCCGCCCCCGAGGGCCAGGCCGCTGCTAGGGCCCACAGGAGGAAACCCGCAGGCAACGCCGCCCTCAGCCGTGCTGCCGTTCCCCGAACCCTGGCGCTGCCAACCTTGCTGGACAGTTGACGTCTCATGCGTGCACCCGACGCATCCGTCCACCTGCTTGTTCGACGCGGTTCGGTACAGTTGCCCGCTCGCCCACGCCGCTTGACACAGAAGGACAATATCCAGTATCTGCGCTCCGTAGTTCACTTGCAAGATGGGTCTAGGCCAGACGCTGGGTCGGCTCCCTGGAGGCCGCGTTGCGTTGGCGGATGAGTTCGCAGCCGGGCGCTGGCCGTCCGTTGTCTCAACGTGCCGGTTGCGCCGGCAGCGATGTCGAAAAGGACATCGGGGAATGGGCGCGCGTGCACCGGAACTTTGGCGGCTGCCGCTGTGTTGACAGCATGTCGCAAGCAATCGAAAGGAAGGGCCCCTATGGCGAAGCTTAGCGCGGTTGTCCTGCTAGCCGGGTCGTTGCTGGTCGCGCCAGGGCTGGCCCAGGCGCAAGTCACGATCTTTTTTGAGGGGTCCGGAGCCGAAAACGGGGTCACCGAAGCCTTCACCATGAGTTTCTCATTCATGGGATCCAACTGGAGCGGCGGCGTCGTCAGATCGGAGGGGCTACCGCCTCTGTACGCGTCGGGCAGGTACTCCTATGAGGTGGGAGACGGTGGTGCGATGGTGACCTTCGATACCCCCGTGGATTCGGTTCGGTTCTTCTACGTCCACGGCTTTGGCTTTGCTGCTGGCACGGCGAGCGCCTTTGACAGTGCGGGCAGCTTGGTCGCGATGGCCGATAGCCGGCCGGCCGGCTCTTTCGGAAACCCCGGCAATTTCGTGAGCCTTGAGTCCAACGGTGCGCCGATCGCCCGCATCGAGTTCTCCGGCGGTGTGATCGACAATTTCACGTTTTCTGCGGCCATCGCCTCCAGTCCCACGCCGCTGCCCACGAGCACCCCGACCCCCCCTAGCTCGACGGCCACACCCACGGCCGTAGCCACCGCTACCTTGACCTCGACGCCCGGCGCCGTCACCTGCGTAGGCGATTGCGATGGGGACAACGCTGTAACGGTGAACGAGCTCGTCACGGGCGTCAATATCGCACTTGGAAGGCTGCCCCTCGATACCTGCGAGCGATTCGACCGCAACAGTGACGGCCAGGTAACCATCGATGAGCTGATCGCTGGAGTTGGCGCGGCGCTGAAAGGCTGCGTCGCGAGCTAGAGCGGCAGGTCAGCTGCTTAGTCAGCCCGTTGAAGAACAGGTACCTACTGCGGGCGGGTCTTTTCCGCCAGCCCTTCGTTGCCGAATCCTCAACAAAATCTATGGATTTGCCTCCGGTTCGGCGCCTCGGTCTGACGAAAAATCCCTTCGCCCTCGTTACGGCACCTGTTCTTCAACGGACTGCTAGCAGCCCGTTGAAAAACAGGGCCCCTACTGCGGGTGGCTATTTTCCGCCAGCTCTGCGTTGCCGAATCCTCAACAAAATCACCCGATTTGCCTCCGGTTCGGCGCCTTGATCTGACGCAAAATCGCTTACCCTCGCTACGGTGCCTGTTTTTCAACGGACTGCTAGGACGAGCGCCGTGGCGGCCGCGAGCGCTGCCGCCAGCGGCAGGGTGGTCACCCACGCGAGGAGGATCTGGCCGATGGTGCTCCAGTGGGCCTGGCGGTTCACGGCCCCGATCCCTCCGAGCGCGCCACAGGCAACGTGCGTGGTGGAGACCGGAAGGCCCAGCCGGCTGGCGAACAGCACCAACAGGGCGGTGACGAGGTTGCCGGTGAAGGCCTGACCGGGGTTCATGGGTGTGATCTTGTGGCTCATCGTCTCCGCCACGCGCCGGGCCCCGAGTAGCCCTCCAAGGGCGATGGCGATCCCGACCAGAACGAACGCATGCCGTGGCGCCACCAGATGTGCGGCCAGGAGCAACGCGACGATCTTGGGCGTATCATTCACACCCCGGGCGAAGCTCACGGCGGCTGCAGAAGCGTAGTGCAGGCCGTTGAGGAGCGTGGTGGCGTCGACGCCAACGACCGCACCTTGGTAACGCTCGATACATTTCGGCGTGGTATCGAGGGTGAGCGTTGTGACCCGCGCGGCGGTGGCCGTCCCGCCGAGGGTAGCGACTGGGACGAGTTCTTCGCCGGCACAGACGCAGGTCTCTCGCGTGATGCCGAGCCTCCTCCGTAAGGCGCTGAAGGTTGGATACTGGGCGCTTGCCAGTGCTGACGCAATGATCGGGCTGATGAGTAGGGGCATGAGGAACATACTGCTTAGGCGCCCGAGATTCACGGCCGCGCCCGCTTCGATGATCCCAGCGCCGATGAGTGCACCGACGAGTGCGTGTGTGGTTGAAACGGGGAAACCGAGCCGCGTGGCGAGGAGAACCGTCAAGGCTCCGCCGAAGCCGACGGCGCTCAAGAAGGCGGGGTCGGCCACAACCGTGTCCGGGACGAGGCCCCTCCCGCTGAAGCTGCTGATCAGGCTCCCGCCGACGTAAAGCGCGGCCAGCGATCCGAGAAACGTTGCGACGGTCGCCAGGAGAAGCGCGCCGCGGTACTCGAGGGTGCCACTGCCGTACAGCGTCGCGACGCCCTTGAAGTTATCGTTGGCACCGTTGGCGTAGGCCACGAACAGGGCGGCGAGCACCAAGAAGACGAGGGTCGTTACCACGCGTTCACGCCAGCGCCCCCCCGCAGCTCGAACCGGCGCCGGCCGTACACGCAAAACAGTGTGCGCCGGTGGCGATCGGGCGCCCCTCGAGCTGTTCAGTTCGCTCGATATCCCACACGGTCAGCGGTTGTCCTGCGGCCGCCAACGGCGGGATGATCGGGAGCTCCAGCATCTGGTTGAAGTCGCAGTCATACAGCTTGCCGTCCCAGGCGACACTGACCAGACTGCGGCACATCAGGGCGCGGACCGTGCGCGGATTGAAGTGGTTGACGAGGACGCCCATGTACTCGTTGTACTGCCCCCAGCGGTACAACTGGTCGGCGAACCGTTTGATTGGCATGTTGGTGACGGTCAACAGGTGACGGAACTCGATGCCGAACAGCCGTTTCAGTTCCTCTCGGTACCGGGCTTCCAGCGCTGCCTGCGGCGGGGGCAGGAAGGCGCCGACTGGGTTGTAGACGAGGTCGAGTACAAGCGGCGAGCCGGCACGGCCATAGCCGAGACGGTTCAACAACCGCAGCGCCTCAATGCTCTGGTCGAACACGCCGTGGCCGCGCTGGCCGTCCACGTTCCCTGCAGTGTAACACGGCAACGAGCAGACGAGTTCGACTTCGTTGTCGCGGTAGAACCGTGGCAGACCTTCCATCTGCGGAACGAAGATCACGGTCAGGTTGCAGCGAACCGTCACACGTCGGTTCATCGCCCGGGCCTGCTGGACCAGGTAGCGGAAGTGCGGGTTGAGCTCGGGCGCGCCTCCAGTAAGGTCCAGCATTTCAACGGCGGGACTCTGCCCGAGCAGCAAGATCACCCGTTCCGCGGCGGCACGGCCCATGATCTCCGTGCGCTTTGGCCCAGCGTCTACGTGACAATGGTGGCAGGCCTGGTTGCACAGCTTGCCGACGTTGACTTGCAGCGTCCGGAGCACGCCGCGGCGCAGAACTCCGAGGCGATGGCGCCGGAGCGTTACCGCGAAGTCGCACGGAGCGGACAGGCAATCGACCTGCATGGAGAAACCGTGCGGTTCAGCAGCAGTCGCCCGCCGGCCCGCAGCACGTGGCCGGGGCGGCGCTCGTTGCCTGGTAGTCTCGACCTTTGGTCTCACGGGGGTGGCGGACCGCCTCGCGGGTACAGTCGAAGGGCCGGGCCGTGGCGGGGTCGACTGCGACGCGTGGTGCGACCGGGATGATGCCCCGTGCGTAGGGCTCGCGCGTGTAAAGACGGAAGGTCTTCTCACAGACGGCCATCGGGACACCCCGGCGTAGCGTATGCCCGTCGTCGTCTCGCACCTCGCTCCACGGTCCCCGGTAGATGACTGCTTGATTGTAGTCCCAGCATTCACCCTGCTTTCCCTTCCATGCTTGGACGGCGACAGAACGGAACTCAATGCCGGCAACGGTCCGCCACGGCTGCACGTCCCGCTTGAGCAACTCGATGCCATAGAAGCCCGCTGTCGCGAAGGCGTCGAGGAAGGCGCCTTCCTGAAACGCTCCGGCGATGCAACCGGACCATAGATCCGGGTCTTCTTTGAGGCTCTGGGGAACGCACTCGTCCGACACGATATCGCAAATCACCGCGCGGCCCCCGGGGCGGAGCACCCGAAACAATTCGGCGAACAACACCTGCTTGTCGTCGTCAGAGACAAGGTTGAGAACACAGTTGGACACGACCACATCAACCGCATTATCGGCCACCAGCGGGTGCGTCGACTGCTGTTCCCGGCGGAAGCGCTCGAAAGCCGCCAGATCTCGCGCCGATGCGACGGGGTGCCGCTGTAAGTAGGCGTCGACGGCGTCGAGGTCCGTCCGCAGGTCCTGGATCTTGCCACGATGGAAACTCACGTTGTTGTACCCCAGACGACGCGCGATCTCGGATTGATGCCGGCGGGCAAGGGCTAGCATGTCGTCGTTCATGTCGATTCCGATCACGTGGCCCGATGGCCCGACGACCTGCGCCGCAATGTAACAGGTCTTGCCACTGCCCGAGCCCAAATCGAGTACCGTTTCGCCTTCTCGTACGTAGGCCGACGGATCTCCACAGCCGTAGTCCCGCTCGATGATTTCCCCCGGCAGGACCGCCAGGTAGCGGTCGTCGTAGTCGGTCGGGCAGCACAGGGTCTCCTGGCGGGCCAGTGCCCCCTCTGTGTATCGCTTCCCCACGACCTCTTCGATATTCAGTTGCGTCATGTCGTCCTCAAACAGCTTATCTGACCAAGTTGCCGAGCAACCGGATCATCTCACATCATTATGAGTTCGATGCTCCGCGCGCAAGAGCGTTACGCGGGTCGAGGGGCGGGCGCCGCAGAAACACCGTGGCGACTGTGGAGCCGGCAAGCGGTTTTCGGCGCGCCTGGCGGCGCGCCGTCTTCACATTGCTCTGAGTGCGTTACGCAGGACTGGTGCCGACAGCCAAACGTGGAAGTCCTTGCGGGAATCCTTGAACCGAATGATGCCCTGGCGATCGAGTAAATAGGTGGTCGGATGTGGTACCCCCTGCTCGAATGTTTCGCGCACCCCGTCGTTGTAGATACCAAACTCATCGATGACGTGGTGGTCGCCATCGACGAGAAAGATGAACGGCATCCGATGATCGTGGATGAACTTCAGCGCTTTCGCATTCACTTGGTTGCCGCTCATCACATAGAGCACCGTGAGGTCCGGTGTGCCCGTCAGCACTTGCCGCAGCTCCACGAGCCGCGCCTTGGTAAATGGTCACCAGTCGAGCGACCGCTCGAAGGTCAACAGGACCCGGCTCCGGCCATGGAACTGACTCAGTGAGACAGCTCGGCCGGTGATGTCCGGCAGGGTGAAGTCGGGCAGCCGACCGCCAATTTCCCCGACCGCGGCCGGCACGTCGCTCCTGACCTCGGCACTGCCGTGAAAGTTGCGATCAAGCGTGCCCACGACCAGCAGCAGGGCCAGGCAGGCCGCAGTGGCGACCCATCTTCCGGCAGCACGCATGACACCCCGGCGCTTGGCAGACGACCGCGCGATGTCAGCCGGCTGCGGGCGCAGCCAGACGAACCCCAGTGCCAGCAGCAGCATGATCGCTGCCTCGATGCGGGGCAGGTTACCGACCTCGGCGTACTCACCACTGAACCATGCCAGGATGCGGAAGATGGCATTCAGGCTGAGCCCGAAAGCGGTGGCCGTACCGACCGCCCGCGCGAGCGCGGGGGTGCGCACGGCGTACAACAGACAGGCCCCCCACGTCATGAGCAGCACCCCGGCAAACCCCATCATGTAAAAGCCCCAGTAGTTGGTCTCAAGTGGTGTGGGGCCCCGTTGCATTGCCGCTGGCAGCAGCGTGTTGGACACGAAGCCGCTCAGAAGTACTGCGCCCACCAGGAAGCACAGCACCACGGTGAGTGCGGACAGGAGTTGGTAGGCACGCAGCCGAGTCATGCAGCGCCCCGGCGCCGCCTGCGGGTGTCCCGGTTGAGCCTCAAGCGATATCGCGTCCGGCCCGCATGTGTGCGCCGTCCCCGTGGCGGTGACACCAGTGCCAGATTCCACTCGCGAATCGCTTTGCGGACGTGATCGGCGTCCAGCTCAAGCACGTCGCAGATTGTCGCGAATGCAAAGGGGTAGGAGCGTGCGTTGCTTGCCATCCACATTTCGACTTCACCCACAATGCGGCGAGCACGTCCCGTTCGCTGCCGCGAATACGTGCTCAAGGATAAAACAGCGTCTTGCAAGACCGCACGCATGAGACGGCGCTCCGGTTCCCCACGACCGTCCGGAGCTTCCTGAGGCCAGAACTGGGCAGGCACGAGTGTCTCCACGCCCACCAGTTGGTCGGGCACAGACCAGACATCCCCATAGTATGGTACTTTCTCCATCTCCTGCCTGCTATCCCCGTCGTCCCCCTGACAATACGGTTGCCGGTATGGCAGACGCCCCCTTGAATGGTGGAGTTTGCAGTTTGAGGCTACCTTTACGATGCCGCAAGTATCTTGGACGTTGCATGCGGGCCGCGGTCGACCTCGCGGAACAGGCAATCCTTCATTCCACGGGATGCACCTTCGCTCGCAGCGGATGTTTCAGCATCGCCAGCGGCTGCGCTTCGTCACCTGGCCGGTACGGATGCGGCAAGATGAAGACCGCAAGGTTCATGTCATAGACCCCGGGTTGGCGAAGATTCGTCATGTGCAGCAGGCTGTAGCCAGCCAGAAAGGAACCCGGATTGTCTTCCGGCCCTTCGGCGTCGGTCATGCCGCTGTCGTCCGTAAAGATCGTGCCTCGCGCAATGCCCCATTTGCGCCACTGTTCGGGAATGACGAAGGCATGCAGGCAGGTGCCGCCGCGACCGCTGACGACCCACCAGCCATGATCTTGGCTGCGGTTGACCGTGGCGTGGTTGTGACCTGTGTACGGCAGGCCCTGGGGGTTCGCTGCATCCCAGTACGTCATCCCGATTGCGCTGTTGCGGAAGTCGTTGGCGCCGACGAAACGGAAACCGCGCAGGGCTTTCAGGACCAGCCACGGGATCGAAAACTTCGACGGTGTACTGAACGAACTGAAATAGTAGTAAGTGTACACCGTGCCGCCGGGGACGTGGGGAAAGAACTTGCCCAGGTTGAGCCACTGCCGAACTCGACGGATGGCGCGCACCGCTCCGTTTTTGACGCCGTCGATTTTCACCGAGAAGTCCTCCTCGGTGAACAGGGGGCTCCAACTGGTGAGCAATAGCGAGAAGGTTGGATTGACCCGCACTTTCATCCGGTCGAGGATATTCTCTCCCGTTCCACCTGCGGCCGGTGCGATGCGCATGCCGGTAAAGAAATTGCGACCAGGGTAATATTCCATCGTGTACAACGGCGTGCGCGCCTGATTGGTCTGGACATCGAAGGTTGCATAGGTAACGGGTGATCTGGGTGGGGGGGCGCCTGGGAAATGGAGCAGGTATGTCCACCCCTGTTCGCCGGTGAGCGGATCCGTCACCGCAATCTCAAGTGCGGCGTCGCTCTGCGAAGGCAGCACGCTGCGTGGGACGCGATCACCGGTATCTTTTGCCATGAAGACTAGCTCGTCGTTGTCGTCGAAAACGAATTCCTGATCGGCTGCCGTGTCTGGGAAAACGACGTCCCCGTCGCCATGGCGTGCATCGAACTGAAACGGAATCGGGACCAAGACCCCCCGCCGCGCGCTGTAGAGCCGGCTCTGCGCGGTCCGGTGGTCCGCCAGTCCTGCCAGCAGGGAGGTGGATACGATAACCGGGTCGTGAAAGCGTGTGAGAGTCTTGCGCGGGGGCGAGGCCGCCGCCACGGACGATGCCCACAACAGCCCGGTTAGGAACGGCAGCCAGAGACGGTCAAGCAGCCGCCGACGCTGCATGCGCCGGGTGGCGGCACGCGGCTGTCTTTTTTCGCACTTCGTTTGCCGGAACTGCACGGTGGTTGGTAGAGGAACCCAGGAGACGACGGCCGGGCGCGGGGGGCGGCGCCGTCCGTCGTTGTCATGGTTTGGCGGTATGAATCTCCTGGGCTCCTCTGTGCTTGTTAAGATGCGCCAGACCCGCAGAGTGTTGCAGAACAATCCTCGCCCCACGCAGCGGTTGCGGGAAACGTTTCGTGCAACGCACCAGCCCCTGCGGGCATCTAAGGACCTTAAAGTTCCTATGACACGCCGGGGGGGAGCATCTCTTAGGTACGCAGGCGGGTAAGGCAAAGCATCTGGCACTCTTGCAGCATGCCACAAGGAGGACCTATGCGGGTCGACTCCCTTCTCGCTGCCGTCGGCTTGGCAACCGGACTGTGCTGCGGCGTGGTGCGCGCCCAGGAGCACAAGCCACTATCAGCTGCCATTCAGAAATACTTTCAGGGTGTCCGCACGGAAGGAACGTTCCAGGGGCGCCTGATCTGCGCAGGGGAAGACCTCCTCCAACAGAAGTTGCCGGGCTGTGAGCGCGGCGAACATGACGCGTTGCTGTTGATGGAAGGGGACATGATTGCGCACCTGATCGGCGCGACTCCGGCAATCGAGCAACGCATCAAATCGGCGGCGCTGCACGAGAAGGAGGTGACGGTGTCTGGAACCTATGCAGAGCCGTGGTGCACCATTTTCGTCCGCGAGATTCATGAACGCCAGCAACGCCCGGCACACGCGACACCCTAAGGTTAGAATGGGACGCGCCCTGCTTACCGACAAGCGGTTTGCGATCCGTGCCCCCCCTAGCAGGGGTGCCGATTGCAAGCTCTCACGGACTGAATTCAGGCAACGACAGGGTCAAGCCACGAAAGGGGAACCTATGAAAAGAGGGATGCACCTGGGAGGTGCGATCATATTGAGCGGCGTGTTCGTGATTTCGATTGCGGCCTGCACGCCATCACCACGCCTGGTGGAAATGAATCCGCCGACGTTCATGATGCGCATGATGGGTATGGGCGACATGGCCGACGCGCTGGGCAACGTCAACGAGCTGATTCCGATGGCGGCGCACCAGCGGCAGGCCCTGATCGCCAAAACGCAGGCCGAAACGTTGCGTCGCGGGAACGAGATTTTCCACGACAAGGAGCTGGGTAACAGCGGCCTAGCGTGCGCGTCGTGTCACCCGAACGGTGGAACAACTGGCGGGGAAGCCCAGCTGCCCATGACCGAGTTCCGCGTCCCGATACCCGATCTCCATGGCGCCGCGGCGACGTTTCCCAAGTTCAAGGTTCCCAGTGGCCGCGTGATTACACTGGAGCAGATGGATACCAATTGCCTGCGGATGTTCGTGATGGGACGTGGCCTGTCCGACGAGGATTCGGATGCCTTGGCCATGTACGTGACATCGTTTAGTAAGGGGGAGCAGGTCCAGGTAGGCAGTAAGTAAGAGGTGCACTGCACAGTATCAACGCGCGGGAGGGGCCTGGGCGGCCGGGCCCGCCAGCCCCCCCCCGCGTTTTCGCAACGGAAATGTCGTGTGAGGTCATGGAACGGTCCAGATACCTGCTCGTCGGAGGTGCAATGCTGGCGCTGGTGTGCGCCGGCTGTAACCTCCGACCGATTCTGCCCTTTCTGCCGAAAACTCCGCCGGAACGGCTGCGCAGCAACGCCATCGTGCTCCAGCGCAGCTGTGTCAGCTGCCACACCATTGGCACCACGGGCGGTACCGTGGGGCCCGTGCTCAATCAAGTCGCCAACCGTCGCACGGTCCAGTGGCTGCGCACCTGGCTGCACAATCCGTCAGCGGTCAAGCCCGGGACGAAAATGCCCAACTTCGGCTTCACGGACCAGGAAATCGACACGCTGATCGCCGATCTCAAGCACATGCGCCGTGACTTCGACCCGCAGGCGATCGTGGCGCACGCCGGTAGTCAGGAAGAGGCGGGGCGCCAACTCTTTGACGCGTACGACTGCTATGCCTGTCACCGGATCGGGCGCCGGGGCCGATACAATGCCCCCGATCTCACGTGGGTGGGGTACTGGCAGAGCATGGAATGGGAAGCGGGTTGGTTGCACGATCCGGCTGCACACCGGCCCGGAACGTTCATGCCGAACTTCCACCTCAAGCCGCAGGAAATCACTGCGCTGGTGGCGTTCCTGCACGGGCTCCGGGGACAAGCATACGCGGACGATCAGCGCTGGAAGCTCGCCGCGTATCGCCGCAAGCCGGTGGTCCGGGGCGAACTGGTGTTCGAGAAGCTCGGCTGCCGTGGCTGCCACGGCGAACACGGTACCGCGGGCGGATTCCGGAATCCCAACGCTGCTCCCGACGAGCAGGTTCCCCCGTTGACTCGGGCCAGCCAGAAGTACGATGCGACGGCATTGAAGCGTATCGTGCTGCAGGGACGCGCGCAGCCGAAACTGGATCCCGAGGGCCCTGCGCCACCGCTGGTTTGTCCGCGGTGGCAGGGCGTCCTGTCGGATGCGGAGCTGCGTGATCTGGTGGCCTACGTGATCAGCCTGGGACCTAAGAAGTCCAAGTGGACGTTCAACTAGGAGACGAGAGGTGCGCAATGCAATGCAGGATTCGTTCGTGGTGTGCTCGCGTCGTACCCGCGGCTCTGCTGGCCGCGTTCCCCACGGTTGCCAGCGCGTACCAGGGCGGCCCGGTCGCGAACGGGGGTACGATCAAGGGGGTCGTCCGGTTCGCGAACACGTACCCGCCCCCGGACACGCTTGAGGTGACCAAGGACTTCGAGGTGTGCGGTCAGGAAAAGCGCGACGAAAAATTCATCGTTTCACCAGCAACAAAGGGCCTCAAGAATGTCGTCGTGTCGCTGGTGGATCTGGCCAGGGGCAAAGCGTTCGCGCCTCAGGCAGCGACGCTGAGCCAGAAGGGGTGCCAGTACGTTCCGCATCTGGTGCTGCTGCCGGCCGGGGGAACGCTCACGATCCTCAACGAAGACGGGATCCTGCACAACGTGCACACCTACAGCAAGGCAAACACTCCCCTCAACCGGGCGCAGCCGAAATTCAAGCCCGAGCTGAAGGAAACCTTCACGCACCCGGAGATCATCAAAGTGACCTGCGACGTCCATGGTTGGATGAGTGCCTACGTGGTGGTGGAGGCGCACCCATACTACACGTTGAGCGACGAAAATGGTGCCTTTCAGTTGACGGACGTCCCCCCGGGCACGTATAAGCTTCGGGCCTGGCACGAGGTGATCGGCAAGATGGAAAAGTCCGTGACGGTGTCCACGGGGCATACGGCTGAAGTATCGTTCGAAATCAAACCGCGCTGACGAGCGCCTGCGCCGTTCCCGGTAGAGGGATTATTCAGCCGCGGATGGGAACTGAAACGGCGTATGGGGTGTTCATATCACTGATGGCAGACCCGCACGAGCAGGCACTCATCGCGCGGATCCGCAGTGGTGACCTGCCCGCCTTCGAAGAGCTCCTACGACCCTACGGGCAGCGCGTGTACCAGACCGTGCTGCGCATCACGCGTAACCCGGCCGACGCCGCCGACGTGTATCAAACCGCGATTCTTGCCGCGTTCGAGAAGCTGGATGACTTTCGGGGTGACGCGGCCTTTGGAAGCTGGCTGTTTCAGATTGCGGTGAACTGCGCCCTGATGAGCCGACGGGCTACCAAGCGGGACCAGGCGATGGCTGACGTGGACATCCCGCGGTTCAATTGGATGGGCGGATACGGGCAACCCGTGCGCAACTGGGCGCGCTCCGCGGAGGACTGTGCCTATCGGGTCGAGCTCCGTGCGGCGCTCGCCGGCGCGTTGGGTGCACTGCCGGACATCGACCGAGCGATCGTGTGGCTGAAAGACGTGGAAGGTCTCAGCCATGCCGACGTTGCGGCGGCAACCGGACTCACGGTGCTGGCAATCCGCTCGCGACTGCACCGCGCGCGCTTGCGTCTGCGCGACCGCTTAGCCGCACAGTTCGGAGCGCAACAGTGAAACGCCTGGTTGCGTGGATGATGCGCGGGTTCGGCAAGCGAACGTGCGAGGACGTCGTCGCCGTGCTCCACGACTACTTTGATGGCACACTAGACCCGAAGACTGCGGACAGCATCAAACGACATTTTCGTGACTGTCCGGACTGCGAAGCGTTCTCGGATACCTACGAAACGCTGATCCAACTTACCGGTGAGCTGGCAGGTGAGGACATTCCGGAGGAGGTGCAGCGCCGGGTCCATGCAGCGCTGGAGGAACGTATTCAAGCGGGGCGCTGAGGTGCACAAGGCGGTAACGCCGCGTCTGACAGCGCAAGCACGGGTCGGACGTGCGGGCATGACGCGCTTCACCGTCTGCGACGACACCGGAAGCTCTGCGTTGTCCGGACACTCGAACGACAGGCCGCGATAACGCTTGGGGGAGAGGATGCTACCATGGCTGTGCGTGGCAAACGCATGAGAGTCTTGCTGGTCCAACCCACCACCGTTCATCTGGACCACACGCCCTTGAAGAGCAGACGGCGGTTCATCATGGGCTTGATGACGCCCTTGATAGCTGGTCTCACGCCACCAGATGTCGACGTCGAGCTCTGCGACGAGCGGCTGGAAGACATCAACTTCAACGGGGGCTATGACCTCGTCGGCATGACGACCACCATCGGCTCCGCGCTGCGCGCCTATCAGCTGGCCGACGAGTTTCGCCGCCGCGGGGTCCTGGTGGTCATGGGCGGCTTTCACGCCTCCTTGCTCCCGCAGGAGACGCTGCAGCACGCTGATGCCGTGGTAGTCGGCGAAGCGGATCTGGTGTGGGAGCAGGTCCTCCAGGATGCGGTGGATGGCAAGCTACGGCCGATCTACAAGGCGGAGAAACTCCATGACTTGAAGGGGTTGCCGCGCCCGCGGCATGAACTGTTGAAGCTCAACCGGTATCTGTTCAAGGCGATCCCGATTCAGGCGACCCGAGGCTGTCCGTATCGCTGCTCCTTCTGCGAGATTCCGGTGTTCTACGGTGGCGCGTTCCGAACGCGACCGGTCGACGATGTCATCAAGGAGATCCGCGAGGTGATCAAGGTCACGGGTCTGCGTAATTTTCAGTTCATCGATGACCAGATCGCGGGCAAGCACCAGTATGCGAAAGATCTCTTTCACGCGCTGGCGCCGGAGAAAATCAAGTTCAGCTGTTTGTGGACGATCAACACCAACCACGACGAGGAGCTCCTTGACCTCGCTGCCAAGGCCGGCGTCTATCACGTGAACATCGGGGTGGAGAGCATCAGCCAAGGGAGCCTCAAGAGCATCGAGAAGGTGCAGAACCACGCCGGGGAGTACAAGAGGCTGCTGGCACGGTTGCGCAGCTACGGCATCTTCTACTCGTTGAACTTCCTGTTCGGGCTCGACGATGACCGCGAAGGCATCTTCGACGAAACCATCCGGTTCCTTGACGAAGTGAAGGCGCCGGTGGCCTTTTTCAACACGGTGACGCCGCGCCGCGGCACGCCCATGCGCACACAGCTCGAGCAAGAGGGGCGGGTGATCATCCCGGATGCCGATCAGTTCACTAACAATCACCGCTGCATGTTCGTGCCGAAGAACCTGACACCCCAGCAGGTAGAGGAAGGCGTGTGGCGGTGCACGGAACGGTTCTACTCGATGCGGTCGATCGTCAGGCGTCTCCTGTTGCCCCCCAACGCGTATACGGGCCAAGGCATTCCGAGCAATTTGTACTTCTACTGGGGTGCGAAGCGTCGGATCGACCCGGTCGACTACTACTGAAGCCTGCCAGCCGGCGTGCTGCGGGCTCGATCGGCTGAGCGCCAACGAGGAAGAACGAGCAGGACGCGCGGCTGTAACGCGTGCAGCCGGACCGCCCTCTCGGGCTGTGCCACACCCTGCACCCTGACGCATCTAATCCTATGCCAATGCGGGTTGAAGCTCCCGAAAAGGAGGGCGTATGCAAGAGCAACTCCGTGCGGTGGCGCAAACGCATTCCGAAGAGCGCGCCCAAGTGTCGTCGAAGGTATACGCGGAGGGGCTTGTTGCCGGCGCGCTCGGCGCGGCAACGCTCGCGATCTGGTTCCTGATTCTGGATTCGCTGGAGGGACGACCGCTGTATACGCCGACCCTTCTGGGAACGGCTCTGTTTCGGGGGACAGCAGCGGCCCTCGATTCACCACACACCCTGCCGGCGTCGTTCGACATGGCGCTGGTGTTCACGTGGGTGCATGCGCTCATCTTTACCCTGGTAGGCGGCGCGGCCTCTCGGCTGTTGGCGATAGCCGAACGGACCCCCAATCTGGGCTTTGGCATCCTCCTGTTCTTCGTGATTTTTGAGTGCGGGTTCGTTGTGGGCACCACGCTGTTTGCCGAGGCCGTCCTGCACGTCTTGGCATGGCCTGCGGTCCTGGTTGGGAACGTGCTGGCAGCCGGCGCGATGGCAGCGTACCTCTGGCGCCGCCACCCGAATTTGAGGGTGGAGCCATGATGAGCCGTTCAGCGGCGCCGGCGGTGGGCTGCAACGCCCCCAATCCCGGAACGAACGCTGGTAGGGGGCTTGCCGCAGCCGCCGTATCACTGTGCGTTGTTGCCGCGCTGGGCGCGGGCTGCGGGTTGCCGCATGGCAACCGCCAGCCGAACACGCTCGCCGCGAGCGTGCAACGGCGCTCCCTCGTGAGCGGAGCAGATCGGGTGCTCGTGCTGCCACTGCGCGATGGCAGCTTCCTGCCGGCCAACGGCGATCATGTGATGTGCCACTTGACCGGCGAGCAGCTTCCCGCTGGCCAGGTTCCGCATGGTGCCGGGACCCAGTTTGCCGCCGTGTTGTTTCGCGGACTGCAGCGTCGTGGCGTTGATCTGGTGCCCTTCGAGCAGGGCTCCCAGCTCGTGTCCGCTGCCGATCCGGTATTGCGCGACCGATACCAACCGTCCCTGGCGGTCACGCTTGGCAAAAAAGGGGGGGCGAGCAAGGTGATCATGGGTGTGGTGACGTGCTACGAGGAATTCTCGGGGTCGCGGTTCGGGAGCCGCCAGCCCGCCAACGTCGCGTTTTCACTGGCCCTGGTCGACGTGTCGACAGGAGCGCTGACACACAAGTTCATTTTCAGTCGGCGGCAGGTACCTCTGATGAGCAACCTCCTCGCCTTGCCGATCTGGTGGCGGGAAGGCTTTCAGTGGTGGCCACGACGCCAGGTTGCCGAGGAGGCGCTGACCGAGGCGGCTGACAAACTGGTAGGCCTGCATCGCCCCGCCAGCTTTCTCGCCGGCGTCCCCGTCCTTCCGGCCGCTCAGGAAGGCAGCGAATGGCGGGCCAAACCGCTGGCTGCCTACTAGCGGTGACCGTCCCCCTGTGGGCCGTACGGGGCTCCGCGGCAGACCGGATCATCTATTATTCATAGCGCAGCGAATCAACCAGGTTCATCCGTGCCGCCTTGCGTGCCGGATAGTAGCCGAAGAAAAGGCCCACGAGCACCGACACGCTGAAGGCAATCGCTGCGCTTGCCGGTGAAATGGGTACGTGCACCCCGTAGAGCATGCCGACGTAAGCCGGCAGAACAGTCCCGACTGCCACGCCGAGGACGCCGCCGGACAGTGCTAGGATCACCGCCTCGAACAGGAACTGGATCAGGATGTCACGTGGCCGCGCACCGACTGAGAGCCGGATCCCAATGTCCTTGGTCCGCTCCGTAACGCTCACGAGCATGATATTCATGATGCCGATTCCGCCGACCACGAGCGATATCCCCGCTACACCCATGAGCCCCCAGGTGATAGCGTTCGTGATGCGTTTGGCAATGTCGAGATAACCTTGCAGAGATTTCACCTTGAAACTGGCTGCCGGCCGATGCCGCGCGCGTAAAGTCGCGTGGATCGACTGCACGGCCAGGGGGACCAGGTCCGGTCGTTCGGCTTGCACGTAGACCACGTGCACCCAGCGAATGCCCGATAGACTGCGTAAGGTGGCAAACGGGATGATGGCCGTGAGGCCGGCGGCTTCGCTCCTCTGGACGGCGGCCGCACTGCTCACGGCTTCACGGTACACACCCAACACGCGGAAGCGGAGCGCGTACAGGCGCAGCCAACGATTGCGCACCCGGGTGGTTCCATATAGCTTGCGCGCCAGATCATGTGACAGCACACACACCTTGTCCCGTGACGCTTCCTCCTGCGCGCTGTAGAAGCGTCCGGACTCCATGACGAGATTTCGCACCTGCAGATACGACGGTGTGGTGCCTAATACTGAAATTCGCTGTGGCCGATCGTGTACGGTCAGGGTCTGATCGTCTTCCAGAACGGGGGCCATGGCAGCGACCCCTACGGCGCGACGCGCGAGGGCGGCGACGTCGTCGAAGGTCACTTCGTCTGGGCTGGTGCCCTCGTCGTCGCTGTAGGCGAAGATGAGGTTCGCACCGACTCCCTCGATCTGATCAATGATGTACTCGCGTCCGAGCAGGCCGACGGAGACGACGCCGACGACGCTCGCCGTGCCGATCGCGATTCCCAAAACGGTGAGGATGGAACGACGCTTCTGACCCGCCAGGCCGTCGAGGGCAAAGCGCCAAAGCAGCCTAAGCCGCGTCGCGTATTGCGCCGTCGAGGACATCGATCACCCGCTGCGCGGCGGCGGCGACGCGAGGGTTATGGGTGACCACCACGACGGTCATGCCCTCCCGATGCAGCCCGCGCAGGATGCCGAGGATTTCCTGCGCCGTGCGGCTGTCGAGGGCACCGGTAGGCTCGTCTGCAAGCAGCAGCCGAGGGCTGTTGACGATCGCCCGAGCGATGGCAACCCGTTGGCGCTGGCCCGCGGAAAGTTGCGCCGGGCGGTGCGCGAGCCGGTCGGACAGGCCAAGCTGCTCGAGCCGCGCGCGCGCTGCGGCCCGGCAGACGGCGGGCGAACGATCGCCGGCGTACAGCGCCGGTAAGGCGACGTTCTCAAGAATGGTGAGCTGCGGCAGGAGGTTGAACGCTTGGAAGACAAACCCCATCTCGCCGCTGCGCAGCGCCGCCAGCTGGTCTTCCGAAAGCCCAGACACGGGTCGGCCGTCCAACAGATAGCGCCCCTCGAAACGGGTATCCAGCAGGCCCAGGATGTGGAGGAGCGTCGACTTGCCTGAACCGGAGGGGCCGACGATCGCCGCGAACTGCCCGGCTGGAATGTGGCAGGTGACGTCATCCAGTGCTTGCACCCCAACGCCGTCGAGATCGTATCGCTTCGAAACGCTCATGAGTCTAATCATGCACCCACCTCCGGCAGCTATGATGCGGCAGGCGCCGTGTCTGTTGCAGTGTCCTGTCGCCGCGGCGTCAGGCGTACCCCGTCGGCGAGGCCAGCCGCCGGAGCGAGCACGATGATATCTCCCGCAGTGAGCCCATCGGTGACCTCGACGTGGGTCGCGTTGGATCGACCGATCGTCACCAGGGTGCGCCGGGCTCTCCGGTGTTCGACCCGGTAGGCCACCGTCCGGCCTTGCTCGGAGAAAATGGCCACGCTCGGAACCAGGAGTGCGCTGTCCCGCCGCGCAACCGTGATTTCCGCGTCCACGGTCATGCCGGGAACCAGGGCGCCGACCGGCGGCTCCAATGGCACGAGCGCTTCCGAGACAGAGCGACTTTCCTTGACGACCACGTCGGGGATGAGCTCCGCAACGTGTCCTGACCACGACCGGCTGGGGTAGGCGTCCGACGTGATGCGCACGGGCTGGCCGGTACGCACGCGGCCCAGATCGGTCTGATCAACGTTCACCCGCACGCGCAGGTTGCGCAGATCGGCGAACTTGAGCAGGACCGTGCCCGGCTCCACGACTTGACCGACCTTGACGTGGGTGCGGTAGACGGTGCCGGGAAACGGGGCCACCACTGCCGCCGCTTGTTCCTGCATCGAGAGCTGGGCAATCCGCAGGGTGAGGCTGGCCACCAGGCGGGCCACTTGTTTCGTCACGGCCTGGAGGTCAGCGCTGGCTTTTGCAAACCGAGCGCTGCTCTGCTGGTACCGCTCGCGGGTCACCGCACCCTGGTCGTAGAGGTACTGGTCCGTTGCGAGCTGACGGCGGGCCAGCTCGCGGGTGGTGCGCGTCTGTTCCAGCCGCAGCTGCGCGGCGAGCCGATCGGACTCGGCCTGCGCACGTTGCGCGCGGAGCTCGGTGTCATCGAGGCGCACGAGGATGTCCCCTTGCTCCACATGTGTGCCGGCGTCCAGCACTGCAGCAACGCGCCCGCGGGAGCGCGCGCGCACTTCGAGGTCGTGCACCGGCTCCACCGTGCCGTTGGTGACTACACGCACCACGAGCGGGCCAATGGTGGCGGCGGCCGTGTCCACCACCAGTGGCCGGCGCCGCAGGCTCATCGCGACGGCAAAGAGGACGAGCACGACCACCGCGGCCGCAACGAGCGCCCGGGGCGTGCGTCTAAGAGCTGGCTCAAGCATGCTGCCCGTCAATGCATGGGGGCCGAGCCGGCGGCAGGGCTGCCCAGCGTCTTGGCCAGACGGCCGCGTGCATGTTCCAGCCGGGACCAGAGCACGAACTGATCGAAGCGCGCATCGACCGCAGCGTGGGCGATCCGGGCCCAGCCCTCGAGTGCATCCGCCGCCGTAGCGATGGTGTTCTGTCCCGTTCTGAGGCGGATACCCGCGAGCCGCAGTCGTTCCTTGGCGTCCACAGCCCGACGCGCCGCCAGCTCGGTGGACCGGCGCGCCGCCGCCAGCCGGCGGATCATGGCGTCAATTTGTTCCCGCCTCAGCGCGAGCGCGGCGTCATGCCGGAGGCGCGCCACTGCGAGGCCCTTTTCGGCCTTTGCAATGGCATTGCGCGTCTGCAAGCCGTCGAAGAGGGTCAGCCGAGCCTCGACGCCGAGACGGAACTCATCTTGAAAATTGTCGAAGCGCTTCGGCCCGAAGTTCGAGTACTCACCGGTGAGGGCCACCGTCGGAAGGCGCTCCGCCCGCGCCGCCTGCACGTTCTGCTCTTCCATCTGTGCGCGCAAGCCGAGGAGCTTGACGTCAGGCGTCTGCGAGAGCTCCGCGTCCTCGATGCGACCGGTGCTGAGGGTACCGGTGTCGGGGAGACTCTGCTCGACCAGCGCCGGAGGTGCGGAGGTGTTGCCGCCACCCCAACCAATTGTGCGCATGAGTGACTCGCGGGCGCTGGTGAGATCCGCGGTACGGGCTTCCCGAGCGGCGCGTGCGGCGTCGACACCCAGCGCTGCCAGCTCGATGTCCGTGGCCAGTGCCTTCCCCACCTTCGCGAGCGCCGCGGCCTGCTCCCGCAGCTGCACCGCCTGGGTGACATGCTGCTTGTCGAGACGGAGATGGTGCTGCAGCCGAAGGACATCGGTGTACCGGCGCACGACCTCGGCCACGATCTCCTCGCGGCGGGCTGCTTCAGCTACCCCGGCGGCTTCCGCGCCGCGCTGCGTCTGGTTGGCCTCGATCCAGCGTCTGACATCGAACAGGACCTGATCCACGCCGGCGTTGAAAAACCCTCGCGTGGCGCCGAGCGAGGCCAGTCCAAAGGTGCGCTCCCGTCCGTTTCGGTCCACCGCCCGGAGCTTCTTGTTCAAGCGGCTCGAGTACCCTGCATTGCTGCTCACCCACAGCCGCGGCAGATAAACACTGCGGGCCTGCGATGACTCGTCTTGGGCCTTCGCAGTTTCGAGCGCCGCAATCCGAATTTCCGTGTTGGCGTGAACCGCCTGCGCGACGGCTTGCTGCAGCGTCAGCTCTGCCCCAGCAACGGGGGCGTCCAGCACCGGGAAGGAAAGGATCCACAGCGTGACCCAGGCAAGACGTTGCACCGAACGACCGGGGAGGTCCCTGAACACGGCGATCCTTCGTCTAGTTGTTTGGGGAAGAGAGGTCCGGCTGCCGCTTCGACGTCAGTGCGCGAAGCAGGCCCCGCGCCTGGGCGAGCTGCCGTGCCTTGCCCATGTTTTGCGCTAATCGAGCTGCCTTTTCCAGCAAAGGCACGCTGCGCTCTGGATGGCCCATATCACGGTAGGCCTCGGCCAGCTCGATGCGTGCACCTACCGCTTGGGGATCAAGTGCCACGGCGCGTGAGAGGTACCTCGCCGCCTTGTTGAGGTCGCCGCCGAGCAGCCACGGGAGCTGGCGATACATACCGCCCCGGGCCGCCAGTGCGTCGACATGGTTTGGATTGAGCTCCAGAGTTCGATCGAGTTCGCGATTCAACCGCAGGAGGTTCAACAGGTTGACGGTCGCTCCTTCAAGGAGCAGGATACGTCCCTTGTTAGCGAACGCGGCAAAGTGTGCGTCGGCGTTTGTTGGGTCGGCGGCAATCGCGCGTTGCGCCAGCTCGGCCCCTCTGCGGTAGGCTGCCAGCCTGGCGTGTTTGGTGGCGGCATCTTCGCCCCGATGCAACCAGTCCAACGCGCGCTGCGCGAGCTGTTTGCCGGCGGCGGTCCGCTCGGCAGCGGATGCGGCATGTTCTGCCCAAGCCGGTTCCGAGGTTACCAATCGGACCGCCAACAACGCCACGGTGGCCCCGACGGCGCTCAGTGCACTCAGTCGCATGCGCGCGCACCCCCCTCTTCTGCCAGGCATTCTCAACCTAGTCAGATGCGGCGGGTGTGTCCGGCGTTGCACGCCCGGCGGACACCCTGGCGGCAGCGCGGCCAGCGGTACGGCCTCCGGAAAGATGTCGAGTCGAGAGATTGACGGTACCCACTGCAACGTTCCCGCGTGCCCAGCATCTGACTCACAGAAGGGTGCCATGACGATGAATGGTGGTGAGCTGGCCATAGCAGTCGGCGCGGGAGTGCCGCGTCTCGACGCGGACACCGTCGGCCTTTTCCGACCGGAAGTGGTCTTTCCAGCACAGTATTTCGATGCGCGGCCCGGCCAGCGCGAGATTGAGGGAGAAAGACGACTGATGGTGGCGATCTTGGAGGATGCGATTCGGTCCTTCCAAAAATACGCCACAGCCAGCCGCCCGCGTGGAAGGCGACTCTTCGCCGAGGCCGCGCAGTGGATCTTCGAGGACGGGTCTCCATGGCTGTTTTCCTTTGAATCGATCTGCGCTATCCTAGACTTGAACCCGGTTCTTCTGAGGGATACGTTGCAGGAGTGGAAACAGCGCCTCGAGACGGCGCCAGGGGCTGACATGCGGCTCCGCCGCTTGCGTCTGCGCACTCTCCGGCCCCACCGTGTATCGCCGCCTCGCAGAACGCGCCGTAAGGATAGGAGTTCAGAGCTGCGGTGACGGGTTGAGCGGGTCCGTCGTCAGAAATTCCGCTTGGCGCAGACTTCCTTATGTGCAGTAGGGCACGCGTAGCGGGGGGACGCACGTGAACGCGCTCATGTTGAATGCTGGGCAAGGTAAGCGCCTGCTTCCTCTGACGGCCAGCCAGCCCAAGTGTCTGTTGCCGGTTGCGGGTCAACGAATCATCGACTGGCAATTGCAGGAGCTTGCGGCGTGCGGCGTCCGCAAGGTCACCGTCGTCGTCGGGTTTGCGGCCAGCAAGGTCCAGGAAGCCCTCGCGCAGGCGTGTGCACGGCCGTCGCAGATCGACACGGTGCACAATCCCTTCTTCCACGTGGCGGACAATTTGGTGAGTTGCTGGGTGGCCCGCCAAGCCATGCACGATGATTTCATTCTCCTCAATGGGGACACGCTGTTCGAGGCTGCGGTGCTGCGCCAGCTCCTTGCCAGCGAGCCCGCCCCCATCACCGTC
The DNA here is from genome assembly GCA_046757585.1 of Binatia bacterium. Lineage (GTDB taxonomy): Bacteria > Desulfobacterota > Binatia > HRBIN30 > HRBIN30 > JBHHYR01. Next base: position 47,177 of record JBHHYR010000001.1, on the reverse strand, counting down.
GCGATCGGCCGCAAAGGCGCGTACGACGCGGACGACATGAAAGTGCGCTGCGATGGCCGCACGTTGCTCGGCATCGGAAAGGACCTACCTCCACAGGAAACCCACGGCGAATCGATCGGGATGCTGATATTTCGGGGTGCCGGGCCCGGGTTATTCCGTGAGGCACTGGAAGCAGCCGTGATGGAGCCGGGCGCGCGACGCCTCTGGTACCTGTCGGTCATCAACGATTTGGCGCAACGCGGCCACGTGCAAGCTGTATCCGTCGATGCGCAGCAGTGGATGGAGATCGATTTTCCGCAGGATCTCAGGAAAGCGCACGAGTTCGTTGCCAGGTGGCAGATCATGGAGCGGCAGTAGCAGCCCGCGCTGCCTGATGAAGCGAGGTCGCACCGCCTGCGCTCGTCTCAGAGCCGCTGTCCGGTTTCCCCGCGCTGGCGCAGGATAGCCTCGGCCAGCGCCAAATCCTTCGGCGTGTCGACGTCGATAGCAGCGTCGGGATAGGGGAGTATGACCGGAGCTGCCCGGATACCGATCCTGCGGGACGCCAAGCGGACGACGGCGTCGAGCGTCAGGCGTCCCAGCAGAAAGCGGAGCAGCACGACGCCTCCCAAGGCGCGCACCATCTTCCAAGGTCGTTTCCGGTATTGCTCAACCTGCATCCACGCAGCGGGCGCACGCCGCGCCGCGGGACTCAGCAGCGCGAAAAGATTGCTCCCACAGTAGGCCTGGGCGCGAAACCTCAGATACGTGCGTTTGGACTCCGGGAACGCGGCGCGCACCACGTCTGCACCCACCAGTCCCACGGCGACGTCGCCTCCAGTCTGCAACGCCGCCTTGCAAAAGTAGTCGACCATTTCCGCGGTCAGTAAGGGATGATCCGCGGTTGTGACCAACAGCGGCACACACTGCGGCAGCCGGTCCAGAGCGTGCAACACGCTGGCGCTGGGCGTTGCCCGGCTGTCCAGGAGTGCCACCTCTCCGGCGTCCATGAATGCGCGGAGCTCCATCTGGTCCGCAAGCATCGCCGCGTCGACTCCACAAACGACGACCCGGTTCACGTATTGCGCGGCGCGCAGCGTCCGAACGACCCGCACCAACATTGCCACACCGGCGACAGGAATCAGTACTTTATCAGACACGCCGGTGATCCGGCCAAACGCATCGCCACTAGGACGGCGCCCCGCCAGGACCAGAGCGGTAAAATGGTTGCCTGAGACGCCGTCCTCTCCCGGTTCCGATTCGTGCAACGTGCCTGCCTCTGACGCCTGAAGATGGACGGCCCGTGTCTTTAGACCAAGGTCTTTTCGTAGATGCGGTAGGTCTTGTACAAACGAGCGCCGAGGCGTTCCTTGATGTGACGCATCGCCCGGTTGTCTTCGAGCGTCCAGGAGAGCTCCATCTGTTCGATGCCGCGTTGCGCCACCGGGCCACGCACCGCCTCGACCAGGAGGAAGACCAACGCCATGCCCAGCGAGCTGCGCTGATACGCGTGCCGCACGCCCATCAGGGGCACACGGCCTGTCCGTGGCCCGGCCCATTTGAGGCGCCACAGCAGCCGCAGCCAGCCAAACGGGAGTAAGTGACCTCCGAGGTCGCGAATGCTTTCGTTGAGGTTCGGTACTACGACGATCATTGCTGCGGGGATGCCGTCCACTTCCGCGATCTGCACGAACTCGGGCGGGACAAACAGCTTCAAGCTCTGGCCAAGCCCCGCCAATTCCGCGGCTGTGAACGGGGTGTAGTTCCAGTTGTCCGACCAGGCATCGTTGAAGATGTCGCGCAAGATGTCGAGGTCCTCGCGCAAATGTGCGAGGCGCAGCGGGCGAACCTGTATGCGCCCCGAGCCGGCACGGCGGACGGTCGCCTGCATGACCGCGGGGGGCGACTGCGCCGTGGCGAGGAGATATGCCACGGTGTCCTTGGCCTTTCGGTAGCCTTGCTGCTTGACGCGTTCATCATAGTAAGGACGACCGTGGCCCATCAGGAACATGGGGGGGGTATCGAAACCGTCGATCAACAGGCCGCACTCGTCGTTGATGGAGAAGTTGAACGGCCCGATCGCGCGCCGCATGCCTTGCTGGCGCAGCCATTCTTCCGCGGCCGTGAACAAGGTGTGAAACGTCGGGCCATCGTCGATGCATTCCAGAAATCCGAAATAGCCCGTCGCGTCGTGATAACGCTCCAGGTGCAGGTCATCCACCTGGGCGCTGATGCGGCCGACCGGCCGGCCCTGCCGGTAGGCAACCCAGAACTGCGCCCGCGCGTGGGCGAAAAACGGGTTGCGCTGCGATAGATGCTGCCGGCGTTCCACCACGAGGGGCGGTACCCAGACCGGATCGTCCGCGTAGACCGACCACGGTACTTTGATGAAGCGGGTCCGGTCGCGACGATGTTGGACCGGGAGCGCATACACGGGCGGCGTTGCCCGCGCGGGCTCGCCACCGCGGCGGGCCGCCCCCTCCTGCCGTGGGGATGCGGCCGGCGGGGCCTCGGAGGCGACATTCGGACTCATAGGCTTCGCGGTCGACCAGGGTAGAGATGCGCGCAGCGCGGCCACAATGTCAAGGCGCGTGGAGGTGTCGCTTCCACACACATCCTGCTACAAGACCACACGGGTGGCGCTATGCAGCTCTTGATCCGTTTCGCGCGGAGGTACCCGTGGCACACCGCCGTCATGCTGATCTGTCTGCTGCTTGGTGGTCTTGCTGCCGGCGTGGGCCTCTCGAGTCTCCTACCCTTGATCGGGCTGGCCGCAAATCGCTCCGGCGCACGGACCGGTGGGGGCACGCACGGCGGTGGCAGCCCGAACGCCCTGGAACAGGCGGTCACCCGCGCCTTACAGGTGGTGGGACTGCAGCCCACCACGGGTGTGCTCCTCGCGGTGATCGTAACGGGGATGACCGTGAAAGCGGGCCTCGTGCTCCTGGCCAACAAGCAGGTGGGGTACACGGTGGCCCAGGTCGCGACGGACCTGCGGCTTGCGCTCATCCGCGCGCTGTTGCGCACACGCTGGGAGTATTACGTTCACCAACCGGTCGGTGCCTTCGCCAACGCGGTGGCGTCCGAAGCCCGGCGCGCTTCGGAAGCCTACCTGCACGCGACCATGATCCTCTCCCTGTTGGTCGAGGCGGTGGTGTACGCCTGTGTGGCGTTCCTCGTGTCATGGCGGGCGACGCTTGTGGCGCTGGTTGCAGGTGCGGTGATCGTGTACGCCTTCAATCGGCTGGTCCATGTGACGCGCCGGGCAGGCACACGGCAAACGCGGCTGACGAAGTCCCTGCTCGGGCGGCTTACCGATACGCTGCAGGGCGTCAAGCCCCTCAAGGCGATGGCGCGCGAAACCTTGATCGGGCCCCTGCTGGAAAGTGAGACCCGGCGTCTGAACCGCGCACTGCAGCGCGAGGTGTTGAGCAAGGAAGCGCTGCGAGCACTGCAGGAGCCCTTGATCGTGGCGTTCCTGGCGGCTGGCCTGTACGTTGCATTGACCCGCTCGACGTTGCCGCTGGCAACCGTGATCATGCTCGCGCTGCTGTGTGCGCAGATCGTTGCCGGCCTAGGCAAGGTTCAAAAGGAAGTGCAGCGCATGGGTGCTTGCGAGAGCGCGTTCTGGTCGTTGAACGCGATGATCGAGCAGGCCGAAGCGGCACATGAGGTGAAACCTGGGAGGACACCGCCCGTGCTCCAGCGCGAGGTGGTGCTACAGCATGCGAGCTTTGCGTACGAGCAACGGTGGGTACTACGCGACGCGTGCCTCAGGGTCCCTGCCGGCCGGCTGACCGTGCTTGTCGGCCCCTCCGGTGCCGGGAAGACAACCGTTGCCGACCTGCTCATCGGTCTGATCGAACCGCAAGCAGGAGACGTGTTCATCGATGATGTCTCGCTCCGCATTTTGGACGCACGCCTCTGGCGTGCCATGATTGGCTACGTGCCGCAGGAGACGTTCCTCTTGCACGACAGCGTCCGCCTCAACGTTACGCTCGGTGACCCGGATCTGACGGCAGCGGATGTCGAAGCCGCATTGCGGGCGGCGGGCGCGTGGGAATTCGTGACCGCACTGCCGGAGGGACCGGACACCATGGTCGGCGAACGAGGCCTACGGATCTCCGGCGGTCAGCGGCAGCGAATCGCCTTGGCCCGTGCGTTGGCACGCCGGCCGCGGCTACTGATCTTGGACGAAGCGACGACCGGCCTAGACCCGGCGACTGAGGAAGGAATTTGCGCGACCTTGCTGGAACTCCGGGGCACGATGACGATCCTGGCGATTTGCCACCAGGGGCGGCTGATCGACATTGCCGACCATGTCTATCACGTCGGAGATGGCCGGATCACCCCGCTTGCTCCATTAGACGAAAAGGGCGCCACGAGCCAGGCAGCCGGTGGGATGCAGCCCGCGGCGGCGGGTACGTCAGGCCCGGAGCTGAGGGCTGGCGCCGCGCGCGGTGCTGCCCCTCGCAAGTGGGTGAAGGGGTTGTGAGTCAATGCGCGGCGGGCCACCGCGACATACGCCGAGCAGGACCTCCAGGTAGCGATCCGCAGCGGCAGGGGCGGAGAACATTGCGGCTCGCGCTCGCAGGCGCTCGCGGTCTGGTGTCGCGTCGAGCTGCGACAAAATGGCATGCGCCAGCGCGGGAGCGTCGCCGACCGGAACCAGCGGTCCGTAGCGGCCCCGTTCCAATATTTCGGCGGACCCGCCCGGACAATCGGTGCTCACCACTGGGCAGCCACACGCCATTGCCTCGATCAACACCGCGGGGAGTCCTTCCCATGCCGAGGACAGAACGAAGACTGCGGCGCGCGCCATGTAGGGCAATGGATTCGGGATGAAGCCGGGCAGGGCTACATCGTCAGCCATCCGCAGTCGCTGCGCCAGTGCCAGCAGCCGTCTCCGCCGCCTGGGAGTCTTGGCTCCACCCAGAATCATCAGTCGTGCCGGACGTTCCGCGCGCACCCGTGCAAAGGCCTTGAGCAGGGTGGGGAAATCCTTTTGCGCGACGAAACGACCGGCGCCAAGCACCACGGGAGGAGCGCCGGGTGCAAACCACGCGTGCTCGAACGGGGCGGCCATTTGTCGTTGCAGCTCTACCGTGAGAACCGGGCTGTAGATCGTCACGATCCGTTCGCGCGGCGCTCGCGTCACCTTCGCCAGATCGTCTGCCACGCTGTTCGAGACCGCAATGATCGCATCCGCCCAGGGATAACAGTGCCGAGCCAGCAACGGCGCAAGCAGGCGCGGCGCCCGTCTTGTGTTGAACGCCGCGCGCGAAAGATGATTGCTGACTCGCAAGACCAGGGGCGTGCCAACCCGCGCCAGCCGCCGAGCCCAGAGTGCTCCCAGATTGACGTGGCTCGCTGCTGACAGCATGACGTCGGGGTGCTGCGCTCGGAGATAGCGTGCCAGCGCCGGAATGCTCGCAAACACTTGGCCCCGCCTCGACTGTCTCAGCACAGGAAGATGGGTTGTCCAGGGATCGAGCTCGACAAGGTGTACCAGATGGGAGAGTTGATTCCGTAGCGGCCCGGCCGCGTGCACCACGACCAGATCCACGTGGTGGCCACGCGCGGCAAAGGCGCGGGTCAGAGCAAGGGTGCGGCGCTGCGCCCCCCCAGCCGTCAGGCCATGGATGAACACGGTCACGTGCTTTCGGTCCCCGCTCATCGGCATGGCTCCCTTTCGCATACAATCGGGTGTCCGCCAAGGCGAAGTGAGAGTTCGCTGCGTCGGAGAGCGCAGGGAGGCGGCGACCCCAGTGCCCGGGGCGCACCGTACTCCCGGGCACTGCGTTCCGGCCGCCCTCGCTGGCACCGAACGCCGCCCGCGGATGGTTTCTTGCACCGCTTCCTGCTAACCAGGCATCTCAGGTGGATGGCAGGGCGGGCGTTCGTGTCAACTGATCACCGCCGGTAGACGGAAGCGGTTATGACCCTTGCGACAGCGGCGCGCGTGGCCGCGCGGTTCTGGTCCCGGGCAGACAATGGCCGCGCCGCCGTGCGGATGCAGCCCGAGCGAGTCGTGCTCGACGTGCGCAGCGGCGTCCCCCCCTGTTCGAAGCCACCGGTACGCATCTTCCTGGGCACTGAGCCGGCCCATTGGCGCGCTGAGCGGGTGTTCATCTGGTCCATCGAACAGGTGCGGGATCCGTCGCGGGTGTATGAGATCTATCTCATGAAGGAACTGGCAGGTTTCGGCTGGCGCCGGCACCTGTGGCTCACAGGCTTCACGAACTACCGCTTCGCCATTCCGCACTTTGCCGGCCGCAGCGGGCGGGCGATATACAACGACGTGGATCAAGTCTACCTGCGCGATCCCGCAGAGCTGTTCGACACCGACATGGGTGGCCATGGTTTCCTTGCTATCGACGCGAAGGACTCCTCGGTCATGTTGATCGACTGTGCACGGATGGCGGAGATCTGGACCCTTGACGCCGCGCAGCGTGGCCGAAAAAATTCCCTGCTGGCCAAGGCACTTGCAGTGCCGGGGTTGCACGGTGCCCTGGCTCCCGAGTGGAACGCGCGTGACCGGGAGTATGTGCGGGGGCGGTCGAGATTGTTGCACTACACCGTTCTGCACACACAACCATGGCGGCCATTTCCACGCCGGTTCGTCTACCAGTCGAACCCCATCGATGACGTCTGGTTCGATCTTGAACGGGCGGCTGACGCAAGTGGGTACCAAGTGTTCACGGCTGCCCGTCCGAGCGCCGGGTATACGGCATTGCTGGCGCGGCTACGCGCCGCGCGCGGCCGTGGCGATGGCCCCCGTGCAACGGTACGACCCGCTGCGGCTGCCCCGGAAGCGCGGCTCCGCGAGCTGATCACTATGACGGGCGCACGCACAATTTTGGAGTACCGCTGGAGCGGGGACGACGGTGCGATGGGAGTGGCCGAAATGGACCTCGCTGCGGACGGGGAACACATCGTCACACGCTACGATCCTGCCGTGCCGTCCATGGCGACGCCACCTACGGAACAGTTCGACGGCGTCGCGTGTACCGGCGGGCTGGAGCTGTTGCCGGACGAAGACGTTCCCTGGGTTGTTGAAGAGCTGTTCCGGTACGCCGGCCGCTTCGTGTACGCGAGCGTGTCCGCTGGTGCGGGCGCAGGGATCCTGCACGATGGAACCCGATCGCGCCGGCGACCGCGTGAGCCGGAGTGGTGGTTCGCACGGTTCGAAGCGGCCGCTGCGCGTCACCCACACGTGCACTGGCGGCTCGTCGCGTCGTGGCGGACTGCAATGGGGCGCAGCGAAACCCGGGTGCGGTCGGGGGGCTGCTGGCTGGGAAGCGCCCCAAGAGTGTGGGTCCTTACCGATCACAAGCCGGGCCACACAATCCAATCCGTCGGACTCGCCCAGGCGCTCGGTTGGCCTTACGAGACCAAGGCGTTACGGTTCAACGCGCTCAACCTCCTGAGCAACGGCCTGCTCGGGGCGAAGCGAATCTCGCTCGATAGACGGCGGTCGGCGGGGCTCGCCCCGCCGTGGCCCGACGTGGTGATCGCGACCGGCCGGCGGACCGCACCGGTGGCACGCTGGATCGGCAAGCAGAGTCAAGGCGGAACCCGGTTGGTGCAGCTGGGGCGTAAGGGTGGTGATGTCGTCGGGCGGTTCGACGTGGTGATCACCTGCGGGCACTTCCGTTTTCCGCGCCATCCGCGGCGCATTGAAACCGTTGTGCCGCTCAACCCCGTCACGCCGGCGCGGCTTGCGAAGGCGGCCGCCCGCTGGCCCAATCTGCTGGACAACCGCCCGCGCCCGCGGATCGTGCTCGTGGTGGGAGGGACTTCGCTGCGGCACCGGCTGGATCGGAAGACCGCGCGGCGCATGGCCGAGGAAGTGCGTGCCGTCGCCCAAGCCGCGGGCGGGTCCGTGTTCGCTGTGACCAGCCGCCGCACGGGGGCGGAGGCTACGGAGGCCCTCAAGGCGGGACTTGGCGGCTCCGCGTCCGTGCATCAGTGGCAGCCGGGACGCCGAGCGAACCCCTACCTGGGGTACTTGGCCTTGGCCGATGTGCTGGTTGTGACTGGAGACAGCGAGTCGATGCTCGCCGAGGCAGCCGCCACCGGCAAACCGATGTACATTTACCCGCTGCCGGAGCAGCTCCTGGGGCCGTGGCTGCGGCTCAGAGAGTGGGTGGTCGCGCGTGCCACGGCGCGCCCACTGAACCGGCGTGGGACGGTACGGCCGCAACAGGGCTTAGAATACCTGTGTGCGTGGTTCATCGCACACGGCCTCGTGCGGCCCCCGCGGGATCTCAACGCGCTGCACCACCGCATGGTCGAACGTGGCATCGCTCGCTTTTTCGGCGAACCGCTGCAGACGGGGCCACGCCCCGCACTGCGGGAAGTCGATGCAGTAGCCGCCAAGGTGCGGGCGCTGTTGGGCATCACCGATCCCAGTCGCGTACCGGACGAGGGCCACGAGGCTGTGCCGGGAGACCGCTGCAGCGCGACGCTCTGATCGTCGAGGAGCCGATGAACGACGATGGTCAAGCTCACACTCCTGCGCCACGGCGAAAGCGTTTGGAACCGCGAGAGACGGTTCACCGGCTGGACCGATGTCGCTCTGAGCAGGCGTGGCGTGGCGCAGGCGAAGCGGGCGGGACGTCTGTTGAGAGCGAAGGGATTTGCGTTTGATCTGTGCTTCACTTCCTGTCTGAAACGCGCGACCGAAACACTGCGGATCGTGCTTGAAACCATGAATTTCGCGTGCGTCCCCGTCCAGCAGAGCTGGTGTCTGAACGAACGGCATTACGGAGCGTTGCAGGGGTTGAGCCGGTGGGAGGCCGTGCGGAAGTACGGTGCTAGACAGGTGCTCGTCTGGCAACGGCACTTCGCCGTGCCGCCCCCCCCACTCGACAGGGGCGACGCCCGCTACCCGGGGTTTGACCCACGCTATGCCGCGCTCGGCACGGCTGCACTCCCGCACACCGAAAGCCTGAAAGACACTGTGACGCGCCTCCTCCCCTATTGGCATGATACCATCGTGCCGGAGCTCCGACGCGGCAAACAGATCCTCGTCGTCGCACACGGCAACACTCTGCGGGGACTCATCAAGTATCTCGACGATATCCCCGACGCGGAGGTGCCCGCCATCCATGTTCCAACCGGCGAGCCCCTGGTGTACGAACTGAACCGCGACGTGCGGCCGCTGCGGCACTATTATCTCCGACGCCGTCCCGAACTTCTCGAATGGATTCTGAAGAAGGTGCTCCGCTAACGGAGACCGCATGCCGGGCATCCCCACCGACGGTGTGGGTTCTCTTGGGCAAGGGAACCGGCGGAAACGGACAGATGTTGAGCCTGGCAGCCGCCCTGGGATGGCCCTACGAGACCAAACAGCTGGTGCACAACCCATTGAACCGTTGCCCCAACTTGTTGCTTGGCGCTTCGCTGCTGAGCCTGAACCACCGTAGATCGAGTCCGCTGAGGCCGCCCTGGCCGGACCTGGTGATCGCCGCCTCGCGGCGCAGCGTACCGGTAGCGCGATGGATCAAGAAGCAGTCGGCGGGCCACACCCGGCTCGTGCATCTCCTGCATACCCAGGCGCCGCTGGCCCTATTCGATCTCGTCATCACGCTGCCCCAGTATTGTTTGCCGCAGCGTCCGAACGTGTTGCATCTGACGGCACCGTTGAATCGCCTTGCCCCTGAGCGGCTGGCCGAGGCCGCGTCTCGCTGGGCATCACGGCTCGAGGGGTTCGTGCGGCCGTACACGGCTCTCTTCGTAGGTGGAAACAGCTCCTCGTACGTGCTCGATCCGGTCACCGCGGCACGTCTCGCTCGCGAGGCCAGCGCCCAGGTGCGCGCCAGCGGTGGATCGCTCCTGCTCAGCACCAGCCCGCGCACGCCGGTGGCCGCCGCCGACGCGCTGTTGGCCGCCGTCACATGTCCCGCGTACTGCCACCGCTGGCACCCGCATGACCCAGAGAATCCCTATCTAGCGTTTCTCGCGCTAGCGGATCGCTTCATTGTCACCGCGGACAGCGCGTCGATGCTCGTGGAAGCGTGCGCGACTGCCAAGCCAGTGGCGTTGTTCGAATGGCCGCGACGGGCCGGCTGGCGATTCGCGGTGCGCACCTTTCTGCGCCCTGGCGGCCAGCTGCAGGTGGACCGTAGCGACGCGGCTGGCGCGGCCGCGCCCGCGGACGGGCCGGCCGGCCGGTATGATCGACGGGTAGATCTGGGGCTGATCAAGCCGCGACGTGACTTTGACGCGTACCACCGGGCGCTCAAGGTACGCGGCTTGGTGACACGGCTGGGCGAGAGCGCAGACACCGTGCGGCGGCAGCCTCTGGACGACATGGCGCGCGCGGTCGCCCGCGTTCGTGCCCTGCTGGCTGATTAGCGCGTCCACCACGGGCCAGCAGCCCGTTGAAAAACAGGGCCCCTACTGCGGGCGGCTATTTTCCGCCAGCTCTGCGTTGCCGAATCCTCAACAAAATCATCGGATTTGCCTCCGGTTCGGCGCCTTGATCTGACGGAAAATCGCTCGCCCTCGCTACGGCGCCTGTTTTTCGACGGACTGCTAGACTTGCCCGCCATGTCTTCTATACTTGGGGTCGATCTGGTTCATGAAAGAGCGTTTCAGCGCAACAGGGATGCCATGACATACTTGGATTTCGACCGTCTGGCAGCGATTAGCGCCGATGCTTTCCGGTCGCAGAAGCCCTATCCTTGGATCAACCCCGAGGGGCTTCTGACGACGATAGGGTACCGGCGCTTGCTCGAAACACTCCCCGATGTCTCCCGTTTCAAGCCATTCTTCGGCAAGAAACGTTCTCACGGCCAGAAAAGCCACGATCGCTACTACCTCGATTACAGCGATGATCTTGATGTTGCGTCCCCCTGGAAGGAATTCATCGCGGAGTTGCGGGGCAAGAAATACCAAGGCTTCTTACGCCGGATGCTCCGTGTCGACTCCCTCGATGTGGGGTTTCATTGGCACTACACGCCGAACGGGTGTTCCGTTTCGCCCCACTGCGATGCCAAACGCAAGCTCGGCTCGCACATCTTCTACTTCAACACCACCGAGGACTGGGACCCCGCTTGGGGAGGAGAGACATTGGTGCTCGACGATGGGGGACGTTTCAAGCGTGCGTCAGCCCCCGAGTTCGACGACTTTCAGCAGGTGATTTCCACGCAGGCGCTGGGCAACCGCAGTGTACTGTTCGCGCGTACGCAGCAATCGTGGCATGGCGTGCGCGAAATCCATTGCCCGCAGGATCGCCTGCGTAAGGTGTTCATTGTCGTGATCAACCGGTTCAGGCCGATCGACCGCCTGCTCCGCGCGGTCGGCCTGCAGCACCAGCGGTACTAGCGTTCAGATCCGTGCGGACAAGCAGGCTCGCATGCGCGTGCATCTGGCGACACCATGACTCAAGTCCCTGACGTGCTGAAGCATGCCGCCATTCTGGCTTCGACCGCCGGACTCCCGAAACCACTTCGACTCCCTGCTCGGTTTCGGCTGCTGTCCCGTTTTCAGCTTGCCAAGGCCGCCCGAGCGGACATTGTCATCGTCGTGCATCCGAAGAGCGGCGGTACCTGGCTGCGGGTCATGGTTTCTCGGCTGTACCAGGTGAAATACGGCCTACCGTCACGGCGGATCGTGAAGACCGATGAGCTTTACAACCGCAACCCAGCGCTGCCGAGATTCCTGATCACCAATGGCCACTATACGTACGAAGGCGTGCTCGAGAGATCCTTTGCGTCCCTCGCGGTACAGTCGGGGTGGGATCGCAAGAAGGTTGTGTTCCTGGCCCGTCACCCTTGCGACGTCGCGGTGTCGTGGTACCTGCAATTCACGAAACGGATCAGCGCCTACAAGCGCGAACTGATCGCGCACACCCTGCGCCAGCCGGTCGACCCGGCAGCCATTCCGATGTGGGAGTTCGTCATGCATCCCGAGCTCGGCCTGCCCGCCCTCGTGGCGTACTTGAACCGCTGGGAGCGAAATCTTTCCCAGATCGCGCCGCGGTTCCTGCTCCGCTACGAAGATTTGCGCGCTCGTCCGGCGGACACCATGAGACGGTTGACTTCTTTCATGGGCGAGTCGTTCGGGGACGAGGCGATCGAAGACGCGGTCGCGTTTGCCGCCTTCGACAACTTGAAGCAGTTGGAACGAACGCACTATTTCTCGAACTGGGGGTTGAGACTTCACAACCCGAATGATCCGGATTCCTTCAAGGTGCGGCGTGGCAAAGTGGGTGGCTACCGCGATTACTTTACCCCTGAGCAAACTGCCGAAATGGACGCGCTCGTCCGCAGCCGGCTTTCTTCCACTTTCGGGTACTGACCATGCCTGCAGCAGCCAGCCGGGTCGCGACGGAAGCCCGCACGCTGTCGGAAGCGCGCGCTATGGTCGTCGTCGGCGCCGGCCGCAGCGGCACCAGTGCCATTACACGCGGCCTGCAGGCGCTCGGGATAGAACTCGGTGATCACCTCAAGCCGGCCGGCGGGAAAAACCCAACCGGTTTCTTTGAAGACCAAAGCTTGCTTGCCATCAACAAACGCCTACGCAGGATTCTGGTCCTCAGAGCCGACAGCGTCGCCCTGATCGAGCCGGACCAGTGGCGTGCGCCACCGGTGCAGGCGTTGCACCAGGAAGCTGTGGAAACCATCCGACGCCGCTTCGGCCGCTACCCGCTGTGGGGCTACAAGTACGGGCGCACGCTGCGCCTGCTGCCGTTCTGGGAAGACGTCTATCGATCTCTGGATTTGGATGTGCGTTACGTCGTGGCCGTGCGCAATCCGTTGAGCGTTGCCCGGTCTCGGGCGAAGCTCGACCCACGCCGCGGTAGGCAAGAGCACAGTGATCTCGAGTGGCTGGTGAATGTCGTGCCCTATTTCCGGCGGATCCAGGAGCGGCCCTTCGTCGTGGTCGACTACGACCTCCTCATGGCGAATCCCGTGGCTCAGATGGAACGGGTGGCCGGGGCGCTGGACATTCCTGTGACTGCCGGCACGAAGAACGCGATCCAAACGTACGCAGCGGAGTTTTTGCGCCGCAGCATGCGACACAGCCAGTTCAGCGATGATGATCTGGGGTGCGACGGCCGCGTCAATGTCTTGACCCGCGACGCGTACCGATGGCTGCGGCGCCTCGCGACTGACGAAGTTGGTCCGCACGCGGCCGAGCTGTGGGAAGACTGGCAACGTATCGAGCACGGGGTCGCCGCGATGGCGCCGGTGCTGCGGCACATCGACCAGGTGGAAGCCGAGCTGCGGCGCGCCCAGCGCAATCCCTTGGGTCCGTTGCAGCTCGTGCCGGCGCTCTGGCGCAAGCTGCGCCGGGCGTGACTCGCCACCTCGCCGCAAGAGAGTATCGTTCGTGCGCGCCATGGTGTAGCGCGCGGGCTCCATCCAGCGCCGCGCCCGGTGGGGTATGAAAGTCCCGCCTCACATGGGCAACCCGTTCTTCCCGGCGGTCAGGGTACCTCGGCGGGTTGCTGTCGCTCGCAGTTCCGTGCTACCAGCACAGCCACGGACAGGGGAGTACGCGTTGGAGAACAATCAGTGTTACAGGTTCCAGACCGCCCGACCACTTCAATATGCGGCGCGAAAAGGCGGGTGGGCACGCGGGGCTATTTCACCGCCGAGCAGGACGCTGAAACGTGGATTGGCGCGAACGAGACGCTCGCTGAGCTTGGTTGAGGAAAGTGCCAATCGCATGCGCGACCTGCTCGTCGGGACATGAGATACCTGCTTCCCAACTCCGCGAATCCGGCAGCAAAGAAGATTTTCCGGTCCTTCCTCCGACTCAGGCAGAGATCTCGACCGGCCGGATTTTCACAGCGTGCTGCTCACCACCATGAATAGATCACCAAAGGTCACGGTGCTGATCCCTGTATACAATCGGGAACGCTACGTCGCCGACGCGATCGACAGTATCCTGGTCCAGACCTTCACGGATTTTGAGCTGCTCGTGATCGATGACGGCTCGACTGACGCAACGCGGGAGATTGTGCGCTCGTACCGCGACCGGCGTATTCGCCTGGTCTGTAACACGGCCAACCTCGGCATCCCCAGAACGCGCAATGCAGGTATTGAACTCGCACGTGGCGAATACCTGGCGTTTCTGGATAGCGATGACTGCGCCTATCCGGAGCGGCTTGCCAAGCAGGTGGCTTTCCTGGACCGCCACCGCGAGTACGCCGCAGTGGGTGCCTGGATCAGGCGCATGGATGAGCAGGGCCGCTCGCTGAGACGGGTCAAGCGCAAGCCCATCGCGGCGGATGACATTGCAGCCGAACGGCTCTTCCGCTCCTGTTTGGAGAATTCCGCGAGTATGGCTCGCACGGCCGTCATACGGCAGTACGGCCATCATGAGGAGTACGACCTGGGCTCGGATTTCGACCTGTGGGTCCGCATCGTAGCGGACCACAAGCTTGCAACTCTGCCGGAAGTTCTGGTGCGGCGGAGGATGCACGGAGGCCGCACGACCCAGCGTAGGGGAACGCAGATAGCAGAGCGGCGCCTCACTATTTTTGCCGCACAGCTGACCGGCCTCGGCATCCGGTTTACCGCCAGCGACCTCCAACGGCATTACCTCCTGCGCCGCATGCAGAAGATGGGCTTCACGCCGGGTCGCGCGTATCTCGATTGGGCCAGAGCGTGGCTGCTCCAGCTGCGTGCTGCCAACCAGATTGCGCGCTGCTATCCAGAGCCAGCGTTCTCGCAGGTGCTCGGGTTGTTCTGGCTCAAGGTGTGCTGGTATGCACCGACGAAGCTCTGGTGGGCGGCTTGGCAAGGCTTGTGGCGGTCGCCGTTGCGCCGTGCGGCCTGGCGCGGCCTGTGCAGGCGCGTGTGGCTCTACGCTCCGAGGCGCTTCAAGGGATACAGCCCGTGGGTGGCCCGGCAAAGCCGGCCGGTCATGCAGCGGCAGCGACCACAGACCAGCCCCCGACCGATACCTCACAGAGCCGCGAGGTAAAAGGACGTTTCGCACTGGCAATGTCGTCCGCGGCCAGAGACGGGATGCTTGCCGGTGCGGCTCACTTGATAATCACAGCTTTTCCTCCTCAGTTCTGGGCGGCACCGATGCCGCTGCGCGTTGGCCGGTGGCGTGGGAGAGTCGGGTTGACGACCGGAAGCGGATCGATCTAGGAAGCGATGGTGTGAAGAACGCTCAACGGATACGGCCGCTCCCGGCGCGGCACGCGGAGTCGGTAATTTCGGTGTGGGTGCTGGTTAGCAGTGTGCTGCTGCAGTCAGCCTGCTCGCGGCCGTCCGAGCCAACGAAGTCACACCCGCCGAGACACCGCGTGCCGGTGACCAGCGGCGCTCCCCGGGCTCGGCCGGCCGAGCAGATCCTCTTCGGCGACCTGCACGTG
Organism: Binatia bacterium; assembly: GCA_046757585.1. Taxonomy (GTDB): domain Bacteria; phylum Desulfobacterota; class Binatia; order HRBIN30; family HRBIN30; genus JBHHYR01. The sequence goes on along the minus strand of JBHHYR010000001.1, from coordinate 31,852 downwards.
CATACGGCCAAGTCGTTCGATGCCTTCATCACCGCGCTGCCGATCAGCCGCAACACCGGCCTGCATCCGATCGCCGACGCCTGTGACTTCGCGCGCTTCTGTTCGAACCTCGACTTCTTCGCAATCACGGACCACGCTGAAGCACTCACCAACGACATGTGGCGCCAGAGCATCGCCGAGATGGGTCAGTGCCAGGCCGTGGCAGGTCCCCCTGCCGATCCGGACCTCGTCGTCTTCCCAGGCTGGGAGTGGACGCAGATGGCCGAGACGGAAGCGAAGTATTACGGTCACAAGAACGTGATCTTCCGTGACCTCGACCCGAAGCGCCTGCCGCCCCGCCCGATCTCTTCGCGCCAACCGCCAGGCCCCGATCAGGAGTGGCCCGACTTCGCGGGCATAGCGGGCACCGCCCTGCGCGACCCCCTACACGCCTCCGGGTACCTCCGTCTGCTGTCGTGGATGGTGCATCTCGGCTGGGGGGATTTCTGCCCATCGGGCGTGGACTCGCGTGCGCTCTCGCGCGATTGCCTCGAAGCGGCGCCTGACCCGCAAACGCTGTTCGAGAAACTGGGTCAGTGGGGTTTCGACGTGCTGGTCATCCCCCACGGTACCGGCTGGGGGCTGATGGTGCCGCCAGGGGCACACTGGGAGAACCAGCTCGATCGTCTCAACCATGACGTCGAGCGCCAGCGCTTGATCGAGGTGTACTCGGGTCACGGCAACAACGAGGAGTATCGTGACTACAGGCCGGAGGAGCGGCAGGGCACGACCCCCGTCTGCCCGCAGCCGCGCCCCGACTACTTGCCGTGCTGCTGGCGCGCCGGCGAGCTGGCACACGAGCGCTGCGCCCAGCCGGGTACTCCGGCCTGTGAAGCGGCGGTCGAGCGGGCACGGGCGGCGTTCCTGGCGGCGGGGCTCTACGGGGATGAGACCATTCCCGATGCACGCCCGGAGGACTGGCTCGACTGCGGCCAGTGCCGCGATTGCTACAACCCGGCGTTCAGTCTCCGGCCGCGGGCGACGGTGCAGTATGCGCTGGCCCTCACCAACTTCGATGATCCCAGACATCCGCTGCGCTACCGCTTTGGCCTGCTCGCGTCGAGCGATGATCACCGCGCGCAGCCCGGCACCGGTTACAAGGAAATCCGGCAAGGATTCACTGACGACGACCGGGGGAGTGCTTTCCGCTGGCTGTTCGGGGTCGACAAGGGAACGCCCACCAGCAAGGTGCGCCGCAGCCCGGCGTTCTGGGAATACGAACGCCAGAACAGCTTCTTTTACGCCAGCGGGCTCGCGGCCGTTCACGTTCGGGGGAGGGGGCGGCGGGCAATCTGGGAGGCGCTCGAGCGCCGCGACGTGTACGGCACCTCTGGCGCACGCATCCTGCTCTGGTTCAACCTGCTCAGCGCAAAGGGCCGGCGGTTGCCCATGGGTTCCGAGGTCTCCCTCGACACCAATCCGACATTCGAGGTGCACGCCATCGGTGGCTTCAAGCAGCAGCCCGGCTGCCCGGCCGACACGGCAGCCAGCGCGCCCCCGGGTCTGCTCACCAGGCTCTGCTACGGCGAATGCTACAACCCTTCCGATCAGCGTCTGCCGATCGAACGGATCGAGGTGGTGCGCATCCGCCCGCAGATCCGACCCGGCGAGCCGGTCGGCCCGCTGATCGAGGACCCCTGGAAAGTCCTTCCCTGTGCGCGAGGGCAGGAGGCCTGCACGGTGCGGTTTACCGACCCTGATTTCGCCCGCGACAGGCGCGATACGGTCTACTATGTGCGAGCGCTTCAGAGCCCCACCATGCAGGTGAATGCGGCCGGGCTCCGCTGCACGCGGGATGAGCGCGGCGCCTGCGTGAGCGTCAGGCTGTGCCGAGAGGAGTCCGACAACTGTGCGGCCCCGGCGCGGGAGCGCGCCTGGTCCTCGCCGATTTTCGTCGACTTCGCGGCAGCTGCACCGCCGCAATGACGCGCCGGCCGTCTGCGCTCGAGCGCTGGCTGCTCCCCCTGGCGATGCTGGCTGGCCTTGCCTTGGGTGCGTACGGGCTCGTCGCGCCGGCCGCGTCTTCGGGCGTCCTCCCGCCTGGGGTCGTGGCGCTGGTCAATGGGAAACCCATTGCGCGTGCCCTGCTGGACGCGGTGGCAGTCACCCCGCGGCGCGGCCGGCTGCCCGCGGCGGGCCGCCGGCTGGCGCTCGACAAGCTGATCGATGAGGAAATACTCGTCCAGCGCGCGCTCGCGCTGGGTCTGGCGGAACGCGATCGGGTCGTACGCAACATGCTGGTGCGGACCATGCTCGACTCGATTGCCGGCGCGCAGGAAGTGGCCGATCCGAACGATGCAGCGCTGCGTGCCTATTTCCAGCGCAATAGCGAGCGCTACCGCGGCCAGGCGCGCGTCGCGCTGCGCCAAATTTTCGTGGACGTGGCGGACGCCCAGCACGACGCCGCCGGCCGCGCCCGGGCGGCTGAAGCCGCGCGCGCGCTGGCCGCCGGCGCGCCGTTTGCGGAGGTTGCTGCCCGCTTGGGCGACCGGCCCCCGGTACCGCTCCCAGACGGACTGCTACCGCTCGGCAAGCTGGTCGAGTATCTCGGGCCAACGGCAGCCCACGCGGCGGCCGAGCTGGCGCCTGGTGCCACCAGTGCGCCGATCCGGTCGGGGCGGGGCTACCGTGTCTTGCTCGTCAGCGACCGCGTGGTGGAGCCAGCGGCCGATTTTTCGCGCCTGCGTGCTGCAGTGCTTGCGGACTGGCGACGCGAGGCGCGCGAACGGGCGGTGGCCACGGCGCTGGCGCGCCTACGCGCACAGGCAGCGATCATTCGAGGCGACGTTGGCGGTTGATTGGTGCCAGTCGTGGTGTATGGCGGCGCTCCTGTTCGGCGTGCCGCTACTCTGGCCCGCTCAGGTGTCCGCACATGCCCGGAGCACCTCCTATTCCATCTGGGACATCGCGGGCGAGACGGTCACCGTGCGGCTCAAGGTGCCGTGGCTCGAAATCGCCCGGGCGGCGCCCGCGATGGGCGTCGGGACGCTGGGCGACCTGGTGCCCGGTTCGGCACCAGAGGAGGCACTGGGTGCCTACCTCGTCGCGCACGTGTCTGCCCTGGTCCGGAACAGGCCGTGTCCGGCCGTATCGCATCCCGAACGACTCCCCGGTCCGGCGAATGCGCTCGTGTATCGCTGGCAGAGTCGCTGCCCCGGTGGCTCTGCGGATACCATTGTGTTCGGCGCGTTCTTTGACCAGGCGCCGTCGCACATGCACATCGCGCGGGTCCGCGTGCGTGCCGCGGGCGGGACGGTCACGAGTCACGAAGCGGTGCTGTCCGATACACAGCGAACCCTCTCGCTTGCTCACCGGGGCCGGGCACTGGGCGACCACGGTCTGGCCAGCTTCTTTCTGCTCGGGGTCACGCACATCGCCACCGGCTACGATCATCTCGCCTTCCTGGCGGCGCTGCTTCTCAGTGCCGAGTCACTCGGTGCGGTGGTGCGCGCCGTGACCGGCTTTACCTTGGGCCACAGCCTCACGCTGGGTCTCGCGCTGGGGCGGCTGATCACGGTGGACCGCGCGGCCGCGGTCGAAGCGCTCATCGGGTTGAGCGTCGCTGTAGTGGCGGCCGAACCGCTGCTGGCGCACGGCCGCGCCGCGCTCGTGGCCTTTGCCATTGTGGCCCTCGCCGCGAGCGCGAGCGGCTGGCTGTCGGTCCCTGCGCCTGCGCTCCTCGGCGTCATGCTGTTCTCCCTGGCGCACATGCGTGCCAGCCAACGACGGCTCTATCCACGCGCGCTCCCCTGGTTGGCCGCCTCGGCCTTTGGTCTCATTCACGGCCTCGGCTTCGCGGGCGCGATCAGCGACCTGGAGATCGGACGGGGTGCGCTGGTCCCCGTGCTCGCCGGCTTCAACCTCGGCGTAGAGGCCGGTCAGCTGGTGGCTCTGGCATTGGTGCTGGCCCTGTTCGGCCTCTTCCGCCGTTTCACGGCTGTCTCCATGGAAGGCCGCCTCCGCCGATTCGCCTCCGCGGCGTTGGTCACCCTGGGGATCGCGCTGTTCGTCGTGCGCGCGACATGACCTGCCCAGGGAGCGTATCGCCACGTTGGGTCGGACGCGTGGGTGCCGGAAGGTTGCTGCCGGTCCTACCGCGCTACGTGATCGGGGAAATCCTGATTCACTTCGTCGGCGTCCTGGCCGTCGTTCTCGGTATTTTTCTCATCCGCCGGTTCGGCAGCCTCCTGACCGATGCGGCGGAAGGCGCCTTGCCGGCGAACGTCATCCTGCATCTGCTCGCGCTCAGAACGATCATGGCCTTTCCTTCTCTCTTGCCGGTCGTGCTCTACCTTGCGGTGCTGCTCGGCTTAGGCCGCTTCTTCCAGGACAACGAAATCACGGCCCTGGAAGCGTGCGGCGTGGCACCGGGCCGTGTTCCCTACATCGTGCTCGGGTTTGCGCTGTTTGCCGCAACCGTGATCGGCGGGATGTCGCTCTCCGTGCGTCCCTGGGCGGCCGGCCGGTTCGAGCATGTAAAGACTCATGCCGCGCGCGACTTGGACGTTGGTGCGTTGAGTCCAGGGCGGTTTTACGAGATCGGCCGCAGAGGTGCGCAGGTCATTTTCGCGGACCACCGCACAGCCGACGGACGCATGGGAGACGTGTTCCTGCAAGATCGACACGACGGGCAGGTGTCGATTCTGGTTTCGAACTACGCCGCGGAACATGTGGATGAAGCTACCGGCTACCGCTTCCTCACGCTGGTGGATGGATACCGCTACGACCTGCATCCGAAAACGGGCAGGTATGAAATCACACGCTACCGAACGCTCACGATCCGTACCGCGTTGCAGGCCGAGACGGCGGGTGAGCGACGGCAAAAGGCGCGCTCCACCCTCGCGCTCCTGCGGTCGGACGCCCCAGCGGATATCGCCGAACTGCAGTGGCGCTTGGCGATGCCCGTGTCGGCCCTCCTCCTGGTGCTGATCGCATTGCCGCTCAGCCGGGTGGACCCGTACCGTGGAAAATACGCCAAGCTGTTTGCCGCCATCCTTCTCTACATGGCCTACCGCCATCTCCTGGGCGCGGCCAAGGATTGGGTAGCACACGGGACACTGCCGCCTTTTCCAGGCATCTGGGGTGTGCACGCGCTGTGTCTGGCTGGGATCCTCGCCGGCTTTGCCGCCGTGCCTGCTGCTCGGTGGTGGCGCCGCACGCCCGGCCGGTTGCGTCACCGAGTGGCGCGATGGCAGGCCGATCGCGCCGCTGCTCGCGATCGATGAAAACGCTCGATCGCTACCTTGCAACTGTAGTGGCGGCGGACTTCCTCGCTGCCCTCGCTGCCCTCCTCGCGATCTTTTCCGTGATTCACTTGATGCATGAGCTCGAAGACGTTGGCGTAGCGCAGTACGGCATGCGACAGGCGTTATGGTTCGTCTTCATGACACTGCCCAGCGAGGCCTACGAACTCTTTCCGGCTGCCGCCTTGCTTGGCGGCGTCAGTGCCCTTGGTACCCTCGCGAGCCGGAACGAACTGGTGTCCGTCTGGGCCGCAGGCATCGCGCCGGGTCGCCTGATTTGGTCGGTCATGAAGGTGACCGCCTGGCTCGTCGTGGCGGCGGTCGGGGTCGGCGAGTTCGCTGCCGCCCCGCTGGCGCAACAAGCCGCGGCACAACGCTCGATTGTGCTGTCGGGCGGTTTAGCGCTGAGCACAGCGAATGGCTTTTGGACGCGAGACGGCTCTCGCTTCATCAACGTCCGCACGCCGTTGCCGGGCGCACAGCTGCACGATCTGTACGTTTACCAGTTTGATGCGCAGCACCGGCTGGACTCCTTCGCCTATGCGCGTACAGCCTCCTACGCGAACCACCAGTGGACGCTCGAGGAACTGGTGGAGGGCCGGATCCGCAACGACGTGGTGACTACCCGGAAAGTGGCCACGCGGGTGTGGAAGAAGTTTGTGAGCCCGCGACAGCTGCGGCTCTTGTCCTTTCCGCCGGAATACCTGTCACTGTACGACCTGTACAGGTCGATCCGTTCGCTGCGGGCACGGGGCGAGAGCCCACGCCGCTACCAGATCGCATTTTGGAAGCGGATCACGCTGCCTCTGATCACGGGTATCATGATGTTCTTGGCTGTGCCTCTGGTACTCGTCGCTGGGACCTCAGTGAGGGTGGGACAGCGGATCGTCCTCGGAGCCTTGCTCGGCATCGGCTTCCAGATGTTCAACCAGACCTTTGCAGAGTTCGGCCTGGTCTTTGGCCTCGATCCGATCGCCAGCGCCACGTTGCCGGGAGCATTGGCGCTGGCGCTTGGCCTGTGGCTGATGCAGCGAGTACGCTGAACACCCTGGGGGTGCTCGAAACCTCGGGCCCAGCGCCGCGTGCGGCGATGCCTCGACGCCAGCCGAATGACAGGCGGCATTACTCCTGATGAATCTCATCAGGAGTAATGCCGCGCCGCAACCGGAACAATCGGATCAGATAAGCTGGCGTGAAAGACGATGATCGGGCTGCTTATGCGTACGGTAGGTTTGCGCCCTGGACCCGTGCAACGGGAAGCCAACTGGCGCATCTGACTCATTGCGCTACTATTCTCAACAGGTGGAGCCCTTTGTCTTGCGGGGCGGGTTGATGATAAGGGGCCTAACCAGGCGAGGACTGACTGCGGAGGCGAGGAGTGTTTGATGGCGTCACCAGGCCGCGATCATGCAACGAAGGTGTACGGGTGTATCGTGGGCGAGTGCAACGTTCGCCTGTGGGGGCTGTCGTCCGCGGAGCGGCTGCAGCGTGTGTTCGAGCGTGCGGGTGTGGCTGGCCTGGCCAGCGAAACCGACGAGCTGGATCCTGCGGCTACCGTCATTTTCGTCCGGGCCGATTATCTGTATGACGAACGGGTCATCAGAGACCTTGTCGGTGCCCCAAATGTCGGCCTGCAGGTTCACGAAGGTGGCCGAGCAATTCGCGTCGCGGCGCACGTGTCGAGCGCACGTGCGTGTGTGGCCCGGCGCTGGCTGCACGGGGAGGCAGGCGCCCAGGAGATGCCGGGAATCCAGATAAAGTTCCCGGATGCCCTGTCTGAAGCGTACGACGAAAAGCTGCTCAGGTCGGAGCCTGCAACTGTCGTGCGCATCGGCCCGGACCGTCGGGCGGCGCTCGAGCGCCATCTGTTCAACGGCTCGTATAAGGGTGTGACTGATTTTGTCACGAAATGGCTCTGGCCGGCGCCCGCGCGCTGGGCCACCCACCTCTGTACCCGCGCGGGCATTCGTCCCAACCATGTGACCATCCTCAGCGTGCTCCTCGTCGTCATGGTCACGTTCCTGTTTGCCACGGGGCGCTATGGGTTCGGCCTCGGCTTGGCCTGGTTGATGACCTTTCTGGATACCGTTGACGGCAAGCTGGCACGGGTGACGGTTGGCTCGACGTCCATCGGCCATGCCCTTGATCACGGGCTCGACATCATTCACCCGCCCTTCTGGTACCTCGCGTGGGGAATGGGGCTCGAGGAGTTTCAAGCGCCGTTGGAGGGACTGACCCTTGATCTCGTGCTGGGAACGGTTGTGGTTGGGTACGTTGTCGGCCGTCTGGTTGAAGGCGCGTTTACGTTGTGGGTGGGGAGGTTCTCGCTCTTTTGTTGGCGTCCGATCGATTCGTATTCCCGGCTCGTCCTGGCACGCCGGAATCCGAATCTCACCCTGCTTACGGGCGGGTTGCTCGCGCCAGACGTTGGGATCATGGCGGTGGCCACCTGGACTCTGACGTGCGCGGTGTTTCTCAGTGTGCGGCTGACCATGGCGGTGCATCGGCGCACCACATGCGGTCCACTACGCCCGTGGCTCGCGGTGCCGCAGGGGGTGGCGGGCGACGCGTCCGGTGTGTCCAGGCCATTTGTGCCACACCCCACGGTTCGGCCACACGTAATGGGACTGGGATGAGCTCGCTAGCGCGCTTCGCCAGATTCCAGGCGCATCGCCGGGCAGTCGAGACCCCGCCCAGTAGCGCGCCGGTGCCGGCCCGACCGGCGATCCTGCGTCCCTTCGATTCCGGACGCCCCATTCGCGTCGGAGCAATCAACAATCCCGCCAGCGGGCGTAATCTGCGCAGCAACGGCTTTCAGTCCATTTTGCGGGCCATGGGGGGAACTCCGGGTGTCCCGCACTACGAGGTCGAGCAACCGGCAGACATCGAGGCGGCCACTGGTAGGCTCGCACGTGAGGGTAGCGAGATCATTGTCGTCAACGGTGGGGACGGCACAGTCCAAGCGGTGCTGACCGCGCTGTTCCGGGAGCCGCACCTGGAACGTTTTCCGTTGCTCGCCGTGCTGCCGGGAGGGACGACGAACATGATTGCCGGCGACGTCGGCACAGGGCAGCGGCCGATCAGAGCCCTGGAACATCTTCTCGGCTCTGCCCGGTCGGGCCGGCTCGACGGCGTAGTCGTGCGACGGGCGGTCATGCGCGTGGACGTGACGCCGTCCGCGGAGCCCATCTTTGGCATGTTCTTCGGGGCGGGAGCGATCTACCACGGGATTCGCTTTTGTCGCCAGCGCATCCACCCGCTGGGCATGCGCCGCGATGCGGGACCGGGGCTTGCCCTAGCCGTATTCCTGGCCAGAGCCATGCTGGGACGTGGCGGTGCATTGTTTCCGCCGTTGCAAGCCTGGGGCCGGCTGGACCACGAGGCGTTGGCGGCCAACGCGTATTTTGGGATCCTGGCGACAACGCTGGAGCGACTGCTCCTCGGTCTGCGGCCGTTCTGGGGTCGGGGCGCCGGCCCACTCCGCTATAGCGCCCTCACCTATGCGCCGCAGCATTGCGTTCGAGCCGCCTGGTCGGTGATGCGCGGCAGGCCGAACCGGTACGTCCGCCCGGAGTTCGGCTACGTGAGTCGCAACGTGCACGAGGTGCTCCTGCATCTGGATGGCGGATTCACGCTCGACGGGGAATTGTTCACTGCTGAGCCGGGCCGGCCCGTCGTCCTGCGCGGTGGCCACTCGGCGTTGTTTCTGCGATGGTAGGGTGCATTGGAGCCCCAACCCGCCCTGGTTGAGTTGATCGCCGAAGAGTTGCGCCAGCCCGTTGCGGCTGGGGCGCAGGTGCTTGCTGAGTCAATTCGCCGGCGCCACGGCAGGGCGGTCCAGGCCATTCTGTTTTACGGCTCTTGCTTGCGGACCGGTGACGATCGTAATGGGGTTCTGGACTTCTATGTCCTTGTCGACGACTACCGGCATTTCTACACGCGTCGGATCTGGGCGCTGTTGAACGCGCTGCTTCCGCCGAACGTCTTCTACATCGAGGCGTCTGGGGAGAGTGGTCCCGTGCGCGCGAAGTACGCGGTGGTGTCCCTGGCTGGTCTTGCCCGCTACACGTCAGCTCGCTGTTTTCATCCGTACTTTTGGGCCCGCTTTGCCCAGCCGTGCGCGCTCGTTTACACGCGCAATGCAGCGGCTGCGGAGGCTGTGGCCAACGCCTTGAGCACGGCGGTGGTGACCTTCATCCGGCAGGGTGTTGCGCTCGTGCCGCAGCATTTCCGGATCGCGGATCTATGGAAACGGGTGTTGCGGGAAAGTTACCACTCCGAGGTGCGGGCAGAACGGGGAGAGACCCCCGCCCGTCTCTATGATGCCGCCCCCCTCCGGTACGAACGTGTCACGCAGGCTGCGCTGGCTGCTTTGCCTTATCCGACGTCGATCGACACGGTGTCCGGCGCGCCAATGGTGGTAGTGCGCATGCCAGCCCTAGCGCGGTGGGGGGCCTGCCACAGCTGGCGACTGCGCCGCGCTGAAGGCAAGCTGCTCTCGTTGCTGCGCATTCTCAAAGGAGCCTTCACCTTCAAAGGGGGTGTCGAATACGTGCTCTGGAAGATCGAGCGCCACTCCGGTGTGAGGGCAGATCCCAGTTGGCGTAGCAGACGCCCTCGTTTGCTTGCCTTGGGCAGCGTATTCTGGCGTCTCTATCGCAAGCGGGCTTTTCGCTGAGTGCGGGCTGGCGCCCCGCCTCTCACCGCTGGCCGGCCTCCGCGAGCCGTTCGACTGGCACCGGACGTAGCCGGTAGCTTACATCGGAAAACAAGTTACGCTCGTAAACCGCCCGGGCTTCAAACCGGCGTAGCTTCCCACTGGTGGTGACAGGGAGCTGGCCGCGGCCCAGCAACACAATGTCGTACGGGGCCACGCCGAAGCGGTGCAGGAGTTGCCGGCGCAGGTGACTGACTGCCACCGTCGGGTCGCTGTTGGGTGTCCCGCTGGTCTCCCCGGTCACCACGAGCACCTCGGTTCCACGGTCCGGGTCCAGGACACCGAAGGCGGCGACACGGCCGGTGCGAAACCCTGGGAGTCTGCCTGCCTCTTCCTCGATTTCCTGCGGATAGAGATTGCGCCCGCCGATGATGATGAGGTCTTTCTGTCGTCCGGTCACGAAGAGTTCCCCGTGAGAAACAAACCCGAGGTCTCCTGTGTGCAACCAGCCGTCCCGGTCGACCGTCGGTGCAACGCCGTCATGCGTGAGCTGCGTTTGGCTGACCGACGACCCGCGAGCGCAGATTTCACCCACCCGTCCCTCGGGATGCCATCCACCCCGTGGAGCGCGGATGCGCACCTCGGTGCCTGCCAGTGGGGGCCCCACGGAAACGACGGGTCCGCCGTACGCCATACCGTCCGCTTTCGACGCGGGTCCTTCACCGTTGCCGTACAGGTGCTTGACAAACAGCCTGCCACCCGGCGGCCGCATGCAGACGGCTAGGGTGCCCTCAGCCAGACCGTAGCAGGGAGTGACCACGCCGCGCCGGAGCCCGAGCACCCGGTAGCGTTCTTCGAACGCCGCCACCGCGTCCGGACGGATCGGTTCCGCCCCGTTTAAGAGGATGCGCAGCGGCGACAAGTCCACCCCTGCCAGTTCGTGTGGGTCGACTTTCCTTGCACACAGGCTGTAAGCGAACTGAGGTGCCACGCTAATGGTGGCTCGATACTGCGCCATGGTCCGTAGCCAGAAGCCTGGTTGACGCAGAAAGTCCGTGGGAGGAATCAAGATCAGCGGCATCCCCACGATCAGCGGGGCGATCATGGTGCCGATCAGTCCCATGTCATGATACAGGGGCAACCACGTCACCAGTGCATCTTCGCGCCGCACGCGCATGCGATCTGCGAACGCGCGGATGTTGGAGAGGAGATTCGTCTGGGTGAGACGGATGCCGCGCGGCGCCCCGGTACTGCCCGAGGAGAACTGGATCAAAGCGAAATCCCCGGGGGCGGCTGCGGGCGGCAGCGCCGCAGCGCTCACCGCGGTGGCCCATAGTTGCTCCGGGGCGATGACGCTCGTGTTCCGGAGTTCCTGATGGGGGCTGGCTGCCAACATGTCCCGCAGAGCGTCAGGGACGACCGCGAGGCGGGCATCAGTCATCGCTGCCATGCCTGCTAGCATGTCGGAAAATGACGCGAGTTGCCGCCAGCCGGCCGGAGGATAGGCCGGAACCGGTGTGGCCCCTGCCAGTAACACACCCCAAAAGAGGAAGACGAAATCGGCACCGGTCGGCAACACCAGCAGCACGCGGTCGCCTCGCTCCACGCCCAGTGCACGCAGGCGCAGGGCGGCCTGGGCGGCAGAGTCTGCCAGCTCCGCCCATCTGACCGTTCGCGGAAGCTCGTCGACGCGCTCGAGCCAGAACGCGACCCTGGCGCGGTCCCGTGCCTGCTGTGCAAAGCATTCGACCAACGTGTCTGCCGCGGGAACCAATGCCGCCCCGGTGACGGGGAGCACTGCCGGTGTCTTGGTTGTGCCCATTTTTCCCCCTGGCTGCCACCCGGGCAGCCCCGCTGTCTTCTTCCGAACCATGTTGTGTAGCGCTCAGCTCTTGGAGCGGGGCCTACCGCGCGCGCGGCGCCCCGATGCACCCTGCCGAGCGCCACCTGCCGGTGGCTGCGGTGCCGCGCCGTTCCGGGCGCCGGTCTGCTCGCGAATGAACGCCGCGATTGCATCGAAACGGTTCCGCGCCTCGATATCCGCCGGGTCGCAGGTGATGTCGAAGACTTCTTCCACTGCCACTTGGAGAGAGATGAACGACAGCGAATCCATCGCAAGGTCTCCCTCGATGGTGGAATCGTCCCGGATGACGGAGGCGGGAATGCCCGCCTGCTCTTCAATCAGGCGTCGGAGCGTTTCTTTCACCTGCGCAATCGTCGGCAACGTCGGCCGAGATCGGCGGGGGACCACGTGGAGTTGACTCATCGGGTTGACCGCCTGGTCATCGCGGGCTGGCCGGTGATACCGGACGTGGTGCGGACAGCACGGCGTCCGCGAGGGCGGTAGGCTGCCGGCGCGGCCGGTGCTCATGAAATCCAATAGCGGCTGCGACGTCACCGATGATCGTGAGCGCTGCATCGATGGTGGCGTCGTCGTGCGCGGCCGTCACATGTGCGCGTATCCGGCTGAGGTGGCCTTGCACCATCGGCGGGATGGCGGGGCACACCAGGACGCCGCGGTCGCGCAGTCGGGCGGTGAACTCGAGCGTCCGTACCGGATCACCGACCAGGATGGGGATCACCGGCGTTTCACTGCGCATCGTGTCGAACCCCTGTGTCCTCAGGCCGCCGACCATTCGTCGTGCGTTGTGCCACAGCCGCTCGCGTCGCTGCGGCTCGGCCTGGAGAATCTCCAAGGCAACCAACGCTGCCGCCACGCCGGCGGGCGGCAAGGCCGCGGAGAAGATGAGAGAGCGGGCATTGTGCCGGATGACCTCGACCAAGTGCCTGTCGGCGGCGATGAACCCGCCGACGCTGGCCAGTGACTTGCTCATCGTGCCCATGATGAGGTCGACCTCGTGCAGGCAGCCGAAATGTTCGGCGGCGCCGGCACCCGCCTGTCCCAGGACTCCGAGGGAGTGCGCTTCGTCGACCATGACCAACGCCCGGTGCGCGTGTGCCACCGCACAGATCTCAGGCAGGCACACGATGTCTCCATCAGCGCTGTAGATTCCCTCCACGATCACGAGGGCGCGCCGGCCCTTGGCATGCTGCTCGAGAACGCGCCTGAGATGTGTCGGGCTGTTGTGCTGAAACACTCGGACATCAGCCCCGGACAAGCGCGCCCCGTCCACGATCGATGCGTGATTGAACAAGTCGGTGACGATCAGATCGCCGCGCAGCATCAGCGCCGAGATGATGCCGACGTTCGCCTGGTAGCCGGACGCAAACAGCGCGACGGCCTCCTGACCCAGAAACGCCGCGAGGCGGGCTTCGATGGTGCGGTGGAGCGCGGTGTACCCGCCGGCCAGCGGGGAAGCACAGCGGCTCGTTCCCAGCCGTGCAATCGCCTCGCGTGCCGCGTCGCGGACACGCCCATCCATCCCGAGGCCGAGGTAATCGTTCGCCACCAGGACAATCTCCTGGCGGGCCTCCGCAGAGCCGTTCGAGGGTGACCGCGGCTCGACGCACGGGTAGAACGGGTATACGTTCACCTGCCGCGCAGCATCAATTTGTTCCAGTAACGGACGAAACGGCTCCAGGAAGGCCGTTCGGAAACTCTTGCGCTCGACGCGCTCTGGCGTGGCGGCTCTTCTCTTCACAGGCTGCCGGCCGGCGCGCGTCTGTTTGAGCCCCTTCCCCACAGTCTCCCCCTCGGCTTTCGTTACCCAGCTTGCGCACATTCTGTCAATAGGGGTGTCGACCCCTTCCTCCTGTTGGCCATCATGATCGTGCAGTCGTGGCGTGTCGCCCAACCTCTCGGAAGCTGCTATGCGCCTACGCCGCGCGCCGTCTCGCTTCCGCTTGGTCGTTCCGTTCAAGGTGAAAGGGGCCTGCCCCTTTCGAACTAGAAACCGGGCTCATCTGAAGAACCTTCCCGTCTGGCTGCTGGAACGCCCATATCGCAAAAACCGAACGCAAATTCCAGTCCCCCCGCCCTCAAGCTCGGATCACATGCGGATGGATTGGATTTGTGGGGCACCGGCGGTAGCCTGACGATCATGACACTCCGGGTGCGGCTCATCTGTTGGAACCTGCACGGCGCGCCGATCACGTCCCGGCTGCGCCAGCCCCGGATGCGGGCTGCGGCACAGCGCATTCTCGATATCGAGCCGCTGCCTGATGTTGTGGTTTTGCAAGAGATCTTCTACCCGGCCGATGCAGACTTGCTTGAACGCACCCTGGGTGCGCGCTACCAGCGCGTGGGCGGGATTCCCACAAAACCTTTTCCGCCGTGGTTTCTGCCCTTCGTGGATCTCGCAGGGCTCTTCATGAGGATCCGCAAGGGCGGCCTGCTGGCGTTCGTTTCCCACAAGTGGGATGTCCTGCAGGCGCGATTCGAGAAGTTTGACGCGGAGGAATGCGAGTACCGCATCTGGCACGGGGATGGGTATGCGGACAAGGGCATCCAACGGCTCGACCTGCGCCATCGCCCCTCGCGCCAGACGCTCGTCATTCTCAACACACACTTGCAGTCGGGCGGCGCGTACGCCGCCGTGCGGAGCGCCCAAGTGCAACAGCTTGCTACCATGGCGTCCAGTGTCGAGCCGGGCGTGCCCGTGCTCATCGCGGGCGATTTCAATGTCCGTCCCGCTGCTCCGCTGTACGATACGATGGTCGAACACCTCGCCTGGCAGGATCTGACCACGCAGCTGCCCAACTGTGGGACACATTTCGACCGCAACGCCAAACACGGACGCTGGAGAGACTACGTCTTCGCCAGACACGATGCGGCATGGCGTGCGGAGGCGGAGGTGGACCTCATCTGTAACTGGTGGCGGGACATGCCATATTCCGACCACCACGGGATCGATGCCCGCATCCGTCTGAGCAGGCGGTCCGGAACGGACGTCTCGTGGCGCGCCCTCGCGGCGCGGGTCCTCTCGGGTCCGTCCACCCGCCGGGCCTGGCTGCTCGCCGCGGGGGCCGTCCTGCTGGATTGGACCCACACGTGCAGACGGGGGGGTTGAGCGGAGACCAACCCGTACGCGAGGATCGTCACCCGTCTCTTGGACCCGTCCATCGTGACACCCTCCTTGTGCCATTCCTCGTTTCGATGCACCGGGCGCTGGGGTGTTGCAATGGGAGCGGGCGCGGAGTGCCGTGCCTAAGATCCGACGCAGCGACGACACCGCCGCGTGTAACACTCGCGACTGTCGGGCATCAAAAAGCATAGATGAACGCGCAAGCTGGCGACCTACTGCGGAAAAGGCGGCGGGTCCGCGGCGCGGCTGTGCTGGTTGCCTTGGCGTTGCTCGGCGTCTGTTGCCTGCGCCCCGCCAGCGTCCCTGCCGAAGAAAGCCCGACTGTGGTGGTCAAGCGCACGAGCGATCGGGTTATCACGGTACTGGCTGACCAGAACCTGACGGCGGCTCAGAAGCGCCACAAGATCCAGGAAATCGTCTACCCGTACTTCGACTTCAAAACCCTTTCGCGACTTGTGCTCGCGCGGAACTGGAAACGGTTGACGCCTGCGCAGCAGGCGCGGTTCGTCGAGGAGTTTAAGCAGTTCCTGTCGATGACGTACGGCAAGAACGTCGAGAACTACAACAATGAACGCATCGTCGTCACTGGCGACCGTCAAGAGCCCGGCGGCGACTGGACGGTGAAGACCAAGGTCATACGGCCTGGTGCTAGCGATTTCACGCTTGACTACCGCCTGCGCAGGCGCAACGGTCGGTGGCGCGCGATCGACGTCATCATCGAAGGCGTGAGCTTGGTTGCCAACTACCGCTCGCAGTTTCAGGAAATCCTGAGCAACCACGGGCCAGTGAGACTGATCAATCTGCTACGCGAGAAGAACGCCAACGGTGAGACGCTCCAGTCGGAACAGAGCACCAAACCGGTCACGTGAGGCCCGGCGGTCCCTACGCTGCCATTACGGATCGGGATCGTGGCAGACCACGGGCCCGCAGCGGATGCGATTTGCTCAGCACGCGCCTAGCAGCCCGTTGAAAAACAGGACTCCTACTGCGGGCGGCTATTTTCCGCCAGCTCTGCGTTGCCGAATCCTCAACAAAATCATCGGATTTGCCTCCGGTTCGGCGCCTTGATCTGACGGAAAATCGCTCGCCCTCGCTACGGCGCCTGTTTTCCAACGGACTGCTAGTGCCTCTGCTCTGGTGCCCTGCAACGGATGACCAAGTCATCCAGGCCGGCTGACACCTGTGTGGCAGTATTGTCCGTGTCGGCCATGAAGGCCAGTGCTTCGACCTCGCCGGGTCTTTCGCCCGGGAACGCGCGACCGAAATCTTGCGCCAAGTGCACACGTTCGGTGACCCACCTGCCGGCCTTCTCGTTTCCGCTCTCCAATACGAGCATCCGCTCCTTCTCCGGGAGCCAGGCGTTGTGGAACACGCGACCAACTGGTGCGGCGTTGTCCCACACATAGACGATGACGCGCTTGTCGAACGGGTTCCACAGCGATGGGCCATCGAAAACCACATACAGCTTAGCAGCCCCGTCGTCACCTTCGCGCCGCGTGATATCAGCGGTGGCGATTGCGTGGGACACCATCCAGCGCCAACTCACATCGGAGCACGCCCGCGGAGAAAACCTCAGATGAACGCCCCGGCCGGAGGCCGATTGCGCGCTTTCGACCTTCAGGTAGTGATTTCCAACTGGGTCGGTTGCCAGCGAGAAGGTATTCTTCCGCTCGATGCTCGGAAACCCGCGCTCCACCCAGCGGTCGCTGATTCCTGCTTCAAAGTCTTCCTGGAACAGAACGCGCCCCTGTTCCGAAGCCAGCGCGCTTGGTCCAGGCCGGAAACACAGGGTAGCGGCGAGCGTGGCGAGGAGCCAGGCGCCGCGTACCATCATCCCCGGTCTGCTCCCCTGGGCGGCGGCTTGGCCCTTCATCCTACCAGAAGGCACCAAACGCCACGCGGCTTGTACACTCTGACGTCCCGTCATGCCGGCGGGTTTGATGCCCTGGCGAGCCGCCTCGTTGCACGTGCGGATGCGGCCGGCTGTGCCCGGTGCTTCCGCAAGTCGCATTGCGCAGCTGCCGGCATGCACGGGCTGTAACGCAGGAGCGCATCCAGCATCATATTTGGCAAGGGATCACGCGAGAGGCACGGAGGCTCTCGGGATCGGGTAGCCTTGATGACGCAATTGGAAAACGGTCATTGCCCCGCAGAAGGTGGAAAAGCAGCGACGACAACGCGCGTCACGCGTCGCCGTCTGCGTTGGGCCGCGGGCGTCTTGGCCAGCCTGCTCCTCGCTGCCGTCCTGGGAATGCGGCGGACGAATCCCGATTCCGCAGCATCGCTGACCCAGGTCGATCAAGCGTTGTGGGATGAAATCCTGAGGCAATATGTCGATGACGAGGGCAAGGTGGCCTACGAGCAACTGGCGGAGCATGGGCGCCAGAAACTGGACCGCTACATGGCCCAGCTCGCGCAGGCAAATCCAGCCGCGATGACGCGGCCAGGCCGCCTGGCCCTCTGGATCAACGCCTACAACGCTGGGATCGTTGCTGCGGTGCTGAAGGGGTTTTCTCCCGAAACGCTGCTGTCGCGGGCACGGCTGTTCCGCTGGTACACGTTTCCAGTGGCCGGGCGGCTGCGTACCCCGGACGAGATCGAAAATAAGATACTGCGCCGGCAGTTCCATGAGCCTCGCATCCATTTCGCCCTCGTGTGCGGCGCCACCAGCTGCCCCAAGCTCCGCCGCGAGGCGTATCGCGGCAATCGGATCGACCAGCAACTGGACGAGCAAGCGCGGCGCTTCATCAATGATCCCAGCCGCAACCGCATTGATCCCACTAGTGGCCAGGTCGCGTTGTCAAGCATCTTCGACTGGTTTGCACCCGACTTTGCTGCCGCGGCCGGATCGGTGGGCAATTTCGTCGCCCGCTACGTGCACACCCCCCAGCAAGCGGCACTGCTGCGCCGGCGGGACATCCAGTTCAAGTATCTCCGTTACGACTGGGCGTTGAACGTGCAACGGGGGCAGCGTGTGTCCTGAGCCGCTTTGACGCCTGCGGTTCGTAGCGTGCGAGCACCAGGCGCCGCCACCGTAGTGAGTCGACCGCGGGCCCACCGCGCTCGATGGCTTGCCAGCGCGGGTCCCGGAAACACGAGCGGTCATCCCAGGCGTGCTCCGCCACCAGATAGAATCCCGGCGCAGGCGGGGCGCATGGGTAGTCTGGGCTCGCCGCCTGCACCACCGGGATGTGGCGGCGCACATGAAAGAGGAGGGCAATGGCAGTCTCGTCGTCCACCTCGAAAAAAGCGAGCGGGGCGGTTGATCGCACGCGCTCTGAAATCTGCCGAGCGAGGTGCTGGAAGGATCCGCCGTTGCCGCGGACGATCGCGGTAGCGGAAATGCCGATGACGAATCCCCATGCGAGGGTGCCTGTCAGGGCGTAAGCGGCCAGATCAAAGCGGCGACGCCAGGTCCAACGCAGCATCAATTCACTGCCAGCGCCGATTCCGGCGATAAGGCCAAGCGCTGGTAGGGGGTGTTCCTGCAAGTATAAACGCCACCAGTAACTCCACTGCGTTTCGGACGAACCGAAGCCACCCAAGCCAAAGCGCAGCGCGCCGATGCCCACGAGTGTCAGGACGACGAGACCGGCAAGGACAGGGCGTGCCAGCCGAGGCACGGCCGTGGCACCATGCCGTCCGTGGTGACGCTGGGTCAACCTCGGGGCGAGCCATCCTGCCAGCAAGATCGCCAGTGCGGGTCGTAGCACCAGAAGGTAAGCCCGTCGTTTCCCGGGCGAGAGGGAAAAGAAGGCAAACATCGCGCTCACCCATACCCATAGGAAACGCCGCAGCGGTGCAGGCAAGGCGGAGTCCTTTCGAGTAGCACCGGGCAGCGCCAGGGTCCACGGCAGCCCGCCCGCGAGCAATGGCCAGACATACCACCACAGCGGATAGTGTCCCTGTTGGCCGAGCAAGCGGCTCGCGTTTTCTGCGTAGAAATGCAGGCGGAGAAAGGCCCACCCCTGCGCAATCGTGGCAGCGCCGTACCACAGCGCAGGAATGCCGACCCCGGCCAGCAAACAAGATGGTGCGATCAGCGCCCGCCAGCCGGGTAGCGGCCGGGCGACCACCGCCTCTGTGCCCAATACCAGCGCCGCCAGCACGAACGCGAGCGGTCCCTTGCTGAGCGTGGCGAGGCCGAAGCTGAACGCTGCCAGCAGCGCCACGCGACGCCCGGCCTTCCCCTGGCACACCCGCTGCGCGAGGACCAGACCCGCCGCGAGGAAGATGCAGAACGTCATGTCGACGCGAGAATTGCGCGCTTCGATGACGAATTGTGGGGTGGTCACGAGGATGAGGGCAGACCAGAGAGCAACGCGGCTCCCGGCGACGCGGCGGGCGAACGCGTACACGATGGCGATCCCCAGTGTTGCCAGCATCGCGGATGGCAGACGCGGATCGAGTAGGTCGACACCGCTGTGTCGCACGGTGGCGCTCACCGCTCCGAGCCAATAGAAAAGGGGCGGCTTGGCAGGGATGTGACGCGCGTTCCGCAGTGGAAGCACCCAGCCGTTGCCGGCGATCATTTCCTGGATGATTTGGCCGGCGCACGATTCCGAATCGTCCTCCCAATCTGCCCGCCCCAGCTGGAAGGAAAACATCACGAGAGCGAGCGGGAGGATAATTGCCAGGTGGATCAGGGCGCTGTTCGCGTGCCGGCCCGCTGCCGCCGACCACCAGTCGGATCGAAGGCGAGCGCCGGCTGCTGCATCCGCTGCGGACTCCGGAATCTGCGTCGCGGTGTCCTCGTCCGCCTTCACGGCGTTGCCCTACCATGATGGTGCTTGCCCGGTCGAGGTGCGCCGGGCGGACGGGGCTGCGAGGAGATGAGGGTCGCTGTAACGCGCGCCCTCGGGCTGCATCAAACCAGGGGAGGTCGCGTGTTGGCATACGCAGCTCTCGCACGTCGTGCTAGGGTGTCGCCCATGGCGAATCGCGATGAGGCAGCCCTGGTGGCGAGGGTTCTGGACGGAGATTCACCGGCCTTCGAGGAACTAATTCGGCCCTACGAGGGCCGGGTGTATCAGGTTGTGCTCAAGATACTGCGAAACTCCGCCGACGCCGCTGACGTGTACCAGGAAGCGATGCTCTCGGCGTTCGAGAAGCTCGCCAGCTTCCGCGGCACAGCTGCCTTCGGCACGTGGTTGCACCGCATTGCGGTGAACTGTGCACTCATGCGCCGCCGCTCTGCCGCCCGCAATCCGGTCACGTTGGAGGAGGACATCCCGCAGTTCAACTGGATGGGGATGCACGCCCAGCCCGGGCAGGACTGGACAGAGTCGGCCGAAGCCCCAGCGCGCCGGGCCGAGTTGCGCACCGCACTCACACGTGCGCTCGAGGGCCTGCCCGAGGTGGATCGGGCGATCGTGTGGCTCAAAGACGCAGAAGGCGCCACCCATGAGGATATCGCCGCAGCTACCGGTTTGTCAGTGGCAGCGACCCGCACGCGCCTGCATCGAGCGCGCTTGTGGCTGCGAGCGCAGCTCCAGCGCTACGCCGGAGGCGAGGAATGAAACGGCTCGTCGCGGTGATGATGCGGCTCGTGGGAAAGCGAACGTGTGAGGATGTGATCGCCGTCCTGCAGGAGTACTTCGACGGCACGCTCGAGCCGAAACTGGCAGCAATCATCGAACGGCACTTCCGGAACTGCCCTGACTGTGCCGCTTTTGCCAGCAGCTACGAAGGGGTCATCAAGCTCACCAGCGAACTGCCGTGCGACGAGATCCCGCATGAGGTGCAAGAACGGGTTCGGCAAGCGCTACGAGCCCGCTTCACACGAGCGCAGTAGCTCCGCATTCGCCGCCCGAGCTCGGCGCATTGCACGCGTCGCGCTCCGATTGCTATAGCCGCGCATACGGAGGGACGAGAGCGTGGGGAGTCGGGTCGGACAGGTTGTGCAGCGGCGGTTGTGGCAGAAGGGGGGGGTCGTCGTATTCTGTGCCGCGGCGTGTGCGTTGCTCGCCGCAACGCAGGCGCCCGGACAGGAGCACTTGCGGCTCTCAACCACCACCAGCACCGAAAATTCCGGCCTCTTGGCGGTCGTTCTGCCGCCCTTCGAGCAACGCTTTCGTGTGAAGGTAGACGTCATTGCAGTCGGCAGCGGCAAGGCGTTGAAACTTGCCGAGAACGGGGACGTCGACGTCGTGCTCTCCCACGCCCCCGGTCTGGAGCAGGCGTTTGTGCAAGCAGGCTTCGGCGTCAATCGGCGGTCCGTCATGTACAATGATTTCCTCATCGTCGGCCCACCCAACGACCCGGCGCACCTGCATGGCGCGCCCGGGGCCGTGGACGCTTTCAAATGGCTCGCGACGGCGCGGGCGACGTTCATCTCGCGGGGCGACGAGTCCGGCACCCACCAGAAGGAAAAGGCTATTTGGAAAGCCGCCGGCATCACCCCAAGCGGCTCGTGGTACGTTTCTGCTGGCCAAGGCATGGGACAGGTGTTGCTCATGGCCAACGAACGCCAGGCCTACACGTTGGCTGACCGCGGGACGTTTCTGGCCTACAAGAAACGAGACGAGCTCGTGATCGTGTCGCAGGGGGATCCCCTCCTGTTCAATCCGTACACCATCATTGCCGTGAACCCGGCTCGCCACCCACACGTGAAGTACATCGAGGCGATGGAATTGATCGCATGGTTCACCTCGGCCCAAGGGCAGAGGCTCATTGGCAGCTTTGAACGGGAGGGGCAGATCCTGTTTCATCCCACCGCGATCCCACTGCCACGGTCGCCATGACGTGCTTCTGGAGGGGTAGGCATGTCGTTCGGTGAGGCGTTCGCGTCGGCCCTGCGTCTGCTGCTGACGCTGGATCCGCAGGTGCTGTCGGCGGCCGGCGTGTCACTGCGCGTGTCTATGCTGGCGATCGCCGTGGCGACGGTGGCGGGCGTCCCCGTCGGGTTCTGGGTCGCCGTGCGCGAGTTCCGTGGCCGCCGGTTGGTTGAGCTGTGCCTCAGAACGTCGACGGCCCTACCCACGGTGGTGGTCGGGTTGCTTGCCTACACACTGCTGTCGCGGCGGGGTCTCCTCGGTCCACTAGGTCTGCTGTACACGCCGTCGGCGATGGTCTTTGGTGAGATCATATTGGTGACGCCGTTGATGGCAGCGCTGAGCATGGCCGTGATCAGCGGTGCCGACCCGCGCATCGAGGAAACCGCGCTCACACTGGGCGCCTCGCGTTTCGCAGCGGCGTGTACCGTGTTGGTTGAGATGCGCCGGGGCGTTGTCGCGGCCGTCGGTACGGGGTTCGGCCGGCTGATTTCCGAACTCGGCGTGGCGCTCATGGCGGGGGGAAACATCGCCGGCAGCACCCGCACGATGACCACCGCCATCGCGCTTGAAACCAGCAAGGGGGAGTTTGCCTTTGGCTTCGCACTCGGGCTCATCCTCTTGGCTACCGCCTTGGCTGTGAATGCCGGGGTGGCGCTGTTGGCTCCGACGCACTGACTGATATGGAGCAGTGTACGCGAGTTGGCCCGGGTTGGAGGCGGGCCGACGTGCGGTCCACAGCTCGAGAACGATGACTCACACGTCTTCACCCCTCGCCCCGTACGGCAGGCACCGCGACGCGGCGGCCGGTGAGGACGGGCGGCGGCCGCTGTCGGACGGGCCTGCCTACCGGTTGCGTGGGTTTCGGGCGGCACAGGGGGGGCGGGTCGTGCTGGACATCCCGGCGCTCGATCTGCCAGCGGAACGGGTCACCGCCATTGTTGGACCAAACGGAGCGGGAAAGACCAGTCTGCTGCGCGTCCTCGCATTCCTGGCGTGCCCGAGTGCCGGGGTCGTAGAGTTCCGCGGCTGCCCGGTGTCATTCCGAGAGCCTGCCCTGCGGGCGTACCGGCGCCAGGTGACCCTGGTGGCGCACGCGCCGCTGCTCTTTCGCCGGTCCGTGCGCGCCAATATCACGTACGGGCTGCGCGCGCGGCGTCTGGCAGCGAAGGAGCGCGTCGAGGCCGCTTTGGCGGCGGTCGGGCTGGCGGGGTTCGCTGAACGACCAGCGTGGAAACTCTCCGGCGGCGAGTCGCAACGTGTGGCCATCGCACGTGCCCTGGCAATCGACCCGCCCGTGTATCTCTTCGATGAATTGACCGCCAACGTGGACCGGCAGCACGTTCCCGTTGTCGAGTCGCTCATGAGCCGCCTCGGCGCGGCAGGCAAGACGGTGATTCTGACAACGCACAACGTCGCACAGGCGTATCGCGTAAGTGACACGATCGTCTCGCTTGTCGGCGGGCGCCTGGCGCCGTTCCCGCTGGTCAACCTGCTGCGCGGCACCACCGCTCGCCAGGACGGGGCCAACTACTTCCTGAGCGGAGCGCTGCGCATTGAAATTCCCGACGCGTTCGCGCCACGAACGGTAGCCATTGATCCGACGGCCATCATCGTGTCGCTGGCGCCGCTGCACTCGAGTGCCCGCAATTGCTTTCCCGGGCACATCTGCAAGGTCGAACAAGACGCGCGCGGGGTTGTGATGACCGTCGACTGTGGCCAGCCGCTGATGGCCCGCATCACACACCACTCGTACCGGGAGATGGCCCTCAACGTTGGTACGCGGGTCTACGTGACCTTCAAATCCTCCGCGATCCACCGGGCGGATCCGGAGGAAGCCGGCGCGGCGACGCCGGACGTGCGCTGTCCGTGAGGTGCTCAGGGATGATTCTGCCAGCCCTCAGCGCTGCCGTCGCTGGTTCCTGATGCTTCCCTTGGTCTGCCAGAAAATTCCCACGGCGCCGAGATTTCGACCGCTTTGCCCGATCAGCGGAAACGCCGTCCCCTCAATCTCGCGCGCATTCCCATCGAGCCCGCGGATCCAGAAACGGCGGTGGGCTGGCTTGTGCTGACTGGTGGCAATGAACAGCGGTTGCTCTTCGCGCTTGAGTGGTGAACCATCCCGATTGGTTGGTTTGAAGGTCCTGGACCACTGGCCGCGGCGGATTTCGCCGGTTTCGTCGAACCGCCGGCCGAGGATCAGTTCGGCGGACTCATTGAAAAAGAGGAGATCGCCTCTGGGATCGACGATGAGGATCGGCATAGCGAGGTAGCTTGCCAGCTGTCGCATGAGAACGACTTCTATCTCCCGTTGAGGCATGCTTCCCTCCTCGACCCGCCAATGGCAGTCGGCTCACGGCCTCATGTTTGCTGCGTCTGCTTCGCCCGCTCGATCTTGGCCCAGGAGTCGCGTAACGAAACCGTCCGATTGAAGACGAGCCTACCGCCACGCGCCGCGCGCGAATCGACGCAAAAATAGCCCAGCCGTTCGAACTGGTAGCGACTTCCCGCGGCGGCGCCTGCGACGCTCGGCTCCACGTAGCACCTCGTCAGCACCTCCAGCGACTTTGGATTCAGCTCGGAGGCGAAATCCGCGCCGTCCCCGCCGGGATTTTCCGCGGCGAAGAGCCGGTCGTACAAGGCCACCTCCGCTTGCCGCGCATGCGCGGCAGAGACCCAGTGCAACGTGCTCTTGACCTTGCGTCCATCCGCAGCCGATCCCCCGCGGGTCGCTGGATCGTAAGTACAGTGCAGTTCGACCAGCTCGCTGGTCTGCGCATCCTTTACGGCACGAACGCACGTAACGTAGTATGCGTACCGCAGCCGGACTTCGCGGCCCGGGGCGAGGCGAAAGAACTTTTTCGGCGGGTCTTCACGGAAATCGTCGCGTTCGATGTACAGGACGCGCGAAAAGGGCACCTTGCGCCTCCCCATGCCCGAATCCTCCGGGTTGTTGACGGCGTCCAACTCCTCCACCCGACCTTCGGGGTAGTTGTCGATCACGACGCGCAGCGGCCGCAACACGCACATCACCCGCGGCGCACGCCGGTTCAGGTCGTCGCGGACACTATCCTCGAGCATCGCGATGTCGACTAGACTGTTGGCCTTGGCCACGCCGATCCGCACACAGAAACTGCGGATCGACTCCGGGGTGTACCCGCGCCGACGCAAGCCCGCCAAGGTCGGCATGCGCGGATCGTCCCAGCCATCGACGTGCCCTCTCTCGACGAGGGCCAATAGCTTACGTTTGCTCAGCACCGTATGGGTGAGATTCAATCGGGCAAACTCGATCTGCTGCGGATGACACGGAACCGGGAGGTGCTCCAGCAGCCAGTTGTACAGCGGCCGGTGGTCCTCGAACTCCAGCGTGCAGATGGAATGCGTGATGCCTTCGATCGCATCGGACAAGGTGTGGGCGAAATCGTACATGGGATACACGCACCACTTGTCACCGGTCCGGTGATGCGGGACTTTCCGAATCCGGTAGAGAGTCGGATCGCGCATGTTGATATTCGGAGAACTCATATCGATCTTGGCCCGCAGGACATGTGTCCCTTCCTCGAATTCCCCCGCACGCATGCGTTGGAAGAGATCCAAGTTCTCCTCGACTGAGCGGTGGCGATACGGGCTGTCCCTGCCCGGTTCGGTCAGCGTGCCCCGGTAGGCCCGGATCTCGGCCGCGCTCAGGCTGCACACATACGCCTGGCCCGCTCTGATCAGGTGCAGGGCGTACTCGTACAGCTTGTCGAAATGGTCCGAGGCGTAGAACAAGCGATCGCCCCAATCGAAGCCCAGCCACCGTACATCTTCCTTGATCGATTCGACGTATTCGACCTCCTCCTTCATCGGGTTGGTGTCATCGAAGCGCAAGTGGCACACACCCCCTTCGTGCTCCGCGGCGATACCGAAATTGAGGCAGATCGACTTGGCGTGTCCGATATGCAGGTACCCGTTGGGTTCCGGGGGAAATCGCGTCACGACGCGGCCGTCGTGCTTGTTGGCCCTGACGTCTGCGGCAACGATCTGGCGAACGAAGTCCGGCGACTGGTTCGTTCTGGCTTCGGTCACGGCGGTCCCTGTTGCTTGCTCTCCCCGGGTCGTGTCACACGTTCCCTTGCCACGACCAGGTCCGGCTGGTGCTCCCGCACCCATTTCCCCTCAACCCGGCGGATGATCTTCTGCCAGACTTTCAGGGGTGCCTGGTCAAAGACGGTTTCCGGATCGGCCGGTGACACGTGCCAGTCGCCTCGCGCCACTTCTGCGTCGAGCTGCCCGGGTGCCCAGCCGGCGTGGCCTGCGTAGGCATGAAAGCCCTGCAGGGGCACCTTTCCGCCCAGTGCCTTCCGCAGGGCGGCGAGGCTCGGGCTGGCATACACGTGGTCGAACACGTGAACGGACTCCGCCGGGCGTTTGCTGGAGCGTAGGAGTAACACGGCGCCGTTTCGGGCCACGGGTCCGCCGATATACAGGGTGTCTGTCCGCCGCCGCAGTTCCTTGACCTCCGGCAACACCGTGGAGAGCTTCACATCCGTAGGTCTGTTGATGACCACACCCATCGCCCCGTTCACGCCGTACGCGATGAGCAGGATGACCGTTTCGGAGAAGTTCGGATCACGAAGACGCCGGCTGGCAATGAGGAATTTCCCCTTGGCTAATCCCGCTTCGGGCCGGAAACGACCCTGAACCCTGCGGGCAAGCCGATCCCCCGACGTCACCAGCGGGCGTTGCTCGCCTCCGATGGACAGTACCGCAGGTCCCTGGAGGCCAGCCGCGCACGCCACGCCGGGCAGCGGCACGCCAAGCGATGCCGCTAAGAGCAGGGCCGTGAGCGCGGCCCAGACGGGCACAGACCTCTTCGCCACTTCATTCCCCACATTGGGGGTGCGCTGCCACCGTCTCATACTACGTTTCGATCGCGTGCCCAGATTGCTCAAAGGTTCGCGTTCACATCCCCCCTTTGTCAAGCACACGCGTTGCACGTATGCCACGTCCGTCTCGCCTCTTCGCGGGACGGACCGGCGGGCCTTCCCGCGGGACTGTTCCACCGTCGGAGGTGGTAGTTCACAGGGGGCTCTCCTCGTCGCACAGCTCACTGCGCACCGCTCCCGCTCTCTGGCCGGATTTCGAGTGCGTCTGCAAGCGCCCGGATCTGCGGGATGGTAGCATCGCCGTAAGCAAGCGGCGTGAAGATCAGGTGCTGGACACCCGCTGCAGCATAGCGCGCAACGGCGGCGCGGCAGTCGTGGGGGGACCCCGCGATACAGTAGCGGGCGGCGGCGTGCTCCATGTCCCGGCCGTACATGGCCCCCAGCACTGCGCCGGCCCGCTGGAGGGCCGCTCGGCGCTCGCGGTCGACGATGGCGAAGGTCATGAGAGCCGCCGCAATCGGCCGCTTGGGCTGTCCCTGCTCCGCCGCGAGGGCGCGAATGCGCGCCACGCGCTCGGAGAAACCGTCAGGACTCAGCAGGTAGCCAACGTACCCGTCACCACAGCGTGCCGTACGCCGCAGCGCGGCCTCCGAACGGCCACCAATCCAGATCGGCGGCCCCCCGCCTTGCACCGGTCCGGGCTGGAGCCGTACAGGGCCTATCTGAAAAAAGCGCCCGGCATGTTCGACTTCCTCCCCTTGCCAGAGGCGGCGCAGGATCGTGATGGCTTCATTGGTTCGTGCGCCCCGCTCGTTCACCGGCACGCCGCTGGCTCGGAACTCGGCCGGGAACTCGCCGCCGACGCCAACCCCGAAGATCATCCGGCCTCCGGTGATGACGTCCAGCGAGGACACCATCTTGGCCACGACCGTCGGATGGCGGAGGGGCAGGAGGTACACGCAAGTGCCCAGTTGCACGCGCTGGGTGTGACTCGCAAAGCACGCCAGCACCTGCAAGGGGTCCAGGATGGGTGCGGGGAACACGATGTGGTCACCAGCCCAGAGTGAGTCGAACCCGAGTGCTTCCGCTTCCGCCGCCAGCACACCCAGCGCGCCAGCATCCGCGATACCGCCGAGCAGGAGACCGAGACGCATCCGCTCAGTCATCGCTGGCGTGCCCAGGCGTGGGTCCGGCCAAAGCGAGGCTTCGAGGGGAACTCGACCCGGGCAATCTGGTCACGGGTCGTCCGGTCGAAAGTCCACAGCAGGGGGTACGGCCCCGATGCATTGTCATCTTCGGACTATTGCTCAACACCTGCCGCACCTCAGTCAATTCAGACGCGTCAAAGTCCTAGCGGCTAGGATTGACCCTCCTTGTATCGTGTATCGTTTTGGTAGCAGCCCGGTCAAACGGGATTCGGGCCGGACTCGCAAGCTGCGAGAGCGGTCGCTCGCGGGCAGCGGCGCTGCGGCCGAGCACTGAGCCGACAAATGCCGCTGCATTGGTCGGATGTCAGGATGTCCGCAGCCGCGATCGTCGAACCTGGGGGCATCCTAGCGCGCCGGTTTGGAAGGGGAGGCGGTCTGCGTGCGCACGTCGTGGTGGACACCCGGTCCCCCTACCGGGCTCTCTCCGTGCTCGCCACAATGGCAGCACGGAACAAGCGCACCGAAAAAGGAACGGCGCAGGGGTGGGTCAATTTTAGAGCGTTGATAAGGATCAGTTTCCGAGCGTTGACAGCAGTGGGCTTTCGGTTGACGTCCAAGTGACGCGTCCGTCGGTCCGGAATCGCTGGGGGCAAAATCCGCAACACATCCCCTTCGCGTTCGGCTTTCTTCTCACCTGAGTTCGGCGGCACTTCAAGGTCAAAAAGCCCCTGTCGCTGATGCCGTGGTACAACTACCAGGGGCACAAATACCCTCTTGTGGAGGGTCAAGCTCATACGGTGGGAATTTTCGGAAGCAACAACAATGTTGGCAAGCAGGTGGTGTCCTCAAGGCACCCGAGCCTCCTGAACAAGACTTTAAATGGGGCCCGCCTCAACGCCGTTGGAGAAAGGAGCCACCATGAAAGTCATCGGCCATTACATCGCCATCGTCTCGATTGTCCTGTCAATCGTCGTTCTTGCTGACACGGAGGGTAACGCCATCTGCGGCGACGGCTTCCTAGACCCTGGCGAGCAGTGTGACGACGGCAACGTCAGTAGCGGCGACTCCTGCTGCGCCAACTGCACGCTGCCACCTTGCGATTGCCGGTCCCTTATTGATCCACACCTAGCGACTCCGAGCGCGGCGCTCGTCGCCGCCTTTCCGTGCGGCCTTGATATTGGGGCGGTGCCGGGTGAAGGTGCAGCCCCTGCGAACACCCGCTTCTGCCATACATTTGTTGTTCCTCCGAACATCTGCGGCGCCACCCTCAAGGTCACAGCGCGACCTACGAGCGACGCATCGGGCGCGTTGGCAAAGAACGACAACCTCAACCTGGGTTTCATCGATGGGTCGTCCAGCTTCGCGTTCGGTCAAAGGTTTAACAAGCTGCCTGAAGCTGTCAGCGCTAACTTGAAGTGGGTCAAGGGCGATCCCGAGACAATGTTTCTGCTAGACCTCGGTAATCTTCCCGGAGGTGGTAGCCTGCTGGACGATCTGAACAGTAACAACTTCCTGGACATCTTGACAGGGGATGATACCGGTGTGCTGGATCTTGTTCTGACGACCACCTGCTGCGGTTGCGAGAAGGTCTACTTCGGCGGCACGAACGACGACTTTCAGAAACCTTCTGAGCCGGCATCTCCAGACGCAGATCTGACCCAGTTCATCCAGGCCAAGAGCGTACCAGGCGTACCGCTCAACTTCGACGAAATTCCAGGGGTTGATTCAACACCATTGGACAGTTGGTTTGGCCACACCTTTCAGGACCTGGGCGTCATCTGCGGCGCCACGCTCGAGATCCGGGCAAAGCCGGGGCCTTCGACGTTAGCAAACAACGATCGCCTTACCTTGGTTGACAAGGGACGGACAGGAACCGGAGGCCTAATCCCGGGCTGGAAGGTGCCTATATCGAGTCTGCCAGAGGCCGGGGGGCAATGGCCGGGTGGCGGACCTGCCGTAACGTTCACCCTGGATCTGGCGAACCTACCACCCGACGAAGTAACCGGGCTGACGAACATTCTCGACCTAGTCAATGACAAGGGAGAGCTGGACGTTTTCATACAGGACGACACCGGCGTCGACTTCATGATCCTCACCACGACATGTTGCCCTCACTTCAAATGTTACAAGGTGAAGGGTGCCAAAAAGGTGTCCACTCGAAGAACCCTTGAGGATCAGTTTGAGACGAAGGTGACCGATGTCAAGCGGCCGTTTCTGCTCTGCAACCCCACAGACAAGGGAGGCGAGGACGAGAACTTCAACGAGCGCAACCACCTGGTCTGCTACAAGATCAAGGACGCGAGGACAGACCCGAAGCAGTCACGCTTTGAGTCGCGTGACGTGGAGGTGGAGAATCAGTTCGGCGTCCAACGACTGACCGTCTCCAAACCAAACGTGCTCTGCGTACCATCAGCCAAGCGCCAGTTCTGCGTTGGCGGCACCAACGACGGCGCGCCCTGCATCTCTCAAGGCGATTGTCCTGGTGGCACATGCGGGCCGCCATGAGAGAGCTATAGCCACAAGTTGTGGATTGGCCGGAACGAGAAAGGCTGCGCGGCCTTCCGTGCGATCTCAACCACGAGCCCCCTAAGGTGAACTCGGGGAGGAAGGACACGCCGCCGATGGTGAGCATAGAGGAAGAAAGGCCGCGAAGGGAAAGAGGAGATTGTGGGGCTGACGTTGGACGAGTTCGCGCGGCTCGGAAAGCTCAACGCATGCTGCGGGCAGCGGTGGAAGTGAGCGCGTGGCCCGCGCCGACCGTCGCCTTCCGCGGCCGGGCGTGCCCGTTGCGCACCACGAGCGCCCGGCCCTGCGGGGCGAAGATGCGGCCGGGCTGTCACCGACCACGATCAGGCGGCTGACAGCGGCGTGGGAGCAGGAGTACAAGTTGTTGGTGATGGCCGACAGTAGCAGTGGGGTGGCGCAAGTTGCGCGGCGGCGCATGTGCTGCCGCTCGTCCGGGCCGAGGTGAAGTTTGTCGATGGCGTGCCGCAACGCAGAAAACGACAGAGATGGTGTGAAGGAAGCCGCCTGATCAGGCCGATTCATCCACAACGCTTGACAATACCTCCGAGAGGCGTTGGTTGTCATTGACGAGATCGACCTACCCCCGCAGGAAGCGCGGCCCCCGGGGCACCGTCAGTCAGTCATTGGTCCCCAGATCTGACCTAGTTTCCCGATGACGGGAATAGTCAGCAGACGTCCTGTCCTCAGGGGAGTGGTGAAATTACGCCGACCGTGGTCGGGATGCACGCCATCTCTGCCTTCTTTGTGTCTAGTCTGCTCGGGGCCGGGAACCGATTCCCGGGTGCGATGCTTATATTGAGTCGACGCCGATGCCTGGTCTGCGCCGGAACGATCCTGGAGCCCTCGGACTGCCCCACCAACGCCGCAACAGTCGTGCTTCTGATCTTGGACGCAACCTTGATCTTATAGCAGAGCAGAGAATCCGCGGCGGTGGGCGTTGACCCATCAATGGTCGCCTTGGTCTCCCGAGGCGGTACGACCTCGCTCTTGATCACCGGGTTGCAGAGCTCAAGAGGTTTGAGAAAGCGGTAGAGGCACTTTCCCGCCGCCGCAGTGCCGGCAAAAGACAGGTCAGTCGCACAGTCATCAAACTGGTCTTGAAAGAGGGCCTGAATACTCCGGTCAAACTTCCTTCCCTGTCCTGTGGGTGTCTGCTCTGTCACAGTGTCCTTGGCAGGCTTGACTTTGTAACACTTGAAGTGAGTCGCGTCAGTCGGGGGAGGCGCTGCCGTGCCGCTCTCAGCTTTGGCCGTCGGAACCATGAGGCCGGCGACCTTGATCGAGTCTACGGTTATGGTGCCGAACTGGTTCGTGAGCTCCCACTGCCGTTTCACATGCTTCACCGCCTTGGGAAACTTTCCGTTAGGGAGCTGGGCCCCTATTCCTTGGCTAGCTCTTTTGATCCTGTAGCGGACGTAGTGGAGCTCCGGGTCATTCGGACCCGGCTCGTCATTCTTCGTGGCCGGATTGAGAAGGCTCAGCGACTTGACGATCTCATAGTTCTCTGGATCATCAGCATCGGTGTTTGGCAGATTGATGTCGTCGAAGGTCATGACCCAATCTTCGGGGAACTTGGGCCGCCCCCCATCCGTCCCTTCCGCTGGTATGGTTTT